>NZ_JAQGLK010000080.1 GCF_028292925.1 Sphingomonas bacterium
GAGGAGAATTCGTCGACCATCCGCCTCAGATCGCCGACCTGGCGAACGATCGTGGCGGTGAGCCGCTCGAACGTAGATGCATCGGACTGGATCTCCTGGCCGTACCGGCGCTGGAGCCGCTCGGCCGCAAGCTGAATCGGCGTCAGCGGATTCTTGATCTCGTGTGCGATGCGCCGGGCTACGTCGGCCCACGCGGCGCGGCGCTGGTCGGCCAGCTGCTGGGTGATATCGTCGAATGTCAGCACGTGCCCGTCAGCGGTGCGCACGATCCGCACCGCCAGCGTGCGCGGCTCCCCGGCGCTGGCAATCTGCACCACCGCATCCCGCTCGCTGCCGTCCAGCAACCGCGCCAGCTCAGCCGACACCGCCTCCAGCGGCGTGCCCTCCGGCCGCTGGCCAAGCGTGTGCAGCAGCGTCTCCGCGGAGCGGTTGATCAGGCGGATCCGGCGATCGCGATCCACCGAGACGACTCCGGCGCTCACGGCGCTCAGCACGGCCTCGGTAAAGGCCCGGCGGCTGTCGAGCGCGCCGGTCTGCTCCTGGATCTTGCGGGTCATGCGGTTGAACGCGCTGGCCAGCGTGCCGACCTCGTCCCGCAGCCGCGGCGCCTCGACCCGCGCGCTCAGATCCCCCGCTTCCACGCGGCGTGCGGCCAGGACGAGATCGGATACCGGCCGCACCAACCTGTCGGCCACCGTAAGGGCGATCCAGATTGCCGCGGCGACGATCAGCAGCGAGACGACCAGCAGCGCGGCGTTGAACCGGACCTGCAGCGTGCGGGACCGCTCCAGCATGCTGTTATAGTCGCCAAGCGCGTTTCGCGCCCGCGCCACGGACGACAGCACCGTCCGCGGAACGTCGCGGGAGGCATAGAGATAGACGTCGCTTTGCGGATCGAGCCGGATCACCGTCTCGACACGGTCCCCCGCCTCCGTCACCACGCGGGCGAGGCCGTTGCGCAGTTCGCCCAATGACGAGGCGGGCAGCCGCATCTCCAGCGGGCGCTTGTCGAGGTTCGCACCGGCGATCAGCCTGCGCTGGCCATCCGTGCCGATGACGATCACCGCCGCTTCCGACAGGTTTCGTGCGGCCACCTGCCACGCCAGGCCCTCGGCGAAGCGCGGCTGATCCATCCCGAACGCGATCGCATAGCCGTTCACGTCGCCACCCATTGCGACGACGTCGGCGACGATCCGCTGCTTGTTCTCGTCGACGAACGCCTGCGCGACGCTGTCCGCATTCTCCAGCACGGTGCGGGCGCGATCGGAGAACCAGAACTCCACGCCATACTGGAACAGGAGAGACGCGAAGATCACCACCAGCAAGGTCGGCACGCTGGCGATGGCCGAGAACAAGGCGACCAGCCGGACGTGCAGACGCGCGCCCCCGCCCATTCCGGATCGTGCCGCCCTGCCCCGTGCGATCCGCCGCGCCAGCAGGACGAGCAGCCCCATGGCAGGAACGAGGTTCGCGACGAGCAAAAGTGCGACGAGCGGCGGCGACAGCAGCCTCGTCCGCGAACCGTTATCGGTGATGATGAGATAGCTGGCGGCGAAGATCGCGATCGCCGCAAAGATGGTGCCAAACTCGACCAGCGGCATAAGCCGCCGCCGCCGCACCAGCAATGCCAGTCGCCGCCTCGTTCGGGAAAGTGAGCGGCGCCCGCCGCAGGCAACATACATCGTGGCCACTGTACCACATCAACGTTGCATTCGACACACAGTTCCAGACGCCGACGCAATCGACAAGCCGGACCGAGCGGCCGGCGCCGGCCTCCGCTTCAATCGATCCGGCGGAGGTCGGTCGGATCGATTCCGCGTTCGGTCAGCTTCTTGCGAAGCGTGTTGCGGTTGATCCCCAGCAGCCGCGCGGCCCGAAGCTGATTGCCATGTGCCGCCGCCATGCTGAGCCGCAGCAGAGGCCGCTCGACCTCGGCGAGGACCCGCTCGAACAGCCCGTCGGGCGGCAGGTCCCGGCCGAACGTGGCGAAGTAGCGCGCGAGATGCACCTCGATCGCGTCCGCCAGCCCGCCGGATGAGGCGAGGACCGGCGGCTGATGCGGCGCGACGGGGCCGCTCAGCTGCTGCTCGACGGCCTTGGCGCCGATCACCTCTTCGCGGGTGAGCGCCGCCAGCCGCCGCATCAGGTTTTCAAGCTCGCGGACGTAACCGGGCCAGCCATGCTGTGCCAACCGCTCCACCGCATCCGGCGCCAGCAGCTTGCGGGGCAGCCCGTCTGCCGCGGCCCGATCGAGGAAATGGCGCGCCAGTTCGGCAATGTCTTCCGGCCGCTGCCGGAGAGCGGGAAGCCGGACCGGGACGACATTCAGGCGGTAATAGAGATCCTCACGAAAGCTGTTGTCGGCGATCAGCTTCGGCAGGTCCTTGTGGGTGGCGGCGATGATCCGCACGTCGGCACGGATCGAGCGCGCACCGCCCACCGGGGTGAATTCGCCAGCCTGGAGCACACGCAGCAGCCGCGTCTGGGCCTCGAACGGCATGTCGCCGATCTCATCGAGGAACAGCGTTCCGCCCTGCGCCTGCTCGAACCGCCCGGCGGTGCGCGCGGCCGCCCCGGTGAACGCGCCGCGTTCATGCCCGAACAGCTCCGATTCGATCAGCTCGCGCGGGATGGCGGCCATGTTGATCGCGACGAAGGGCCGCTTCGCGCGCGGGCCGAGATCGTGAACGGCCCGCGCCACCAGCTCCTTGCCCGTCCCGGATTCGCCCAGGATCAGCACCGTCAGATCGTTGGCGACCACGCGCGCGATCGTGCGGTACACTTCCTGCATCGGGGGCGATCGGCCGATCAGCGGCAGCTCGTCCGATGGCGCATCCGCTGTCGCCCCGCCGCCCGTTTGTCCGCCGGCGGCGATCGCGGCGGCAACCGCGCGGGTCAGCTCACCGAGATCGAACGGCTTGGGGAGATATTCGAACGCGCCTTGTTCGTTGGCGCGCACGGCCGTCGCCAACGTGTTCTGCGCGGACAGCACGATCACCGGCATGTTCGGATATTGGGCCAGCATCGCCGGCACGATATCCAGCCCGTTACCATCGGGCAGCACGACATCGGTGACAAGAACGTGCGGCGCGAAGCGTTCCAGCACCTGGTGCTGTTCGGCCACCGATCCGGCCGTCTCGACGATGTGACCCTCGCGGCGGAGCGCCTCGCGCACGACGGTGCGGATCGCGGCGTCGTCGTCGACGACGAGGATACGGCTGGCACTCACGGCTTCACTCCGGTCTCGTTGCGGGCGCGTGGCAGCATCAGGCGGAATACCGTCCGCAGCGGCTGCCCCTCCCGCGCATATTCGACGATCCCGCCGAGATCCGCGACCAGCTTGTCGACCAGCGCCAGCCCGATGCCGGTGCCGGTGCGCTTCGAGGTGACGAACGGATCGAACAGGTGCGGCGCCAGTTCGTCCGGCGCGCCCGGCCCGTCGTCGATCACGCAGATTTCGATCGGCAGCGGCTGCCGCCCGTCCCCGCCGCGCGCCTGCACCGAAACGCCGTGGCGGTAGGCGGTGGTCAGCGTGATCGATCCGCCGGGCAGATCCTGCATTGCCTCGGCCGCATTCTTCATCAGGTTCAGCAGCACCTGGATCAGCGCGTCCCGATGGCCGAGCACGGCGGGCAGCGACGGATCGTAAATCTCGCGGAGGACGAAATTCCGTGCAAAGCCCTGCGCCGCGACCTCCCGGACATGGGCGAGGATGGCGTGGATGTTCTGCGGGGTCAGATCGAGTGGCCGCGTATCGGTAAACCCCTCCATCCGATCGATCAGAGCGGTGATCCGGTCGACCTCGTCGCGGATCAGCCGGGTGAGATCGCGCGAGCCTTCGTCGCAGGTCGACTCGAGCAGCTGCGCGGCACCGCGGATGCCGGAGAGCGGATTCTTGATCTCGTGCGCCAGCAGCGCCGCGGCGCCGGCGGCCGTTCGGGTGCCGCCTTCGCGATCCGATCGGCGGGAAACGATATGGTCCGGCGCGGCCCCGTGAATCGTAAGCACCCGCCAGCCGGGGCGATCGGGCAGAGGTGCGGCGGTCACGTCGGCGCGGCGCGTGCGCCCATCGGGCAGCACCAGCTGGAACTCATAGGCGGCAAACGGCGCGTCGCTCGGCACGGAGGCCAAAGCGGCGCCGATCAGGGTTTCCGCACGCGTGCCGACCAGCGCGGTGCGGCTGAGGTTCAGCAGCGTCTCGGCCGCGACGTTCGCCTCCGTGATCACCCCGTCGGGATCGATCACCAGCAGCGGCGCCGGCAGCACGGCGACGAGCTCGGCCGGCGTCGGCGCGCCGGGATCGGGCGCGGCCGCCCGCCGGGCGAAACGGATCAGGCCGCTGCCCGGGAGAGCCATGGCGCATAGAACTCCCGAAGCATGCCGAGCACGACCGCCGAGCTCGGCTCCTGATTGACGCGATTGCGGAACTCGGCCGATCCCGGCAGCCCCTTGGTGTACCAGCCGATGTGCTTGCGCGCCATGTTGACGCCGGTAAGTTCACCATAAAGAGTGAGCATCATCTCGTAATGCTCTACGATCGTTGAATATTGTTCGTCTATGGATGGATCTTCCTGCCGCTCGCCGGTCGCCAGCCAGCGCATCACCTGGCCGAGCAGCCATGGCCGCCCATAGGCGCCCCGACCGATCATCACCCCGTCCGCGCCGGATTGGGCGAGTGCCGCCTCGGCATCCTCGATCCCGCATATGTCGCCATTGGCGATCACCGGGATCGACACCGCATCCTTCACACGGCGAATGAAACCCCAGTCGGCCTGCCCCTTGTACATCTGGTTGCGGGTACGGCCGTGAACCGTCACCATCCGGGCGCCGAGATCTTCGGCGATGCGGGCCAGTTCCGGCGCGTTCAGGCTGTCATGATCCCAGCCCATCCGCATCTTCAGCGTCACCGGCACCGAGACCGCGCGCACGGTCGCCGCCACGATGGCGCCCGCCGACTTGAGATCGCGCATCAGCGCCGATCCGGCATCGCCGTTCGTCACCTTTCGCACCGGGCAGCCCATGTTGATATCGATGATCGCGGCGCCGCGATCCTCCGCCAGCTTGGCCGCCTCCGCCATCTCGTATGGCGTGCAGCCGACGAGTTGCATCGAGACCGGCTCCTCGCTCGGATCCCACATCAACTTCTGGAGAGACTGGCGGGTTTCCCGGATCGCGGCCTGGCTGGCGATCATCTCCGTGACGTTCAGCCCCGATCCGAAACGGCGGACCATGCGGCGGAACGGCATGTCGGTCACGCCGGTCATGGGTGCGAGGATGACAGGATCCGGAATCGTCACCGGGCCGATCTGGATGGGGCTGAGACGGGGCATATACGGGTACGAAGCTGCCTAAAATTGCAGCAGCATGCCTAGACGACATGGTGCTGGCGGGCAAGGTCGCGCTCGGCTAAGCGCCGCGCCATGTCGGCCACCGCCACAACCTTCGCCCTGATCGTCGCCGCCGGCCGTGGTGAGCGCGCGGGCGGCGATGCCCCCAAGCAATATGCCGTTATCGCGGGCAAGGCGCTGCTGGCCCATGCGATAGACGCCTTGGCGGCGCACCCCGGCATAGACGCGGTGCAGGTGGTGATCGGGGCCGGCCAGGAGGATCTCTACACCGGCGCGATCGGCGATCGAACCCTGCCGCCGCCGGTGATCGGCGGGGTTACCCGGCGCGAGAGCGTCCTTCGCGGGCTTGAGGCGATCGCCTCGCACGCCCCCGGGCAGGTGCTGATCCATGACGCGGCGCGACCAATCATACCGGTCACCGTCATCCACCGGCTCCTCGCTGCGCTGGAGGGCGCCGGCGCCGCTGTCCCCGCCCTGCCCGTCGTCGACAGCCTGGCCCGCGGCGGCGACATGCTCGGCGATCCGGTGACAAGGGACGGGTTGCTTCGGGTGCAGACCCCGCAGGCGTTCCGCTTTCCCCTGATCCTGGCGGCACACCGCGCCTGGCCTGCGGACCGCGAAGCCACGGACGATGCCCAGGTCGCCCGCGCCGCCGGGCTCCACGTTGCAACCGTTCCGGGTGACCCCATGCTCGACAAGGTGACCCACCCCGCCGACATGGCCGCGGCGGCAGTGCGGCTGGCGCGCCCGCTCGTCACCCGCACCGGCCTGGGTTTCGACGTCCACGTCTTCGGCCCTGGCGACGGGATCATGCTCGGCGGCGTGTTCATCGCCCACGATCACGCGCTCATCGGTCACTCGGACGCAGACGTGGCGCTTCACGCGCTGACGGACGCACTGCTCGGCGCGATCTGCGACGGGGATATCGGCACGCATTTCCCGCCGTCCGATCCGCGGTGGAAAGGCGCCGACTCCGGCCGCTTCCTCGATCACGCCCGCAGCCTTGTCGCGCAGCGGGGGGGGCGGATCGATCATGTCGATGTCACCGTCATCTGCGAACGCCCCAAGGTCGGCCCACATCGGGATGCTATCCGCACGCGGATCGCCGGCTTGTTGCAGGTGCGCGAAGGGCAAGTTAGCATCAAGGCCACCACCACCGAGCGGCTCGGCTTTACCGGGCGGGGTGAGGGGATTGCGGCTCAAGCCGTCGCGACGATCAGGATACCGGAAACCGAATGAAACGAATGTCCAGATTCGCTGCGGTCGCGCTGATGGCTGCGACCCCGGCCACGATCGCGGCACAATCCACCGCCGTGGATTGTGCGTCCTACGTGGATCTGCAAACAATCTCGTCGTTCGCCCTGCCCGGCGCGGTCGACGCGGTGGCCGCCAGGTGCCGGAGCAGCCTCGGACCGAAGGCGTATCTCCGCACCTCCGCCGCCGGTCTTTCGGCCCGGCTGCGAGCGAGCGGCAAGAGCTGGGAGGAAGCGTCGCCCGCCTTCACCAGGATATCGCGCCTGACGCTCGGGTCGAATCTTGGCGGCGAGTTTGTCAGTGGCGCTGTTGTCGACCAGCTGGTTTCGAGTGGGGTAGCCGAGGCGTTCGAACCTTCGAGCTGTAGCCAGATCGACAGCGGCATTGCCGCCCTGGCCACCCTGCCGACCAGCCGAATGGTGGATTTTCTGGCGACCCTCTTCGTGATGGTGAGCGCGGACATGAACCTGAAGATGTGTCCGGCGCCGTGATGGCGCTGACCGACACCCTCCTGCCCCCGGAACTCGTCGCCGCCGCCACCCGCGTGATCGAGGCGAACCGCGCTGCCGGCCGGACCATTGCGGTGGCCGAGAGTTGCACCGGCGGCCTCGTCTCCGCGGCGCTGACCGAGGTTCCCGGCTGTTCGGACGTTTTCGAAGCCGGCTTCGTAACCTATTCGAATGAGGCAAAGATCGCACAACTCGGCATCAGCCTGGACGTGATCGAAACGTTCGGTGCGGTGTCGATCGCGGTGGCGTGGGCGATGGCCCGCGGTGCGCTGGCCAAGAGCAAGGCGGACGTTGCGGTGGCGATCACCGGAATTGCCGGCCCCGGCGGCGGCAGCGATCGCAAGCCAGTCGGCACCGTCGTGTTCGGGCGCGCCCGGCGCGATGGCAATCCCGATGAAGTGGCGGCGGACAGGCGCGAGTTCGGCGATCTGGGCCGCGGCGGCATCCGCCTTCAGGCGGCGCTGTGTGCGCTCGACTGGCTGATGCCGGATGACACGACACCGTAGAGTTCGGCCGCCCGCGCCTCGAACGCGCCGATCATCTTGCGCAGCGCCCTGTCGAACATCTGCCCGGCAATCGCTTCGAATATTCGCGAGCGGAATGCGAAATCCACCGCGAAATCGAGGTACGTGCCGCCCGCTCCGTCCGGACGGAACGTCCAGTCGTTGCGCAGATACTTTAGCGGCCCTTCGACATAGTCGACGCGGATCGTATTCGGCCGAACCTTCAGCACGCGCGACGTGAACCGCTCACGCAGGGCCTTGAACCCGACGACGAGGTCGGCGACCATCTCCGTCTCGCTATCCGTCCGCACCCGCACCGCGACCACCCACGGCAGGAACTCCTGGTAGCGGGGCACGTCCGCTACCAGATCGAACAGCTGCTCGGGGCTATACGGCAGATGGCGGGTCTCGGCGTGGCGCGGCATCAGAGCCGTCCGAGCTGGGCCTCGCGCGCCGCGCGGAGTTTGGCGAAGTCGTCCCCGGCATGGTAGCTGGAACGGGTCAGCGGGCTCGCCGCGACCAGCAGAAAGCCCTTCGCCCGCGCGATCGCCGCATAGGCCGAAAAGGTCTCCGGCGTCGTGAACTCCTGCACCTTGGCGTGGCGCGGCGTCGGCTGCAGATACTGGCCCATCGTCAGGAAATCGATGCCGGCAGAGCGCATGTCGTCCATCACCTGATGAACCTCGAGCCGCTCCTCACCCAGCCCGGTCATCAGGCCGGACTTGGTAAAGATCGAGGGATCGAGCCGCTTCACGCTCTCCAGCAGCCGCAGCGACGCATAATAACGCGCACCTGGCCGGATCGTCGGATAGAGCCGCGGCACCGTCTCCAAATTGTGGTTGTAGACGTCGGGCCGCGCCGCGACGATCGATTCGACCGCGGCGTCCGCCTTGTTGCGGAAGTCCGGGGTCAGGATCTCGATCGTCGTACGCGGCGTCGTCCGGCGCAGCGCCTCGATCACCTTGACGAACTGCGACGCGCCGCCATCGGCAAGGTCGTCCCGATCGACCGAGGTGACCACGATATGCTCCAGCCCCAGCTCGGCGGCGGCGTCGGCGACATGCTGCGGCTCGCTGAGATCGACCGCCCTGGGCATGCCTGTCTTGACGTTGCAGAAGGCGCAGGCCCGCGTGCACGTGTCGCCCAGGATCATCACGGTCGCGTGCTTCTTGGTCCAGCACTCGCCGATATTGGGGCAGGCCGCCTCCTCGCACACCGTCGCGAGGTTCAAGCGCCGCATCAACGCCTTGGTCTCGGCGAAGGCGGCACCGACGGGCGCCTTGACGCGGATCCAGTCGGGCTTGCGCGCACGCGGGGCGATGGGTTGGCTAAGCATGTCTGACATGCGGGCAGAGATAGCGATCCGGCCGCCACCTTGCCAGTCCCTGCGGCGCGGCTACCCATGCGAAGTTCGGCAACGCACGTTGAGCGGCAGGGCTGCCGCTGCTAGGCGTCCGCCATGTCCGAACCCGCTCCAGCCGCCAAGCCCGACCGCAGCATCGGGAATCTTCGGCTGATCTGGGGGTTCGCCACCGCCTATCCCGGCCGGATTGCGGGCGCGGTGCTGTCGCTGATCGTCGCGGCCACCGCGACGCTGGCGATCCCGAGCGGGTTCAAGCGGATCATCGATCAGGGCTTCGCCTCCGGCACGGGGGAGGTCAGCCCCTACTTCCGGTATCTGCTGATGATCGTGGTCGTGCTGGCGATGGCGACGGCGCTGCGTTTCTACTTCGTCTCCTGGCTTGGCGAGCGGGTGGTGGCCGATGTCCGCAGCGCCGTGCAGCGCAACCTGCTGACGCTCGCCCCCCGCTTCTTCGAGGAAAACCGCCCGTCGGAAATCGCGTCCCGGCTCACTGCCGATACCTCGGTGATCGAACAGATCGTGGGGACGACCGTTTCGGTGGCGCTGCGCAACCTCGTCATGGGGATCGGGGGCATCGCCTATCTGTTCACGCTCGCGCCGAAACTCACCGGGCTGCTGCTGATCGGCATCCCGGTCATCGTCCTGCCGATCGTCGTGATAGGCCGCCGCCTGCGCAGCGTTTCGCGGTTCAGCCAGGATCGCGTTGCGGATGTCGGCGCGATGGTCGCCGAGACGCTCGGGGCGATGAAGATCGTCCAGGCGTTCGGGCAGGAACAGCGGGAGGCGGGCCGCTTCAACACCGCGGTCGACGCTGCATTCGCCACCGCGCGCCGCCGTATCGTCCTGCGCGCGGTGATGACCGGGATCGTCATCATGCTCGTGTTCGGCTCGATCACGATGGTGATGTGGCAGGGCGCGATCGACGTCGCGTCGGGCCGGCTGTCCGGAGGATCGATCGCCGCATTCGTCCTGACCGGCGGCCTCGTCGCCGGCGCGTTCGGAGCATTGACCGAAGTCTATGGCGATCTGCTGCGCGGCGCCGGCGCGGCAGGGCGGATTGCCGAGCTGCTGGCGGAGCAGCCCGAGATCCGCGCACCGGCGGTGCCGCAGCCCCTGCCCGTCCCCGCCGCCGGGCGGCTGGCGTTCGAAAACGTCGTGTTCCGCTACCCCACTCGCCCGGAGACCCGCGCGCTCGACGCCTTTTCGCTCGCGGTCGAGCCTGGTGAGATGGTCGCCGTGGTCGGCCCTTCGGGGGCGGGCAAGTCCACCCTGTTCCAGCTTGCGCAGCGTTTCTACGATCCGGACAGCGGGGTTGTCAGCCTGGATGGCGTGAACCTGCGCGACGCAGATCCTGCGGCGGTCCGGGCGCGGATCGCGATGGTGCCGCAGGAAACGATTATCTTCGCCTC
>NZ_JAQGLK010000118.1 GCF_028292925.1 Sphingomonas bacterium
GCATAGGCCACCTGGATGTCCTCACGGTCATTCGCGTGCATCAGCAGCATGCGGCCGACCTTTTCCTTCTTGTCCTTGACCGAGTTGGTCACGGACGAAGCGGTCTCCAGCGTACCGGAATAGATGCGCGCGAAGGTCAGGGTGCCGACGAACGGATCGTTCATGATCTTGAACGCCAGTGCCGACATCGGCGCATCGTCGGTCGGCGGACGCGTATCGGGCGTCACGCCGTCCAGCTTCAGACCTTCGACGGGGGGAATGTCGAGCGGCGAAGGCAGGTAGTCGACCACCGAGTCGAGCAGCGGCTGCACGCCCTTGTTCTTGAAGGCCGAGCCGCAGAGAACCGGCACGAACGAGAAGTTCAGCGTGCCCTTGCGGATCAGCGCCTTCAGGGTGGCGGTGTCGGGCTCGTTGCCCTCCAGATACGCCTCCATGATGTCGTCGTCCTGCTCGACCGCCATTTCGATCAGCTCGGAACGCGCCGTCGCCGCCGCATCGACCAGATCCGCCGGGATCTCCTGATACTCGAACTTCGCGCCGAGCGACTCCTCGAGCCAGATGATCGCACGGTTCTCGACCAGATCGACCAGACCCTTGAACCCGCCCTCGATGCCGATCGGCAGATACAGCACCGCCGGACGCGCGCCGAGACGATCCTTGATCATCTCCACGCACCGCTCGAAGCTGGCGCCGGTTCGGTCAAGCTTGTTGACGAAGCACATCCGCGGAACCTTGTACTTTTCCGCCTGGCGCCACACCGTCTCGGACTGCGGCTCAACGCCGGCCACGCCATCGAAACATGCGACCGCGCCATCGAGCACGCGCAGCGACCGCTCGACTTCGATCGTGAAGTCGACGTGGCCCGGCGTGTCGATGATGTTGATCCGGTGATCGTTCCAGAAGCACGTCGTCGCAGCCGACGTGATCGTGATCCCGCGCTCCTGCTCCTGCTCCATCCAGTCCATCGTGGCGGTGCCCTCATGGACCTCGCCGATCTTGTAGGACTTGCCGGTGTAATAAAGGATGCGCTCGGTCGTCGTCGTCTTGCCGGCATCGATGTGGGCCATGATGCCGATGTTGCGATAGTTCTCGAGCGGATGGCTGCGGGCCATGATCGGAGCTTCCTTAGCGATGTGGGGAGCCGGCTGCCCGGCTCCCCATCATATAGGCGAGATTGTCGTCAATGTCAGCCCGTCAGCCGAAGCCGGCGTGCCGTTTACCGCCGTCTACCAGCGGTAATGGCTGAAGGCGCGGTTCGCCTCGGCCATGCGGTGCGCGTCTTCACGCTTCTTCACCGCATTGCCGCGGTTGTTCGCGGCGTCCATCAACTCGCCGGACAGGCGCGAAGACATCGTGTTCTCGCTGCGGGCACGCGCCGCGGAGATCAGCCAGCGGATCGCCAGCGCCTGCGAACGCTCGGGGCGAACCTCGACGGGGACCTGGTAGGTCGCGCCACCGACGCGGCGGCTGCGGACCTCGATGCCCGGCTTCACGTTGTTGAGCGCATCGTGGAACACGCCCAGCGGATCGCGCTTGGCGCGGGTCTGAACCGTATCGAGCGCACCGTACACGATGCCTTCGGCGGTCGACTTCTTGCCGTCGAGCATCACCGAATTCATGAACTTGGAAAGGACCTCATCCCCGAACTTCGGGTCGGGCAGGATTTCGCGCTTTTCTGGGCGGCGACGACGAGCCATCTGGTATTTCCTCTAAACTTCAGCCCTGGGGGTCGAGAACGGACCGGCCGGTTATGCACCGGCCGCGCCCGACCGGCTTACTTCGGACGCTTGGCGCCGTACTTGGAACGGGACTGGCGACGATCCTTCACGCCCTGCGTGTCGAGCACGCCGCGCAGCACGTGGTAGCGGACGCCGGGAAGATCGCGAACGCGACCGCCGCGGATCAGCACCACCGAGTGCTCCTGAAGGTTGTGGCCCTCGCCCGGAATGTAGCTGATCACTTCGCGCTGGTTGGTCAGGCGAACCTTGGCCACCTTGCGCAAAGCCGAGTTCGGCTTCTTCGGGGTCGTGGTATAGACACGGGTGCAGACGCCGCGCTTCTGCGGGTTCTGCTCCATCGCAGGGACCTTGGACTTGGCCTTCTGCGGCTCGCGACCCTTGCGGATCAGCTGGTTGATCGTTGGCATGAAGCCCTTCACCTCTAGGAGTTACTTTACCGATGCACCCTGCATCCGCGGGTAAGGCGGAATGCACAAAAGCCCCGGCGGCCACACTGGCCCCCTTGGCCTTCACACGCATCAGCAATGTTCAAGCGCATGCCCGTTCGTCGGACCGGCATTCAGGACGTTCGCCTGATCCCAGCCCGCGGGCAGTGCGGCGCTATAACGATGGACTCGGGGGCGGTCAACGCCCCTGCCCGCTTCTGTCGGCCGGCGCCGGCGCATGCAATCGTCGGCCGCGGGGAAGCCGCCGGGCGAGGCCCGCGCCACCGCCGGGTCGGCCGGATCCGATCGCGCACGTCCAGCGCGCCCGCTGGACGCCGAAGGGCAGCCGCTGGGCAGCCGCTGGCAATGGTCGGCGCCGTCGTCGCATGCTTCATGGCAACCACGGCAGCGATTTCGGCGTAGAGCGCGCGCTGCTCCAGCCGGGGGTGGCGTGGGCCGGCGGATTGCCCGCCGCAGCGTGATCCGCCCTAGAAGTGGATCGCCCGCCCGTACGCCGAGAGCACGCTCTCGTGCATCATTTCGGACAGGGTGGGATGGGCGAAGATCGTCTGCATCAGCTCGGCCTCCGTCGTCTCCAGCTGGCGGGCGACGACATAGCCCTGGATCAGCTCGGTCACTTCCGCACCCACCATGTGCGCGCCGAGCAGTTCGCCGGTCGTTTCGTCGAACACCGTCTTCACGAAGCCTTCGGCCTCGCCCAGCGCGATGGCCTTGCCGTTGCCGATGAAGGGGAACTTGCCGACCTTGACCTTGTGGCCCTTTTCCTTGGCGAGCGCCTCGGTCATGCCGACCGACGCCACCTGCGGGCGGGAATAGGTGCAGCCGGGGATGTTCCATTTCTCCATCGGGTGAACGCCCTTGTAGCCGGCGATCGCCTCCGCCGCGACGACGCCCTCGTGGCTGGCCTTGTGCGCCAGCCACGGCGCACCGGCGACATCGCCGATCGCCCAGATTCCTTCGACGTTGGTGCGGCCATAGGAATCGGTCAGGATCGTGCCGCGCTCGGACTTCACGCCCAGCCCCTCCAGCCCGATGTTTTCGGTGTTCGAGATGATGCCGATGGCGACGATGACGTGGCTGTAGTCGCCCGTGGTGACCTTGCCGTCCTTGCCCTTGATGCTGGCGGTGATCCCGTTCGCCGATTTGTCGATCTTCTCGACGCCGGAGCCGGTCAGGATCTTGATCCCCTGCTTGGTCAGCGCCTTCAGCATGAAGTCGGAAACTTCGGCGTCCTCGACGGGCAGGATCCGATCGAGCATCTCGACGATCGTCACGTCGGCGCCCATATCGTTGTAGAAGCTGGCGAATTCGACGCCGATCGCGCCCGATCCGATGACAAGCAGCTTGGTCGGCATCTCCTTGGGCGTCATCGCGTGGCGGTAGGTCCAGATCCGCTCGCCATCGGCCGGCGCGAACGGCAGGTCCCGCGCACGCGCGCCGGTGGCGACGATGATGTCCTTTGCCTCCAGATCGGTCGACTTGTCGCCGTTCCTGACGGTCATCCGGCCCTTGGCGGTGATCGTGCCGAAGCCCTCGACCACGGTGATCTTGTTCTTCTTCATCAGCCCCTTGACGCCGGCATTGAGCTGCCCGGCCACCTTGCGACTGCGATCGACTATCTTGGCCAGATCGAAGGAGACGTTGCCGGCGCTCAGCCCGTAGGCCTCGGCATGCTGCATGTAATGGTAGATTTCCGACGTGCGCAGCAGCGCCTTCGTCGGGATGCAGCCCCAGTTTAGGCAGATGCCGCCCAGCCGCTCGCGCTCGACGATGGCGGTCTTGAGCCCCAGCTGCGCGGCGCGGATCGCCGCGACATAGCCGCCCGGGCCCGAGCCGAGGATGATGAGATCGTACGTGTCAGCCATTGCTCTTCCCCGTTCCGTCATGCCGCCGATGTCTGGATCGCGGGCTCAAGGATCAATATTGCCCGGCGTCTCCGGCATCGGCGGCACGCTGCGCTTCTGCCGGTCCTCGCCGATGGCGACGAAGGTGAATACTGCCTCGGTCACCTTCTCCGTGGTCTCGTCGTTGCGCGCCCGCCGCCATGCCTCGGACCGGACCCGCATCGATGTCCGCCCCACGCCGATCAGCCTGGCGTAGACCGAAACCTCGTCGCCGACCGAGACCGGCTTGTGAAACACCATCGCGTCCGCCGCCACCGTCACCGCGCGCCCCCGCGAATGCCGGGATGCGACCGACGAGGAGGCGAGGTCCATCTGGCTCATCAGCCATCCGCCGAAGATGTCGCCATACGGGTTGGTATCCGCGGGCATCGCGGTCACGCGGATCGCCGGTGCCTGCGGGGGCGGTCTATCCGGCTCTTCGCTCACCCTCCGGTCCCGGTTCAGGCCAGCATGCCCAGCGGGTTCTCGCACAGTCGCTTGAACGCCTGCATCAGCTGGGCGCCGTCCGCGCCGTCGATCGCACGGTGATCGAAGCTGCCGGTGGCGGACATCACGGTCGCGATCTTCAGCTCGTCGCCGACGACATAGGGGCGCTTTTCGCCCGCGCCGATCGCCATGATCATCGCCTGGGGCGGGTTGATCACCGCCTCGAACTGCTTGATCCCGTACATGCCCATGTTCGACAGGGACGCGGTGCCGCCGGCATATTCCTCGGGCTTCAGCTTACCCTCGCGGGCGCGGCCGGCCAGATCCTTGATCTCGGTCGCGATGCGGGAGAGGCTCTTCGATCCGGCATCGACCACGACCGGGGTGATAAGCCCGCCGGGGATCGACACCGCGACCGAGATATCGGCGCGCTTGAACTGGAGCAGCTGGTCGCCGGCATACTGGACGTTGCACACCGGCACCTCGACCAGCGCGACGGCAAGCGCCTTCACCAGCATGTCGTTGACCGACAGCTTGACGCCCCGGCTCTCCAGACCCTTGTTCAGATCGCCACGCAGCTTCAGCAGCGCATCCAGGTTGATATCCACCGTCAGGTAGATGTGCGGCACCTGCTGCTTGGATTCGGTAAGCCGCCGCGCGATCGTCTTGCGCATGTTCGACAGCTTCACCGCCTCGTGCGGGATGTCGGACGTGGCCGGCGTGCTTGCCGTCGGCGCCGCGGCGTTCGCCGGTGCGGCGGACGACGTGGCGGCCGGAGCAGCCGCAGCGGCCGCCTTGGCATTGGCGAGATCGGCGCGGACGATGCGGCCGTTCGGCCCCGATCCGCTGACACCCTTCAGATCCAGCCCCTGCTGGGCGGCCAGACGGCGCGCGAGCGGGCTTGCCTTGATCCGGCTGCCGGGCGCGGCGGCGGCCGGGGCGGCAGGCGCCTGCGGTGCATTGGCCGGGCTTTTCGGCGGAACGGCGTCCGCCTGCGGCTTGGCGGCAGCGCCCTTCTCCGCGACGGGCGGCTCCTTGGCCTGCGTCGGGGCCACGCTCGCCGTCGCGGCGCTCGCATCCTCGTCTTCGCCCAGGATCAGCGCGATCACCGTGCCGACCTTCACGCCGTCGGTTCCCTCGGGAACGACGATGCGGCCGATGGTGCCTTCATCGACGGCCTCGAACTCCATCGTCGCCTTGTCGGTCTCGATCTCGGCCAGCAGGTCGCCGGCGGCAACGGTATCGCCTTCCTTGACGAGCCACTTGGAGAGGGTTCCCTCCTCCATCGTCGGTGAGAGCGCAGGCATCTTCAATTCGATCGGCATTGGCGTCCGCCTCTCCGGGTCCGCTTTTCGGATGCGCAACTCTCTCGGCCAACAACGCTGCCGGGGTCAAGTCCGCCGCTTGCGCAGGGGCATCGAATGACGCACCGTCGCAGCCGAAATGAACGGGGGAACGGCGATGCGCACCTATAACGGGGGAACGGCGATGCGCACCTATCTGGTCGTGATCGACGAAGGAGAGGAATCGCGGGTGGCGTTGCGCTTTGCGGCACGGCGTGCGGCCAAGACGGGCGGCGCGATCGAGATCCTGGCGCTCGTCGCCCCGGCCGAATTCGTCCAGTGGGGCGGCGTCCAGGCGGCCATGGAGGAGGAGGCGCAGCTGCGCGCCGAGGCGCTGGTCGCCCAGGCGGCGGGCGAGCTGATCGAGGAGACCGGGCTGCGGCCGACGATCACCGTCCGCCAGGGCGAGCCGGTCGAGGTCGTCCGTGCCATACTCGAGGACAGGCCGGATACCGCCGCTCTGGTGGTCGGCGCGCCGGCCGGCGGCGCCCCCAGCCCGCTGCTCGCCTACGTAGCGGGGATCGATGCCGGATCGATGCCCTGCCCGGTCATGATCATCCCGGGATCGCTCGGCGACGAGGCGCTCGACCGGCTGAGCTGAAGCGCGCCGCACCGCCGACGCCGCGGTTTTCCTTGGAGAATCCGGTGCGCCGCCGCATGATCTGGCATGCACCGCAACGCCCTCCGCCCCGCTGCCCTCCTCGCCACCGGCGCCGCGCTGATCGCCGCCGCGCCTGCACCCGGCCCGGCGCCCGATGCGGCACAGCTGCGCAGCACGATCGAGGCGCTGGTCGGCTTCGGCACGCGCCACACGCTTTCGTCGGCCACCGATCCGAAGCGGGGTATCGGCGCGGCGCGGCGCTGGGCGGCGAAACGCTTCGAGGCGATCGGCCGGACATGCGGCAACTGCCTCACCGTCGAGACGATCGGTCGCGATTTCACCGGCCCGCGCGCGCCGGGGGGCGTGCGTGTCGAAGACGTCATCGCGATCCAGAAGGGATCGGGCGATCCCGACCGGGTAATCATCATCCAGGGCCATATCGACAGCCGCGTCACCGATGTGATGAACATCACCGCCGACGCCCCCGGCGCGAACGACGACGCCTCCGGCGTGGCGCTGACGATCGAGGCGGCGCGGCTGCTGTCGAAGCGGAAGTTCGCAGGCACGATCGTCTATGCGGCACTTTCCGGGGAGGAACAGGGCCTGTGGGGCGGCACCCTGCTGGCCGAGACGGCCAAGGCGCGCGGCTGGAAGATCGCGGCGGTGCTCAACAACGATATCGTCGGCAATACGCACGGCATCGGCGGTGAACACATCACCAATCGCATCCGCATATTCAGCGAAGGCATTCGCAGCAGCGCCGATCTACCCGGCCTGAAGGCGCAGCGGGCGATCGGGATGGAGGACGATTCGCCATCCCGCGCCGTTGCCAAGGCGGTGCTGCGGGTGGCCGCGGCGCGCCCGGACATCGGGCTTGAGGTGGTGGCGGTGCGCCGGCCCGATCGCTTCGGCCGCGGCGGGGATCAGACCCCCTTCCAGGAGGCCGGCTTCCCCGCCGTACGCTTTTCGGAACCGGCGGAGAATTACGACCGGCAGCATCAGGATCTGCGGACCGCGAACGGCAAACGATACGGCGACACGATCGACGGGGTCGACTTCGCCTTTCTCGCCCGCGTGACCGCGCTGAACGTAGCCGTTGCCGCCGAACTGGCCGATGCGCCTGCCGCCCCGCACGACGTGACCATAGCCGGTGCGCTATCCGCCGATACCACGGTAAAGTGGGCGGCCGTGCCGGGCGCCGCCGGCTACCGCGTCCGCTGGCGCCGCGCCGACGGGCAGATGTGGACGGACAGCCGCGACGTGACCGGGACGACCCTCGTGCTCAACAACGTCAACATCGACGATCACTTCTTCGGCGTCGCCGCCCTCGCCGCGAACGGCGCGGAGAGCATCGTCACCTTCGCCGGCGCCGCCCCGCGCTGAGTGCCGGCCGGCGGCGTCAGCGGCGCCGCGCGATGTAGGTGGGCGCGGGTGGCGGCGGCGGCGGCGCGGCGGGCACGTAGCGTGTCGATGTCGTCACCTGCGGCTCGTTGCGGACGACCACCGTCGTCGAGCCGTCGGGATTGCGATGCACGGAGACGTTCGGCGAATCCGCGCCGGAGCGATAGACCTGCACGCCCGGGTCCACCGCCTCGCCTTGAGGCAGGAAGCCGCGATCATAATTGTCCGGCTCGTAGAACACCTCGTCGACATAGGTCGTCCTGACCCCGTCGCGGTTCCAATCCACGTCATAGCGCGTATCCTGGACGCGGCCGTTCGCATCGATCAGCAGCGCATCGTCATAATAGCGCACCCACCGCAGGCCATAGCCGGGCTGGGCGAGGCCGTAGCCGCGCCAATCCGTCACGAAATAGGTCGACGTACGCAGATAGCCGGGGACCACGGAACCGCGACCGACCCGCAGGTAGCCGCGGGCGGAGGTATCGGCATTGCCGGGCCCACGATCGTCCCACCCGTCGCGCGCGGTCACCACGTCGTCTGCGTAGAAGTTGCCCGGAGGCGGAGCCGCGGCCGCCGCGGCGGCAAGCGGGGCAGGCGTGACCGGGTACAGAATATCGCCCCGGTAGCCCTCCGGCCCCCAGTTCGATCCCCGCGGCGGCGTGAGGCCGACCTGCGGCACGGCGCCCCACCCGCCTCCGTTCGCCACGGTGCCGACGGTGCCGACAGTGCCGACGGCCATGGCCGAACGACCGCTCGCCTGCGCGCCCAGGCCGGTCGCGCCCACGGCCAAAGCCGACGCGAGCGCGATCGCGCCGACATATAGCCCGAGTGCTGGGACTCGCATGATCAATCGCTCCCTGCTGCAACGCCACGCCGGACATGCCCGCTGGTTAACGGCCTGCTTAGCATTTTCCTGCAAGGATCGCCAATCGCCCGGCGCACAGGCCAGCCGGTAACCGCAAAGGCGCGTCTAGCCAGCGATTCGCCCGGCGAGCCGTTTCATCAGCATCGTGCAGCCGGCGACATCGGCATCGTCGAATCGACCCGCGACGGGGCTATCCAGATCCAGCACCGCGATCAGCCGCCCGGCATGGATCACCGGCACGACCAGTTCGGCGGCGGATGCCGCATCGCAGGCGATGTGGCCGGGAAAGGCGTGGACGTCGGCTACGCATTGCACCTGGCGAGTAGCCGCCGCTGCGCCGCAGACCCCGCTGCCGAACGGGATGCGGATGCACGCCGGCTTGCCCTGGAACGGCCCGAGCACCAGCGTCTCGCCGATCGCCCGGTAGAATCCGGACCAGTTCAGATCGGGCAGATATTGCCACAGCAGCGCCGCGGCATTGGCCATGTTGGCGATGGCGTCCGGCTCGTCCGCGGTAAGGGCGTCGAGCGCCCCGTCCAGTTCCCGGTACAGCGCCTGCTTGTCGGCCAGAGCCGCGATCGCAAAGTCGTACATCGCTACTCCATTTGCGGGCGGCCGCGGCCACGCTTGACCTCGCCGCGGGCGGCCTTCCCCGCCATTCGCTCCCGCTTCGCCGATCGGGTGGGCCGCGTCTTCACCCGCAGCTCCGGCCGCTCGCGCGCCTTGGCGACCAGTTCGGCCAGCCGCTCGCGGGCATCGGCGCGGTTTGCCTCGCGGGTGCGAAACCGGCGCGCGGTCACCACGATCGCGCCTTCCAGCGTCATCCGGCTGCCGGCCAGCAACTTGAGCCGCCGGTAGGCATCGGGGGCAAGGCCGAGCGCGAACACGTCGAGCCGCAGCTGCACCGCCGTCGCCACCTTATTGACGTTCTGCCCGCCCGGGCCGGTCGCCGCCAGGAACTTCTCCTCCAGCGCCGCTTCGGGCAAAGCCGGGCCGTCAGGCGCCGGCATCAGCCGTCTCGTCGGCAAAGCCCGCCGCGGCGAAGCTTTCCGGCAGCGGCGACAGCGCGGCTATCGGCGGCTTGCTCGGCCGCGCCAAAGAAAGCGCGCGCGCGTGCAAGAGCATCGCCGGCCCGGCCCGGCCGTAAACGGGATCGCCGACGATCGGCAGTCCGAGCCCGCTCGCGGCGTGGACGCGGATCTGATGGGTACGCCCGGTCTCCGGCCGAAACTCGATCAGGGATCGGTTGCCTTCGCTGCGCAGCACCCGCCAGTGCGTCCGCGCCGGCTTGCCCTTGGCATCGGGGACGATCCGCCATCCCGCCTCCCGCGTGCTGGTCTTGCCCAGCGCCATGTCGATCGTCCCGGATGCCGCCTCCGGCACCCCCTCGACGACCGCCCAATAGAGCTTCTCCACCGCGCCAGCCTCGAACGCCGCGCTGAACTTCTTGTGCGCCTTGGGATGGCGGGCAAGCAGCAGGCAGCCGCTGGTATCGCGGTCCAGCCGGTGGACGGCGGAGGGTTGGCGCTGGAACCCGAAGCGCAGCGAGTCCAGGTGGTTCTCCACGCTCAGTCGCCCGTCGCGGCCGGGCGTGACGCCCAGCCCCGCTGGCTTGTCGACGATCATCGCCTCGGCATCAATGAACAGTATTCGGTCTCGCAGCATCCGCGCGATATGGCCGCTGTGGCGACCGGGCGCAACGGTGCCCGGTTGCGGCCAACCCGCCGGCAGGCCAGATAACGCGGATAAGAACAGGGGAGAGGCAGCAGTGGCAATCATCGTCAGCGGCGCGAGCGGCGGTTTCGGACGGGCGGCGACGGAGGCATTGCTGGGGCTGGTCCCGCCCGAGGACCTGATCCTGACGACGCGCGATCCCGCCGGGCTCGCCCACCTGGCGGAACGCGGCGTCACTATCCGCCGCGCCGATTTCGACGATCCCGCCTCGCTCGTTCAGGCGTTTCGCGGCGGCACGCGGATGCTGCTCATTTCAACCGCCCGCGTCGGCACCCGCGTCGGCCAGCACAGGAATGCGATGCAGGCAGCGGCCGAAGCCGGCGTGCGGCAGATCGCCTACACGTCGATCATCAGCGCCGAAAAGCCGGACAATCCCGCAATCGTGAAGCTCGATCACCGCGCCACCGAACTCGCGCTGATGGAATGCGGGGCGGAGTGGACCTTCCTGCGCGACAATCAATATGGCGATGCCATGGCCGATGCGGCGATGCCGGTCGCACTCGCAGCGGGGGTCTGGCAGACGAACTGGGGGCAGGGCCGCGTCGGCTTCGTCGCCCGCGCCGATTGCGTCGCCTGCGCCGCCGCGGTGCTGACGCAGGACGGCCACGGCAACAAGGCCTACGACGTCACTGGCCCCGAGGCGCTGACCTTCCGCGATGTCGCCGCCCTCGCCGGCGAGATCCGCGGCCGCCCCCTGCCGACCGAGGATATCAGCGACGAGCAGAATTACGCGGTGTTCGATGCCATCGGCGTCCCGCGCGAGGCATCGGACGATCCCGATCCGAACGTACCGATCCCCTGGTGCTCGGACGATATGGTGACGTTCGGGCAGGCGATCCGCGAAGGCTATATGGACCATGTCAGCGACACGGTGGAGCGGCTGACCGGCCGCGCGCCGATTCCGCTGCGGGCGGTGCTGGAGGCGGCGGCGCCGCGCTGGCCGGCCTAGCGCCCGGCGGGATCCGCGACGAGATCCTGTGCCAGCGCCAGCGCGCCGAGGATACCGGAACGGCTGCCCAGCCCCGGCGCGACGATGATCCGCCGCCATTCCTCAGGCGTCGCGCGGTAGCCCTGGTCTGCGGCGCAGGCCGCGTCGCGGACGCGATCGATCAGTCCCGGCGTCTCCATCACTCCGCCGCCAAGCACGATGGAATCGGGCGCGATCGCCGCCATCAGCCCGGCGGCATGGCCGCCCAGATACCAGCCGACGATGGCGTGGCCGGGATGGTCGGCCGCCAGTGCCGACAACGGGGCGCCCCACCGCGCCTGGATCGCCGGGCCGCTCGCCAGCCCCTCCAGGCAGCCGCCATGAAACGGGCAGGTGCCGGCGAAGTCGCGGTCGTCAGGATGGCGGGCGGGGATCATGTGCCCCATTTCGGCGTGGCGGCGGCCGCGGCTGATCCGTCCGTCCACCACCGTGCCGCCGCCGATGCCCGTGCCCACCGTCAGGTAGATCGCCGCGACGGCACCCTGCGCCGCGCCCCAGCGGGCCTCGGCCAACGCCGCGGCGGCAACGTCCGTATCGAACGCCACCCGTACGCCGAAGGCACGGCCGAACGCCCCGGCGATGTCCGCCCCTGACCAGCCTGGCTTCGGGGTGCGGGCGATCCGCCCCCATTCCGGCGATCCCCGATCCAGCACGACCGGGCCGAAGCTCGCAATGCCGATCGCGGCCAGATCGCCCCCTGCCGCCGCTAGTTCGGTGAAGAAGGCGATTGCCCGGCCGAGCGTCTCCTCCGGCGTCGTCGTCGGGATCCGGCACGTCGCGGCAATCTCGTCCGGTCCGGTGGCGACCGCGCAGACGAACTTGGTGCCGCCCGCCTCGATGCAGCCGAACCGGCTCATGGCTCCACCCCCGGTCGCAACGCGGCGATCCGGCGCAGGGCGGGCAGCAACGCCCCGGCATCGATGTCGCCCAGCCGCTCCGCCAGCCGCGCCTCGTGCGCGGCGTGGGCCACATCCGCCGCCGCCAGCAACTTTGCGCCCACGTCGGTCAGCGACAAGGCATAGGCCCGGCGATCCGCCGGATCCACGGCGCGGCGGATCAGCCCCCTTTTCTCCATCCCGTCGATCATCGTCACAAGATTGGGGCGCTGGATGCCGAGCGCGGCGCCGATATCCTGCTGCCGGCTGCCTGGCGCGGCGCGCAGGATCAGCAGCACCGAATAGCCGCCTGGCCGCAACCCGAACGGCTGGAGCGCGGCGACCAGATCGCTCCATGCTGCCGCCTGTGCCAGCCGGAGATGGAAGCCGAAGCGATCCGCCAGCCCCGCCGCCTTCAGGAGCGGGTGCCCTGTCGCGTCGTCCGGGTCGTGGCCGGCAGGCTTCACCGGCGGCGTCGCGATCGTGTGCATCGTTCGTCCATGCCCGATCCCTAGCATAGTTGGTGATTGAACATAACTATTATCCGTTATAAGCAAATGGCGAGAGCCGCACGCACCGCTGCCCGAGAGGATGACCCCGCATGAGCCAAGCGACCTTCACCCGCATCGATCCGATCACCCGCGAACCCGCCACCACCGCCCGCGCGATGACCCCCGCCGAGGCCTGCGCCGTAGCCGATGCCGCCGCCGCGGCGCTCCCCGCCTGGGCGGCGACCGGGCCGAACGCGCGCCGCACTCTGCTCAACAAGGCCGCCGACGCGCTGGCCGCCCGCGCCGACGATTTCGTCGCCGCGATGATGGCCGAGATCGGCGCGACGGAGGGCTGGGCGCGCTTCAACGTCATGCTGGCGCTCGGCCTCGTCCGCGAGGCGGCGGCGATGACCACCCAGATCGGCGGCGAGGTGATCCCCTCCGACAAGCCTGGCTGCCTTGCCATGGCGATCCGCGAGCCGGCGGGCGTGATCCTGGGCATCGCGCCGTGGAACGCGCCGATCATCCTCGGCGTCCGCGCGCTCGTCATGCCGCTCGCCTGCGGCAACACCGTCGTCTTCAAGGCGTCGGAGATCTGCCCGCGCACGCACGAGATCATCGTCGAGGCGTTCGCCGAAGCCGGGCTGCCGGCCGGCGTGCTGGGCGTGGTCACCAACGCACCGGCCGATGCCGGAGAGGTGGTCGGCGCGCTGATCGATCATCCCGCGGTGCGCCGCATCAACTTCACCGGATCCACCGCAGTCGGCCGGATCATTGCCAGGCGCGCGGCCGAACATCTGAAGCCCGTCCTCCTCGAACTCGGCGGCAAGGCGCCGCTGCTGGTGCTGGAGGATGCCGATCTGGACGAGGCGGTCGCCGCGGCTGCGTTCGGCGCGTTCATGAACCAGGGCCAGATCTGCATGTCGACCGAGCGGATCATCGTCGTCGACGCGGTGGCGGACGCCTTTATCGAGAAGTTCGCCGCCAAGACGCTGTCGATGAAAGCCGGCGATCCGAGGGCGGGCAATACCCCGCTCGGCGCGGTGGTCGACCAGAAGACCGTCGATCATGTCACCGCGCTGATCGAGGATGCCACCGCCAAGGGCGCGACGGTGCACGGCGGTGGCGCAGCGGACGGCGTGGTGATGCCCGCTGCCGTCGTCGTCGGCGTCACCGATGCGATGAAGCTCTACCGCGAGGAAAGCTTCGGCCCGGTCGTCGCCGTGATCCGCGCCACCGACGAGGCGGACGCCATCCGCCTGGCCAACGACAGCGAATACGGCCTCTCCGCCTCCGTCTTCACGCGCGATGTCGCGCGCGGGCTGACCGTCGCCCGCCAGATCAAGTCGGGTATCTGCCACGTCAACGGCCCCACCGTCCACGATGAGGCGCAGATGCCGTTCGGCGGCACCAAGGCCTCCGGCTACGGCCGCTTCGGCGGCAAGGCCGGGATCGACGCCTTTACCGAACTGCGCTGGATCACGATCGAGACGCAGCCCGGCCACTTTCCGATCTGACCCACTCCCTGTTTCCAAAGGATCCTGCGCATGACCGCCCTTCCCACCGACAATCCCGACGTCGTCGCCTACCGCGTCGAGAATCGCATCGCCTGGGTGAAGTTCAACCGCCCCGACAAGCGCAACGCGCAGAGCCCCAACCTCAACCGCCGCATGGCCGAAATTCTCGATGAGCTTGAGCATCGCGACGATGTCGGCGTGCTGGTGCTGACCGGCGAGGGCCAGGCGTGGAGCGCGGGCATGGACCTCAAGGAATATTTCCGCGAGTCCGCCGGCAAGGGGCTGGAAGGCACCCGCCGCGCCCAGCGTCAGGCCTATCGCTGGTGGGAGCAGCTCCGCTTCTACCAGAAGCCGACGATCGCGATGGTCAACGGCTGGTGCTTCGGCGGCGCCTATGGCCCGCTCTACGCCTGCGACATCGCCGTGGCGGCGGACGAGGCGCAGTTCGGCCTGTCCGAGATCAACTGGGGCATCCTGCCCGGCGGCGGCGCCACCAAGGTCGCCACCAACTCGATGCCGTTCCGCAAGGCGATGTATCACGCGATGATGGGCGAGAACCTGACTGGTCAGCAGGCTGCGGCGCAGGGCCTCGTCACCGAATCGGTGCCGCTCGCCCAGCTCGAGGCGCGGGTCACCGAAATCGCCAACGTGCTGCTGAAGAAGAACCCGACTGCGCTGAAAGCCACCAAGGATGCCGTCCGTCGCGTCATGGAAATGACCTACGACAATGCCGAGGATTATCTGATCCGCGCGCAGGAAGCCGCGGACAGCTTCGACAAGGAAGGGCGCATGGAAGGGATGAAGCAGTTCCTCGACGACAAGACGTACAAGCCCGGCCTGGGCGCGTACGACAAGGATCGGGCCAAGTCGTAGGCCGGACGGCGCGCGCGGGCGTTCAGCCCGCGTCGTCCTCCGCGATCGGGGCGACCGCGACGATCTCGATCGCGCCCGCCTTGCCGCCGAAGTCGATCCGCTCCCCCTCGCCCGCCCCGATCAGCGCCCGGGCGAGGGGCGCGGTGAAGGCGATCCGCCGTTCGGCGGGATCCGCCTCGTCCGCCCCGACGATGTCCACCGTCTGCGCCGCGCCGCCGTTCAGCGCGTAGGTGACGCGGGTGCCGAACGCCGCCTCCTCCACGTCCGGTGCGGCGGGGGGCATCACCCGCGCGGTTGCCCGGCGGACATGCCAGTAGCGCAGATCGCGCTTGATCGCCTTTACCGCCTCCTCGTTGCCGCCGGCCGCAAGCGCCGCCTCGAATTCGGCGACGCGCGCTTCGATCATCCGCGCGCCGCGGGCGGTGACGAGGTTGGGGCCGGGCGGCACCGGCAGCTCCGGCCGCGGCTCCAGATGTTCCTCGTCGCTGTCGCGGCGAAACGCGACGCTCATCGATCTTCCCCTTCCAGAACGAAGTCGCGCAGCGCGCGGGCATCGTGCAGCGCATTGTGCGGCACCCGGCTGTTGCGCGCAGTGCTGAACCCCGGCGTCCGCCTGAACTCGAAGCCGAGGCTGGCGACATCGACGATGTCCGTCGCGCCGATCAGCAGCAGCCGGCAGAACAGCGCGATATCCTCCGGCCAGTCGGCGACGATCAGCGGATCGCGATCGGTGGCGAGGTAGGCGGCCAGTTCGTGCGCCGCGGCGATCCGGTCCAGCGAAAGGTCCACCCCCTCGGGCACGCTGTGCAGATAAGGGACGACGTGCCGCTCCACCCACGGCTCCACCGCCTGCGGCAGCGGCAGGACGACGTAGAATTCACGGTCGCCATATTCGGGGACGAGGGCGAGGCTCAGGAGGTCGCCGCCGAAGCCGTTGAATTCCGTATCGAGGAAATAGCGCACTATAACGGCTCCGCGTCTTTCGAGACTCCCGGCTACGACGCCGCGCGCGGCCGGTCCACCCCGCTCCGGCCCGCCCCCGCCGCGCACGTGCGGGGTTGCATCGGCAGCCCGGTGTTCGGCACATGGGCATACCGGCCGCAGCGTCGGCACAAGCGCGACAGGAGCATGCGATGACCGAAGCGGCGATCTACCCGGTGCCCGCCGAATGGGCCGCCCGCGCCAAAATCAACGCCCGCACCTATGCCGATCTCTACGGCCGCTCGCTGGCCGATCCCGGCAGCTTCTGGCTGGAACAGGCCAAGCGCCTGACGTGGATCAAGCGCCCGGAAATCGCCGGCGACTGGTCGTTCGACGAACGTGACTTCCACATCCGCTGGTTCCCGGATGGTCGCCTCAACGTCTCCGCGAACTGCCTCGATCGACACCTCACCGCCCGCGGCGATACGGTAGCCATCGTGTGGGAGCCCGACGAGCCCGGCGAGGAACCGCGCCGGCTGACGTACCGCCAGCTGCATGCCGAGGTCTGCCGCTTCGCCAACGTGCTGAAGGGTGCCGGCGCGAAGAAGGGCGCGCGGGTTACCCTCTACATGCCGATGATCCCCGAAACCGCGGTGGCGGTGCTGGCCTGCGCGCGGATCGGCGCGATCCATTCGGTCGTGTTTGGCGGTTTTTCGCCCGATGCGCTGGCGGGGCGGATCCAGGACTGCGACTCCGCGATCGTCGTCACCGCCGATGAGGGCCGGCGGGGTGGCAAGCGGGTGCCGCTCAAGGCCAATGTCGATGCGGCGGCGGCGCACTGCCCCAGCCTGGAAAAGGTGATCGTCGTCCGCGCGACCGGCGGCGCCGTCACCATGGGCGAGCGCGATGTCTGGTACGACGAGGCGATGGCCGCCGCCGATCCCGCCTGCCCGGCCGAGCCGATGGCGGCGGAGGATCCGCTGTTCATCCTCTATACCTCCGGCAGCACCGGCAGCCCGAAGGGCGTGCTGCACAGCTCCGCCGGCTACCTGCTCTGGGCGTCGCTGACGCACGACGTGGTGTTCGATTACCGGCCGGGCGAGGTCTACTGGTGCGCCGCCGATATCGGCTGGGTGACCGGGCACAGCTACATCCTCTACGGTCCGCTCGCCAACGGCGCGACGACCCTGATGTTCGAAGGCGTGCCGACCTGGCCGGATGCCTCGCGCATGTGGCAGATCGTCGATCGCCACAAGGTGACGACGCTTTACCTCGCCCCCACCGCGCTGCGTGCGCTGATGCGCGAGGGGGACGATCCCGTCACCCGTACCGATCGATCCAGCCTGCGACTGCTCGGTTCGGTGGGCGAGCCGATCAATCCGGAGGCGTGGCGCTGGTTTCACGATGTCGTCGGCGGCGGGCGCTGCCCGATCGTCGATACCTGGTGGCAGACGGAGACGGGCGGCCACCTCATCACCCCCCTGCCGGGCGCGCACGCGCTCAAGCCGGGTTCGGCGAGCCGCCCCTTCTTCGGCATCGATCCGCAGATCGTGGACGGCGAGGGGCAGGTTCTGGATGGCGTGGCGGAAGGCAATCTGGTGATCGCGCGATCGTGGCCGGGGCAGATGCGCACCGTCTGGAACGATCATGCCCGCTTCTTCCAGACCTATTTCAGCACCTTCCCCGGCAAATACTTCACCGGAGACGGCGCCAGGCGCGACGAGGACGGCTATTACTGGATCACCGGGCGGGTGGACGACGTGATCAACGTCTCCGGGCATCGCATGGGCACGGCGGAGGTCGAAAGCGCGCTGGTGCTGCACGCGAAGGTGGCGGAAGCGGCGGTCGTCGGCATGCCGCACGCCATCAAGGGCCAGGGCATCTACGCCTATGTCACGCTGAACTCGGGCGAGGAACCGTCGGAGGCGCTGCGGCAGGAACTGGTCGGCTGGGTCCGTCGCGAGATCGGCGCGATCGCGACGCCCGACGCGGTGCAGTTCGCCCCCGGCCTGCCGAAGACGCGCAGCGGCAAGATCATGCGCCGCATCCTGCGCAAGATCGCCGAGGGCGACACCTCCAGCCTGGGCGATACCTCCACGCTGGCCGATCCGGCGGTGGTGGACGATCTGGTGGCGAACCGGGTGGGCTGATCAATCGGTCAGCTTCGCCCGAAACGCCGCCAGCCGCTCGGCGGCGGCGTCCAGCGTCGCATCCTCCTTGGCAAAACAGAGCCGGACGAGATGGCGGGGCCCGCCCGCGCCGAAGAAGGCGGAAAGCGGGATCGCCGCGACGCCGGCCTCGCGCACGATCCGCTCGCAATAATCCGCATCGTCCAGCGCGATGCCGGATGCGGGCAGATCGATCGTGCAAAAATAGGTGCCCTGCCCCGGCTGCACCGCATGACCGCCGGCGATCAACCCCGCCGCCAGCCGATCTTGCGCGCGGGCATATCCCGCCGCTTGATCCGCGAACCATCCGGCCTCCTTGCCGAGGCCGTAGGCGATGGCATGCTGCAGGTTGGGCGGGGTGGTGAAGGTGAGGAACTGGTGGGCGCGGGCGATCCCGCGGGCCATCTCCGGCGCGGCGACGATCCAGCCGACCTTCCATCCGGTGAGGGAAAAGATCTTGCCCGCCGATCCGATCTTCACCGTCCGCTCGCGCATTCCCGGCTGCGCGATCAGCGGCAGGTGAAGCGCGCCATCGAACACGACATGCTCCCACACCTCGTCGCTGATCGCGACTGCGTCGTGGGCGATGCAGGCTTCGGCCAGCAGCGCCGTTTCAGCGCCGTCGAATACCCGGCCGGTGGGGTTGAGCGGGTTGTTGAGGATCACCAGCCGGGTCGCAGGGGTGAAGGCGGCGGCGATCAGATCGGCATCGATCCGCCAGCCCGGCGGCTGCAAGCGCACCGCCCGCGCCACACCGCCCGCGCGTTGCACGAGGGGCAGGTAGGCATCGTAGAGCGGCTCGAACAGCAGCACCTCGTCACCCGGCGAAACCAAGGCGAGCAGGGTGGCGGCGATCGCCTCCGTCGCGCCGGAGGTGACGACGATCTCCTCGCCCGGATCGCACGTCAGCCCGTGATGCCGCAGATAGTGGCCGGCGATCGCTTCCCGCAGCTCGGGCAGGCCGGCCATCGGCGGATACTGGTTCGATCGCGTCAGCAGCGCATCGGCAGCGGCGCGCACCACGTCGTGCGGCCCGGCGCCGTCGGGAAAGCCCTGCCCCAGGTTGATCGCCCCGGACGCCCGCGCCAGCCCCGACATCTGTTCGCAGGTGGTGGTGCCGAGCGCGGCATAGACGGGGGTCACCGCACCGCCGCCTGTCAGCGCAGCAGGACGAGTTCCTCGGCCATCGATGGATGGAGCGCAATGGTGTCGTCGAAATCCTGCTTGGTCAGCCCGGCCTTTACCGCCACCGCCGCAGCCTGCAGGATCTCCGGCGCGTCCGGGCCGATCATGTGCAGCCCGACCACCTTGTCCGTCTCCGCATCGACGATCATCTTGTAGAGCGCGCGTTCGTGCCGGTCGGCCAACACGTTCTTCATCGGGCGGAAATCGGACGTATAGATCTTCACCGTGCCCAGCGTGTTGCGCGCCTGCGACTCCGTCAGCCCGACCCCGGCCAGCGGCGGATTGGAGAAGACGGCGCTGGGAATCGCCGAATAATCCACCCGGTGCGGCTTGCCGCCGAACACGCTGTCGGCGAACGCCTGCCCCTCGCGGATCGCGATCGGGGTCAGCTGGACGCGGTTGGTGACGTCGCCGACGGCATAGATGCTGTCGCACGTCGTGCGATTGTCCGCATCGACCTTCACCGCACCCTTGTCGTCCAGCTCGACCCCCGCACTCTCCAGCCCGAGGCCCGGCGTCTTGGGGGACCGGCCGATCGCGAACAGCAGCACGTCGGCCGGAATCGGCTCGGCATTGGTGACGTGCACCATCAGCGATCCATCCTCCTGCTTCACCACCTTTTCGAAGTCGGCGTTGAAGCGGAACTCGATCCCCTTGGTCATCGAGATCTGGAGCAGGCGATCGCGGATCTGATCGTCATAGCCGCGCAGGATCTGATCGGATCGGTTGACGATGGTGACGTGGCTGCCAAGCGCATGGAAGATTCCGGCGAACTCGTTGGCGATGTAGCCGCCGCCCGAGATCACGACGCGCCGGGGCAGGCTTTCCAGATGAAACACCTCGTTCGATGTGATGCCGTGCTCGGCACCTTCGCACTCCGGCACGACCGGCCATGCGCCGACGGCGATCAGGATGATCTTCGCGCTGATCGTCCGCCCGCTCGCCAGCGTCACCTCGTGCGGGCCGGTCACGGTCGCAGATTCGGGGATGATCGCCACGTTATTGTTGTTCAGCGTGTTGGTGTAGAGCCCGTTCAGCCGATCGACATCGGCCAGCACGTGATCGCGCAGCGTCGCCCAGTCGAACGTGCACTCCGGCACGTTCCAGCCGAACCGGCGGGCATCCTGCAGATCCTCGGCAAAATGCGCGCCGTAAACCAGCAGCTTCTTCGGGACGCAGCCGCGGATCACGCAGGTGCCGCCGACGCGATATTCCTCCGCGACGGCAACCTTGGCGCCGTGCGCGGCCGATACCCGCGCGGCACGCACGCCGCCGGAGCCGGCGCCGATGACGAAGAGATCATAATCGTAGTCAGCCATCGCGCCCGCGCTCCACTCGCATATTCTCTTGCCTGCGCGATTTAGGCTGCGGCCGCGCCGATTGCGATCCCCTCCGGTCGATCAGTCTGATCGACCGGAGGCCACCTATCCCAGCGCCCGCTCGATCAGCGCGCGGGTGGAGGGATCGAACTGGTCCGTGCCTTCGTCCTCGATCGAGCGGGCGAGCGCCTTGCCCAGTTCCACTCCGAACTGGTCGAACGGGTTGATGCCGAGCAGCACCGCGTTGGCGAACACCCGGTGTTCGTAGAAGGCGAGCAGCGCGCCGAGCCGGGCGGGATCGAGCTGATCGAGCAGGATCGTCGTCGATGGCCGGTCGCCGGGATAGTCGCGCGCCGGATCCTCCGGGTTGGCCCGCCCCGCCATCAGCGCCGCACCCTGCGCGAAGCAGTTGATCAGAAGCGTGCGGTGATGCGCGTCGTCAAAGCCATGCTCGGGCTCGACCACCGCGACGAATTCGACGGGCACGAGGTGGGTGCCCTGGTGGAGCAGCTGGAACACGGCATGCTGGGCATCGGTGCCGACGCCGCCCCAGGTGATCGGCGCAGTCGGCCGGCCAACGGGGCTGCCGTCCACCTTCACCCTTTTGCCATTCGATTCCATCTCCAGCTGCTGGAGGTAGGAGGGCAGCAGCCGCAGCCGCTCGTCATAGGCGAAGACGGCGCGGGTCTCCGCCCCGCGCGCGACAGCGTAGAACAGATCGGCGAAAGCCGCGATCATCGGCGCGTTCTCGCGCGGATCGGCGAGGCGGAAGTGGCGATCGACCGCGGCGGCGCCCTCCAGCATCTCCTCGAACGCCTGCCAGCCGAGCGCCAGGGCGGCGGGGAACCCGATGGACGACCATAGCGAATAGCGTCCGCCGACACTTTCGGCGAAGGGCAGCACCCGGGTTTCGTCCACCCCCCATTCGATCGCCTTGTCGGGATCGGCGGTCAGCGCGACGACGCGGCCATAAGGATCCTCGACGCCGCCATCGGCCATCCACGCCAGCGCGCTTGCGGCGTTGAGCAGGGTCTCGGTGGTGGTGAACGTCTTGGAGGCGACGACCAGAAGGGTCGCGCCGGGATCGAACCCGACCAGCGCCTCCTCCAGGGCGGCGCCGTCCACGTTGGAAACTATCGCAACGTCGTAGCGGCTCTCGTCGCGACCGAGCGCGTCGATCAGCAGTTCGGGGCCGAGCGCGGAGCCGCCGATCCCGATGTGGACGACGTGGCGGACCGGGCCGAACGCCTCGGCCTCGATCGCGTCGATCAGCGATCGCATGCGCAGGTGCAGGCCGCGCGCCTGCGCCACGCTTTCCGGGGCACCCTGCCCGCGCTCGGCGCTATGTTCCGCGGCGCGGCCTTCGGTCACGTTCACCGCCTCGCCCGCGAACAAGGCGTCGCGCTTGGCGGCGAAATCCTGCGCCTCGGCCAGTGCGACGAACGCATCGATCAACGCCGTATCGAGGTGCGTCTTGGCAAAGTCGAAGCGGATGCCCGCCGCCTCGATCACCAGCCGGGAAAGGCGATCGGGCTCGGCCTCGAACAGCTGGGAGAGTGCCGGGCGATCCGCCTGCCGCTCGATCCCCCGCCATGCCGCTTCGCCGTCACCCATGTCGCTGTCTCCTTACGATTACAGGGCCTTGTACCCGCGCCCGCGCCAAGCGGCAAAGCGATACCGCAGGCGATATTCTGACCAACATGGATTAGATCTGCCCGCAATTCACGACTTGGCACTTGCCGAATCGACACACCTCGTCCGCGCTCAAGAACCGCCCAAGAAACCGGCAAAAGTGCTCCTGCCGGGACAAGGCGAAAGACGGGCGCCGGCGGCTCGCGGGACGTTCGGGTCGCCGGCCCTGACCGCCTTCTATTGCGCGGGCCGTGCCTTATTGGTCCCCGGGAACTATTGGCTGCTCACGTTTCTCCGCAGCGGTGAACCGTAACGGCTCGGGTGGAGCCCTCATGGCCGATGTCGGTCACGCAGGTGCACGACCTTGCTCATCGCGGTCGCAGTCTCTTCGGCCAGATGCCCTGCTTGCCGGGAGCGAGGATGCCGTTGGGATCGAGCATGTCCTTCAAGCGGCCATTGAGACGTCGCATCGCATGATCGTTGAAGTCGAACGTGGCCGCAACCGCGTCCATCTGTTCGATATGGGTGCGGTACTCGCAATAGCCTGCCTCTGCCGCGTCGGCGATCAGCGACGACATGAGGGCGGGCACCGCCTTTGCCATCTCCGGCCGGTCCCGGTCGTAGAGGATCTCGTTGATGTTCACGATCGTGCGCGCACCGACCGCGAAGGCCCCGTAATAGTCGATGCCGGCGGCTTCGTAGCGGCGCCGCGTCCGCTGGAACTGTTCGCCGGCAAGCGCGCCGTTCGCGGGCAGGAGCGGTGAGAACCCGATATGGCCGCCGCGCCCGCCGTACCAGCCGATCATCGTCATATCGCGCGTGCCGGGGATGCCCGCCTTGCTGTTCGCAAACGGATCACCCTGGCGCCATACCGTGTGGGCGAGGGGCTGGGGAAAGTGGTGCTGAAGCGCCGCCTTCACCACCGCCACCTTGGCCGCGATCACCGGCTCGGGTCCGTAGAAGTTCAGCTCGGCGTTCCACCACCCGATGCCGAGTTCGGAGCGGATGCGGCGGCCGATCTCCTCGGGAAGCAGGCCATCCCCTTCATACCATTGCGACCGGGGGCCGACGAACGAGGCGATCCCGACATAGCTGACCCAGGCGGGATCGTGATCGATCAGGCCGCGCTGACGCAACGGGTAGAGCATGTCGACGCCGCGCCCGAGATCGTCCGCCTGCGGCAGGCTGAGCTGCATCGTCATCGTCGCTTCCGGCGCGGGCATCAGCCAGAGGCCGAGCTTGGTCACGACACCGAAGTTCGACTGGCAGAATATCTGATCCCAGCCAGGCCCGTAGGCATTGCGCGCGACGTTCCACGTTTTCGAGTTCGCCATCGCTCCTGCGCCGGTCCGCAGTAACGAGCCGTCGGGCAACACGAGTTCGAGGCCGCAGATCTGCGCGCCATGATCGCCGTAGGGCTGCGGGCCTGCACCGCGCTCCAAGGCGTTGCCGGCGACGCTGCCCCAGGCGTTACCCGGCACCGACAACCACAGCGGGGAGCCCATCTCCTGCAGCCGTTCGTAGAGATCGAAGAAGCCGACGCCGGGCTCGACCACGCAATATCCGAGCTTCTCGTCTATCTCCAGGATCCGTCGCATCCGCGACAGATCGAGCACCACGGTGCCGCGCAGCGCGGGCGCCGAGCCGCCATAGCCGAAATTCTTTCCTCGCGAGATCGGCCATAAAGGGGCGCCGCATTCGTTGGCGATGCGGAGCAGCGCCTGGATCTCCTCGACAGTCTCCGCTGCGACCGCGCCGGCGGGCGCGTGGAGCGATGGATCGAAGGCAAGTGCGTCCGAATAGGCGTCCCGATCATCGTTCCGGCCGAACACGCAGTCGGCGCCGACGACGCCCGCCGCGCGCCCGAGGAACAGCGCCGCAGCGCGCCGCACATCGGCATCGAAGGCCAGAACCTGCATCACATCTGCTCCCGTTCAGCTCTCGCGCGCCTTGGCCTCGACCCCGCGCACCAGCGCGTCGAGCGCATATTCGAACGCTTCCTCGGGATCGTGGAACGCCCGGACGAACTCCCTGGTCTCCGGCCTTTGCTCATATACCACCCAGCCGAGGATCAGGCCCGCCAGCGCACCGGCGGCGCCGCTCGCCTGCCGTTCGGGGAGGCCGGCCGCGAGCATCGGCGCCATGATCCGCGGAAACACCTCCTTCTGCAGCCGCTCCGTCGGCGGCGTGCTGGAGGCGATGATCGCGCTGTCGCGGTGCGCCATCAGTGCGCGCCGCTGCTGCCGCCCGACGAAGCGCAGCCAGTCGGGCCAGTCCAGCCCGGGCGGCGGGGTGCCGATGCTGTCGCGCAGAACATGCTCCAGCATCAGGCTGAGCAGGGCCTGCTTGTTGCGGACGTGCCAGTAGAGGGCGGGGCTCTTGACATCGAGCGCCGCCGCCAGGGCGCGCGTCGAGAGCGCGGCGACGCCACTCTGATCGACCAGCGTCCACGCCGCCGCGACGATGCGGCCCAGGTCCAGTATCGGCCCGTCCTTCCGTCGCCCGCCCGTCATACGCCCCTCCTTGACCCTGCGGGACCTCTAGCTTATCGATGATAAATAACAAGAAGCCCTGGGGAGGGTGAGTTCGTGAAGATCGAACGTGTGGACACGCGGCACTGCATGGTGGGCGAGGGCCCGCTGTGGGACGTTGCCGAACAGGCGCTCTACTACATCGATATCGTCGGCAAGGCCGTGCATCGCTTCGACCCGGCGGCCGGGGAGACGCGAAGCTGGGATGTCGGCCAGGTCATCGGCTCCATGGCCCTTCGCGAGCAGGGGGGGGCGATCGTCGCGCTGAAGGATGGCATCTTCACCCTCGATCTCGACAGCGGCGACACGGCACTGCTTGCCCCTGCCAGGCATCTGAACCCGCGCGCGCAGATGAACGACGGCAAGGTCGATCGGCGGGGCCGGTTCGTGGTCGGATCGGGGGATTCCGACATTCGCGAGTGCCGCCCCTACGGATCGCTTTACCGGCTCGACGGGGATCATTCGCTGCACGAGCTGGATCGGGAGATCGCGATCAGCAACGGCCCGTGCTGGTCTCCCGACAACAAGACGCTCTATTTCTCCGATAGCCTGCCCTGCCACATCTATGCCTACGATTATGACATCGAAACTGGCGCGGTTGCGAACAAGCGGCTGTTCGCCGACACGACCGATCTGGGCGGCATTCCGGATGGCGCAACTGTCGACAGCGACGGATTGATGTGGATGGCGATATGCGAAGGCGCCAAGATCGTCGCCTACACGCCGCACGGCACGATCGAGCGGGTGATCGACATGCCCGTCACGCTCCCGGCGAGCGTCATGTTCGGCGGGCCGGACCTCGACCAGCTCTACGTCACCTCGATCGATCCCCGGCTGCTCGGGCGTGATCCGGACGGTGGCGGCGACACGTTCGTGATCACCGGGCTCGGCGCTCGCGGTATCGCGGAGTCACGTTATGCCGGCTGAGGCCGCGCCGCCCGGCCTGCCCACGCACGCGCTGCTCCTGATTCTGGTCATCGTCTTCGTCAACTTCGCAGGCTTCAGCCTGATCATTCCGCTACTCCCGTTCTACGGCCGCGTGCTTCAGGCGAGCCCCCTCGAGATCACCCTGCTTTTCGCCGCTTATTCGTTCGGCGGCGTCTTCGGCGAGATCTGGTGGGGCCGCACGTCGGATCGGTACGGGAGGCGCAAGGTGTTGATCGGCGCGACTGCGGCGACGGCGCTCAGCTACCTCGCCTTCGCCTTCGTCCCTAATCTGGGTGCGGCGCTGGCGATCCGCGTTCTGACGGGCTTCTTCAGCGGCACGGTCGGCGTCTGCCAGAGCTACATCGCCGACGTGACGCGGCCGGAGGAGCGGGCGCGCAGCATCGGCCTGCTCGGTGCCGCGCTCAACCTCGGCTTCGCGGTCGGCCCTGCCATCGGCGGCCTGCTCGCCTCGCCCGATCAGGGCCTCGCCGGATTCCGCCTGCCGATCCTCGCCTCTGCGGGGGTGGCGGCGGCGGCGGCGCTGTGGAGCACCTTCGTGCTCGTCGAAAGCCACCCGCCCGGCATCGCACGCCCCCTGCCCCGCTGGGGTGAGGCGGTGCGGTTCGTGACGACGGATCAGCTGCTGGTGCGGTTGTTCGCCATCGCATTCATCGGCATCGGCGCCTTCGCCTCCATGGAAGCGGTGTTCGGGCTGTGGACGGCGCTCAACTTCGGCTGGTCGACACATGAGGTGGGCCTCAGCTTCATCGCCGTGGGCCTCAGCGGCTTCGTGGTGCAGATCCTGCTGATCGGGCGGGCAACGCGCGCGTTCGGCGAGGCGCGGGTGATCGTCGGCGGGCTGAGCGTGCTCGCGCTGAGCATGCTGCTTCAGCCGATGCTGCGCGATCCGATTGCCGCGGTCGTGTTGATGTCCGCGCTGATGGCCGGCCACAGCATCGCCTTTCCCAGTGCGGGGGCGCTGATTTCGCGCTCGATCAGTGCGGACGTTCAGGGCAGCGTCAACGGCCTGCTGATGGCGAGCAACGCTCTTGGCCGGATCGTCGTGCCGCCTGCGTTCGGCTTGATCTACGCCGTCGGTGGGCCGGATGCGCCTTATTATATCGGCGCTGCGCTGGTCGGCGTGGCGATCCTCATCGGCTGGCAGGTGGTGACGATCCGCGATGCCCGATCCAAGGTGGTGGCAGCATGACGACGCACGGGATCGATCCGGCCGCGCTTGCAGCGGCGCTGCGCGACTTCCGCTCGGCGGTCGGCGCGGCCAACGTGTTCGACGGCGAGGAGGACCGGCTCGCCTATTCGGACCATTATTCGCCCGACGAGACGCGGCACATGCCGGGCGCGGCGGTCGCTCCGTCCAGCGTTGAGGAGGTGCAGGCGATCGTCCGCATCGCCAATCGCCACAAGGTGCCGCTGTGGCCGATCAGCCGCGGCAAGAATTTCGGCTATGGCGGCGCGGCGCCGGTGCTCAAGGGTTCGGTCGTCCTCGATCTCAGCCGCATGAAGCGGATCGAGGTGGATCGCGAGAACGGCACCGTCCTGGTCGAGCCCGGCGTCGGCTTCTTCGACCTTTACGACCATCTCCAGAAGAACGGTATTCCGCTGTGGCTGTCGGTGCCCGGCAACAGCTGGGGCTCGGTCGCCGGCAACGCGCTCGACCGTGGCGTCGGCTACACCAGTTATGGCGATCATGCCGCGCGCATCTGCGGGCTGGAGGTTGTCCTGCCGGAGGGTGGGCTGGTCCGCACCGGCATGGGGGCGATGCAAGGATCGTCCACCTGGCAGCTCTACCGCAATGGCTATGGCCCCGGCTGGGATACGATGTTCTGCCAGTCGAACTTCGGCATCGTCACCAAGCTCGGGCTGTGGCTGATGCCGGAGCCCGAGACGGTGCTGGGGCTGGATTTCGAGTTCGACAAGCCGGACGATCTCGGCTGGGCCATCGACACGATCATGCCGCTTCGCCGCGAGGGCGTCATTCAGCAGTCCCCCTCGATGGGCAACTGGCTGCGCTCGGCCGCGGTGATGACGACGCGCGAGCAGTGGACCAAGGACAAGGGGCCACTGGACGAGAAGGTTGTCACCGCGATCCGCAAGCAGTTCAACATCGGCTGGTGGAGCGTGCAGGTGCGCTTCTTCGGGCCAGCGGAGATCACGGAGGCCTCGATGAAGGTGCTGCGCCGCGCCTTCGACAAGAAGCCCGTGCTCGCGATCAAGGAAGCGCGGTGGAAGCGGGGCGACCCGCCGGAGGGGTCGCCCTCAAGCGGCGTGCCGGTCAGCTTCCCGCTGGCCAATGCCAACTGGCACGGCGGCCGCGGCGGCCACACCGGCTATTCGCCCGTGCTGCCGCCCCGCGGCGACCTCGCCATGGACCAGTTCCGGCGAACCTACGATCTGTACGCCAAATTCGGCATGGATTATCATGCCAGCTTCGCCATGGGCGATCGCAGCCTCACCAACGTCAACCAGATCCTGTTCGACCGGGACGATCCGGAAATGATGCGGCGCGTCGACGGGTTTTTCCGCGCGCTGGTGGCCGACGCAAAAGCCAAGGGTTATGGCGAGTACCGGACCCATATCGAGTATATGGATCTGGTCGCCCAGACCTATGATTATGGCGGCCACGCGCTGCTCCGTCTCAATGAGCGGGTGAAGGATGCGCTCGATCCGAACGGCATCGTCGCCCCGGGGAAGAGCGGCATCTGGCCGGCGCGTTACCGGGAGAAGAAAGCGTGAAGCAGCTCGCTTCGTTCGCAGCCATGGCGTTGTTCGTCGGCGGCGGCGCGCTCGCGCAGGGGCAGCCGGGCACCGAGATCAAGAACGCCGCGCGCGGTGGCTTGCAGGATCGTTCGGCCCGATCTGCGCCCGAGGCGCTGTTCGTCGAGAAGTGCGGCATGTGCCACCGCCAGATGGGCATGGGCACCGTGATCCTGGCCCGCCGGATGCCACCCGCCCTCGCCATGCTCGAGCAGCGCAACGACCTTACCGTCGATTATGTGAAGGAAGCCGCGCGATCGGGCATCGGCAACATGCCCCGTATCCAGCGCGGCGAGGTCAGCGACGCGCAGCTCGCGGAGATCGGGCGATACCTGGCGAAAGGCAGGCCATGATCAGCCGGCGGGGAGTGATAGCGGGCGGCACGGTTGCCGGAGCGGCGAGTTTGCTGCCTTTGCCGCTGCTGGCGCAGGGCACGGCGCGGCTCCTGCTCGTCGACGGCAGTCTTGCCGCTGCCGATCGCATGCAGGTGCCGGCAGGAGGGGTGCACCTGGAGCCGGAACTGGTGGCGCAATGGCGCCGCGTTCTGCGCCAACGCTTCCTGGATGGCGAGCGAGGGATCGCGCTGGTGCGTTGGGACAAGGCGCTGCTGCTCTCCGGCCTCGCCCGCGAGGACAGGCTTGCCGTGCGGCAACGGCGGCTCGGCCGCTCGCTGTTCGCCGTCGAGATCGGGTGAACGCATGATGCCACGGTTCGAGAACCGCGTCGTCCTAATCACCGGGGCAGCAAGCGGCATCGGCCTCGCCACCGCGCGCCGCTTCGCCGCCGAGGGGGCGCGGGTCGTGCTGGGGGACCGGAACGAGACAGCTGTGCTCGCGGCGGCGGCCGCGATCCGCGGCAGCGGCGGCGCCGCGACGGGGATCGGCGTGGACGTGGCCGTCTACGCTGCCTGCGAGGCGATGGTCGGGCACGCCGTGGAAACGTTCGGCGGCCTCCACATCGCCGTCAACAATGCCGGCATCCCCTCCGAGATCGGCGGCTTGTTCGAGGATTTCCCGGTGGCCGACTGGGATCGGCTGATCGCGACCAACCTGAGCGGCGTTTTCCACGCGATGCGGGCGGAAGTGCCGGCGCTCAAAGCCTCCGGCGGAACCGCGATCGTCAATACCGCGTCGATCGCAAGCCTGGTGGCGGCGCCCGGCATGGCCGCCTACGTCGCCAGCAAGCACGGCGTCGCGGGGCTCACCAAGGCAGCGGCGCTCGACCTGATCGCCCACGGTATCCGGGTCAACGCGGTGTGTCCGGGCCTGATCGACACGCCCATGCTGGCCGGCGCGCCGCCCGAGGCACAGGCGGCGATGGCGGCGCAGGCGCCGATCGGACGCATGGGCACTGCCGACGAGATTGCCGAGGTCGTGCTCTTCCTCGCCTCTGACGCCGCCAGTTACATGTGCGGCGCACTGATGACCGTCGATGGCGGCGTCACACTCGCCTGACCGTCGCCCCGCCTGATCGGTCGAGCCCCGTATCCGGCAATGTCCCCATTCAGGCCGCGGCTCGATGCCGCCGCCGTTGAAGCCGGTCGGGACCTGCGCACAGATCATCAGCCCGCCGCCCCGACGATAGCCCGCGGAGTAGTTTTCGCACCATCGGCGTTGGTCGCATCGTCAGGACCGGGCGGCGAAACTCGCGTGCATCCGCTCCTTGTCGCTGCGGTGCCCGGTGATGATTTCGAACGCCGCCGCCGCCTGCCCGACGACCATCCCGCTGCCGTCGAGCGTACGGCACCCCAACGCGCGTGCGGTACGCAGCAACTCGGTCTCGAGCGGGAAGTAGACGATGTCCGCCACCCACATCGACGGACGCAACCGCTCTGCCTCGATCGGTGAGCCGGGAGCGGAGGCCATCCCGATCGGGGTCGTGTTGACCACACCATCGACGCCCACAATGTCCCTGTGGTCGGCCGATCGTGCCACCGCCCGATCGGCGCCGAAGCGGGCCCGCAGCCGATCGACGAGTGCCGTGGCACGGCCCGCATCGACGTCGCAGATCTCGACCGTGCCGACGCCGAGCGCCAGCAGCCCGCTCGCCACCGCGGCGCCGGCGCCGCCCGCGCCGAACTGGAGCACGCGGCCGAGTTCCACACCCGGCAGCCCCTCCCGGACGCTGTCGCGAAATCCGCTCATGTCGGTGTTGTGGCCCACGAGCCGACCGTCGCGCATGGCGACTGTGTTCACGGCGCCCACCGTCGCCGCGCTGTCGGCCAGTTCGTCGAGCAGCGGCAGGATCGCCTGCTTGAACGGGTAGGTGACGTTGACCCCGGCGAAACCGCGCGCGCTGAGATCCGCGAGCAAAGGCGCGAGCGCGTCGTCATCGAGGCCGCGTGCCGTGAAGTCGAACAGCTCGTACCGGAGCGCGAGTCCCTGGGCGCGAGCCTCCTGCTCGTGCAACCAGGGCGAGCGCGACGCCAGGATCGAGCGACCGATCAGACCGGAAAGGATCATGGCTGGCCTTCGATCAGGCTTCGGCGGCATGTGGGCATTTCCCGGTGGGTCCGATCAGAAATTGAACCGCACGCCAGCATAAAAGGATCTGCCGATCGGATCATACAATGCGACGTCGGTTCCGTTTTGCGAGCTGGCGACGAAGGGGAGGTCCTTGTCGAACAGGTTGGTGACGCCGCCACGCAGTTCGAAATCGCGATTGACCTTGAACGACCCGAACAGGTCCCACAATCCGTAGGACGGCACGCCGATCTGGGCGGTCGCCGGCGTCAGCACCGCGCTCACGTCATCGAGCTTGCTCTGGTAGCGCCAGCGGAGGCCGATATTTGCCGCATCCGATCGATAGCCGAACGAAGTCAGCGCCTTCCACTTGGGAGTGGCACGCGGTGGCACGCTGGTCGGAAGCGCGCTGCCGTTGCTGATCCCGGTATAATCGAGGAAAGGCGTGCCGGGCAGCAGCTGCACCTTGTAGTTGCGCGTCCAATCCACGCCGCTGTTCACGAACAGGCGGCTCGAACCGCCAAGGAACGGCGCGGCAACGCTCCAGTTCGCCTGCACCTCGATCCCGTCGGTCTTGAGCCCGCCGATGTTGAGGTATGGCGTGGCCACGGTCACGATCTGCCCTGTCGCGTCGCGCTGGATCAGCGCGCAGTAGCTGTTCGCGACGTCGTAACCGGGGTTGGTGCCATCGAGGTTGAAGCATTTCGACAGCACGGTGAGCCCGGGCACGTTCGAGATCACGTTGCGGATCTTGATGTTGTAGTAATCGACGGAGAGCGTGAAATCACCGAACAGGCCCTCCCGCGCCGGCGAGTTGAAGACGGCGCCGATGTTGAAGGTATCCGCCTTCTCGGGCGTGACACCGGTATTGCCCGTGATCGTCTGTCCAGTCGCGGTCGTCGGAAAGGTGTAGGATCCAAGCGCCTGAGCAGGCACGCCCTGCGCCACGCAGAGCGTCGCCACACGTGCGGCGTTGGCCCCGGCGCGGGCGGTCGAGCGGACATCGCAGGGGTCGCCCAGCGATCCGGGCGGGGTGCCGATCACCAGCTGCGTGCCCGAAGCCGGCGTAAACAGCTCGCCGATGTTGGGCGCGCGGACCGCCCGCTGGTAGCTGCCGCGGATCAGCAGTGCTTCGACCGGGCTCCACCGGGCGTCGGCCTCGTAGCTCGTGACCGATCCCGTCACCGAATAGTCCGAGTAGCGGACCGCGGCCCCGATCCCGAGTTCGTGGAAGAACGGACGATCCGCGAGCAGCGGCACGTCGATCTGCGCGGCGATCTCGCGGACGGAGATCTGGCCCGACGCCGGTGCGGAGGCGATAACGGACTCGATATTCTGCGCACTCAGATCGCTGTCGGGCACATAATCGTACGTGTTGCGCCGATAGCCGCCGACGAAAGCGACCTGCGCCGGCCCCGCGCCGAGATCGAACAGTTTGCCGTTGATCTGCGCCTGTGCCTGCGTCTGCGATAGCTTCTCCCGCGAGAAGCCGGTCTTGGTGATATAGTCGCGGCATGCCGGCGAAAGCGCGCGCGCATTGGTGTCGCCGAACGGGTTGAAGCCGCCCGCGCAGATCGATGCGCCCCCGTCTGCCGCGTTCAGCAAAGTCTGCACGCGGCTCTTGAGCACGGCATCGGTGATATCCTGATCGTGCTTGGACTCGTCGTAGGCGACATAGGCATCGAAGGTCCAACCGGCGGCGATGTCGCCGCGGACCCCGCCGAGATATTGCTGGACGTCGAAATTCTCGTTGAAGCCCTTGAACGGTACGCCGACGTAGCGGCCGTTCCAGCTGAACGGGGCGGCGGCATTGGGCCGGGAGGCGAGCACCGTCCGCAGGTCGGCAGGAATGAACGGATTGGTGACGGGGATCGTCGTCAGGGTGCCGAACTGCGTCAGGCTGCCGCCCTGCTCGGTGCGGACCGCCAGATCGACGTACATGAACTGGCCGTACACCGTCAGCGAAGGCGACAGATCGTAATCGCCCTTCAGGAAGGCGGTCTTGCGCTTGAGGCCGTTCTGAAACTGGATCTGCTGGCCAACCGGCATGCGTACGTTGTTGGCGACCAGCAGGTAGCCGTTGCCGTCGCGTGGCCCCTTATAGTTGGCAGCGCCGGTCTGGACGTAGAGCGTACGATCGTCGTTGAAGCCAAGGTTCAGAAGCGGATTGATCGCGCTCGTCACGCCGTAGCGGGCGAAGACGGATCGCACGGCCGCCGCGGTCGGCGCGTTGGTCGCGCTGGGCACGAACGTGCCGGTGCCGACGAACGAGGACGGCGTCTTATCGTAGAAGAAGGGCCGGGTGCTGCCATTGACCGGATTCTGCTCGGCGTAGCTGAACGCGGCAACGACGTGGCCGCGGTCCTCGGCGAAGGTGGTGCCGAACGACAGCGATCCATTCAGCTTGTAGGCATCGCCGCGCTCGCTGATGCCGTTCTGGATGTCGACGCGGACCCCGTCGAGGCGCCGCACCGTCTTGAAGTTGACCACGCCGGAGATGGCGTCCGAACCGTACACTGCGGAGGCCCCGCCGGTGATCACGTCGACGCCGCCCAGGATCGCATCGGGCAGGATGTTGATGTCGACATTGCCGTTGATGTCGGAGACCGGCAGCCGCCTGCCATCCAGCAGCACGAGATTGCGGTTCGAACCGAGGCCGTGGAGGCTGACCGTCGATCGGCCCCCGCCGCCGGCGCCGCCGGTATTGCCGTTGCCTGCCGTCGTGAAGCTGGGGATCTGGTTCAGCGCGTCGACGACGTTGACCGCGCCGGTTTCCTTTATCGCCTGGTCGCTGAAGGTGACGATCGGGCTCGCCGAGCTGTTGTTCGGCCGCTGGATAAGCGATCCGGTGACGACGATTTCATCGATCTGGCCGGCCGTCATATCGTCTCGCGCCGTGGGATCGACGGCCGGGACATCGCTTGCCGGCGGCTCGGCCGCCCCCTGATCCTGTGCGAGTGCCGGCGCCGCACCCAGCGCCGCGATCACTGCCAACGAGACCGAAAGCGCCAACCGCGCGCGCGCATGCCGCATCGTCATCCTCCCTTATCTCACCTGTGAGCCGGCGAGTCGGGAGCCTGATTAGTGGTACGAACTCGTTCCTGTCAATAACGCCGCTGAGCACAACGCCGGGACAGCCCGGCTCGGCGGCCGCGGCATGCCGGGTTCATCCGGGAAGTTGCGTCGGGCAGTTGCGTCAGCGGGGCGCGGAAACCCAGGCGAGAAGGATGTCACCGACCTGCTTGGCCCGCCGCGCGACCGCTTCCTCGCCCGCCATGTCCACCTCGAAATTGTGCGAAAAGGTGAACTGGTTCGAGACGTTGTAGAAGGCGAGCGCGGTCATGTTCATGTGCAGGTCGATCGGATCGATGCCGGGCCGAAAGCTGCCCTCCGCCTCGCCGCGCGCGATGATCCCCGCAAGCAGATCGATGACCCGGTGGTTATCCTCGCGCAATCCTTCGATCTGCTTCAGGTGTTCTGCGCGGTGGATGTTCTCGTTCATCACCAGTCGCACGAGTTCCGGATGCTGTGCGTGATAGTGCACGTCGTGCTCGATCAGGCGCCGCAGCGCATCCGCGGCGCTGCCGCTGTCAACGTCGACCTGGCCCTCGCTCGCGCGGACGCCGCGATAGGCGCGCTCCAGCACCGCCCGGTAGAGCTCGTCCTTGCTGCCGAAATAATAGTAGATCTTGCGCTTGGTCGCCTTGCCCGCAATCTCGTCGATGCGCGCACCCGCCAGCCCCTTTTCGACGAATTCCTCGGCGGCGACATCGAGAATGGCGTTGATTGCTTCTTCACGGGATTGCGCACGGGATCGGCGCGGGGGCTTGGCAGCCTCGGTCAACTATAGTCTCCTGGCCTCATACCGCGGGCAGTAGGCAGGTCCTACCCGCGGAGACGGCGGGTGCAACGGAAATCGGGCGCGGAGCTCTTGCGTTGCTAGTGTTACGGACTGGTTCCTCTTTTTACTTCTCTCCGCTGGCCCCGCATGATAATTTCCGCGGGAGAGAGCGCACATGCGCCGAACCGCAGGGGAGGATATCGCTTGAAGCCGATGCACCGGATCGTCACCGCGGCCGCCGTGGCCGCGACCGTCGCCTGCCCCACCGGCGTTTGGGCACAGGGCCGCGACTTCCCCGTCGCCGCGACGCCGGTGCTGGAGGATCGCTTCCCATCCGTTCCCGTCGCCTTTCCGCAAGGCGTAAAGGCGTGGCGTGACATCGTCTATCAGGCGGTGCCCGGCTTTCGGCCCCAGATAATCGACGTCTACGTTCCCGCCGCCCCGGGGCCGCATCCGCTGATCCTCTACATCCACGGTGGCGGCTGGATGGGCGGGCACACCCGCCACTCGGGCGCGCTGGCCGATTTTCCCAAGGTGCTGGCCGCGCTGGCGGCGGAAGGCTTCACGGTCGCCAGCCTGGAATATCGGCTCTCGGGCGAGGCGCGCTTCCCGGCGCAGCTCCAGGATTCGAACGCGGCGCTGCGTTTCCTGCGGGCGCATGCGCGCGACTACAAGATCGATTCCACCAAGGTGGGGGTCTGGGGCGGGTCGGCAGGCGGCCACCTCGCCGCGCTGACGGCGTTGGCGCCGCGCGACACCATGCTGGATCCCGCCTCGGCAGGCGATGGCGGCGTGCAGGCGGCGGTGACGTGGTACGGCGTGTACGACTTCGCGGGAATGTCGGCGACGCCCGATGGTAACGCCGCCGGCGTGCGCCTGCTCGGCTGCGAGGGCGCGTGCTCCCCCGATCGGATCGCTGCCGTCAGCCCGGTCACCTACATCGACGCCAAGGACCCGCCGTTCCTGCTGATCCACGGCGACGACGACAGGACGGTGCCGGTCTCCCAGTCCCACATCGGCGAGGCGGCGCTGCGCAAGGCCCGCGTTCCGGTCGAGGCGATCTACATTCCGGGCGTCGATCACAGCTTCATCGGCAAGACGCCAGATGCGACCCGCGCGGCCACACTCAAGGCGATCGACGCTACCTTCGACTTCTTCCACAAAACGCTGGGAGTACCGCAGCGGTGATGCGGCGGCTCGCCAGGCTCGCGCTCGCCGCATCGGCGCTGGTCTCCGCCAGCGTCACGGCGGCGCAGCGCGGGCAGGACGCGATCGAAATCGATGGCGGGCGCATCGATGGTGTGTCGCTGCCATCCGGCGTGTCGGCATGGCTCGGCATACCGTTCGCGGCGCCACCAGTTCGTCAGCTGCGCTGGAAACCGCCGCAGCCCGTCGCCCCATGGCGAGGCACACGCCACGCCGATCGCTTCGCGCCGGAATGCCTTCAGCCGCTGCGCGGATCGCGCCAGAACCACTATTTCGGCGAGGAGGCGACGAGCGAGGATTGCCTCTACCTCAACATCTGGGCGCCTCCCGCGGCCCGCGGCGCGCCAGTGATCGTCTGGATCTACGGCGGTGGCTTCAACATCGGCTCGGCGAGCATGGCCAATTATTCGGGCGAGCCGCTTGCTCAAGCGGGCGTGGTCCGGGTCAACCTGGCCTACCGGGTCGGCCCCCTGGGGTTCCTCGCCCACCCCCAGCTGAGCCGTGAATCCGGCTATGGGAGTTCGGGCAATTACGGGCTGATGGATCAGATCGCCGCGCTGCAGTGGGTGAAGCGCAACATCCGGCGCTTCGGCGGCGACCCTGGCAACGTCACCATTGTTGGCCAGTCCGCCGGATCGATGTCCGTCACGCTCCTGCAGATGAGCCCGCTCGCCAGGGGACTGTTCAACCGGGTGGTGGGCATGAGCGGCAGCCCGTTCGGTGGCATGCTCGGCCCCGCCCCGCTCGCCACCGCCGAGGCACAGGGCGTCAGGCTGCAGAACGAGGTTGGCGCCGCCTCTCTGGCCGAGCTTCGCGCCATACCGGGCGATCGGATCATCGCCGCCACGACGCCGCGCGACGCGATCGTCGCTGACGGTCATGTCGTCACCGGCACTGCCGAGCAAGTGTTCGCAGCCCGCCGTCAGGCCGACGTGCCGGCTCTGATCGGCTATACGCTGGACGAGAGCTTCCGGCCGCTCGGCCCGGTCCGCGACCGGCGCGGGCTGGAGCGCGCAGCCCGGCAGCAGTTCGGCGCTCAGGCCGACGCGATTCTAGCGGCCTATGCCAGCGGCGATCCCACGCGCGCCGCCGCCGACATTGCCCGCGATGCGAGCGTCGGCGCGCAGATGGCGGCATGGGCGACGCACCAGCAGCGGTTCGGCACGGCGCCTGCGTACGCTTATCTTTTCACGCGGCGCCAGCCCTATGCCGCCGGCATCACGTTCAGCGATCACGATCCCGCGACTGTCGGCGCGTACCACAGCGGCGACGTGCCTTACTGGCTGCGCACCCGCGGCTCGCTCGACCTGTTCCGAAAAACGCGGGCGTGGGAGCCGGGCGACGTTTCGCTGGAGGCCGAAATGTCGGCAGCCTTGCTTTCCTTTGCGCGCAGCAGCGTCCCCGTCAGCCCGGCACTCGGCCGGTGGCCGGCGTTCGATGCGGCCGAGCCCAGGCTCGTGTGGCTCGCTCCCGAAAGCCGCGTGGTCGCATGGCCACACTTCACCGACATGCGCCTGTTCCCGAGCGCCGCTGCAACGCGCCCCGGCGGCGCGCGGCCGCGCGATTGAGGTGGAAAGCCCTATCGGCGCTTGCGGCGGCGCTGCTGGCGACGGCGCCGGCGGCCGCGCAGAACTGCGCACCCGATGCCGAACTCGCCTACGTCTGCGGCCCCGAGAAGCCCGAAGACCTGCTTGCCATCCCGGGTACACCATGGCTGATCGCGAGCGGCTTCGCGGCCGGCGCCGGACTCAAGCTGATCGACACCCGCACGCGCACCTACACGCCGTGGTTCACCGCCGCGCCGGGGCAGATCGCGCCGGACCGCCGCGCCTTTCCGGCCTGCCCGGGCCCGCTCGATCCGCGTCTCTTCAACGCCCGTGGCCTGTCGCTGCGGAAGCTTGGCAACGGCACCTGGCGGCTGCTCGTCGTCAATCATGGCGGTCGGGAATCGATCGAGGCATTCGACGTGGCGGAGACAGCGGGTGAACCGAAGCTCGCCTGGCGCGGCTGCCTGCCAATGCCGCCGGGCCAGGTCGGCAACAGCGTCGCCGGCTTCGCCGATGGCACCGTGCTCGTCACCGTCCTCACCCGCCCCGGCACGACCATCGCCGACTTCGTCGCCGGCAAGGCAACCGGGGGCGTCTGGGAACATCGCCCCGGCGGCGGCGGCTTCCGCCTGCTCCCCGGCACCGGGCTGCCCGGCAATAACGGGATCGAGATCGATCCCGACCAGCGACGCTTCTACGTCGTCGCCTTTGGCTGGCACGCCGTCGTCGTTTTCGACCGGCACGACACGCGCATCCCGGTCGCGCGGATCGACGCGCCCGACTTCATGCCCGACAACATCCACTGGAGCGGTGACCGCCTGCTGCTCGCGGGCATGCGGCTCGACGAGCCGACGTGCGGCGGGCTGCGGCGTATCACCGGGGGAGTCGCCGATCCGATGCTCTGCCATCGGGGCTGGATCGTGGGCGAGATGGACATCACCGCCGGGAGGATCCGCACCGTCGCCTACGGGGGGCCGCAACCCGGCTTCAACGGCCTTTCGGCGGCAACGATCGTCGGTGACCAACTATGGCTCGGCTCATTCCAGTCGAGCCGTGTCGCGATCGTCCGCGACTGGAAAGCACCTCTCGAGGGCCCTCTGCCATGATCAACGCCATTGCCACCGTCTCGCTCAGCGGCACGCTCGAGGACAAGTTGTTGGCCGCCGCCGGTGCGGGATTCGCCGGGGTGGAAATATTCGACACCGATTTCCTCGCGTCGCCGCTCTCGGCGCGCGAGGTCCGCGCGCTGCTCGACGAGCTCGGGCTCGATTGCGTGCTCTACCAGCCGCTCCGCGATTTCGAGGGGCTGCCGGATCCGCACCGCGCCCGCGCCTTCGCCCGCGCCCGCCAGAAGTTCGAGGTCATGCGCGAGCTGCGCTGCGACCGCATCTTGCTCTGCTCGAGCTGCTCGCCCCTCGCTTCGCCCGATCGGGCCAGGATCGTCGCCGACTTCCGCGAACTGGCCGACGTTGCGGCCGAATACGGCGTCACTGTCGGCTATGAGGCGCTCGCATGGGGGCTTCACGTCTACGATCACCGCCAGGTGTGGGAGATCGTCCGCGAAGTCGATCACCCCAATTTCGGCATCCTGCTCGACAGCTTCCATTCGCTCGCGCGTGGTATACCCAGCGAGTCGATACGCCAGATCACGCCGGATAAGCTGGTGTTCGTCCAGCTCGCCGATGCGCCTCTGCTGGACATGGGGCACCTCTACTGGAGCCGTCACTTCCGCAATCTGCCCGGCCAGGGCAATTTCGACCTGACCGGCTACGTCGCCGAGATCCTGCGCATCGGCTATAACGGTCCGCTCAGCCTGGAAATCTTCAACGACAGGTTTCGTGCCAACTCGGCGCCGATGGTCGCCCGCGATGGCGTGCGCGCGCTCGATGCGCTGCGCGACGCGGCATTCCGCGCGATCGGCCGGCCGGCGACGATGCCCGCGCGGGCCGCGATCGACCGGATCGAGTTCGTCGAGTTCGCGGTGCTCGACGGGGACCGCGCCGAGCTCACGGCGATGCTCCACGCCGCCGGCTTTGCGTGCGTCGGCCGCCACCGCAGCAAAGCGGTGGAGCTGTGGCGCAACGGAGCCGCCAACTTCGTCCTCAACTTCGCCGAAGAGGGCTTCGCCGCCGCCTATGGCCTGACCCACGGCACCGCGATCTGCGCGATCGGGCTTGTCGTCGCCGACGGCGCCGCGACGATGGCGCGGGCCGACGCGCTCGGTATCGAGCGGCAGGCCAGCGACCTGCCGGCGATGCCTGCGTTGCGCGGCGTTGCCGGTAGCCTTGTCTACGTGCTGGACCGCGAGGCGGCGCGGACGATCTGGGCAGACGAGTTCGTGCTGGAGCCCGCGGCCGACCTGTTGCGCGACGTCGTGGCGATCGATCATCTCGCCGCCGCAGTCAGCAACGACGAATTTCTGTCGTGGCAACTCTACTGGCGGGCGCTGTTCGACGTCGATGTCCAGACGCCTCAGGACGTTATCGACCCCAACGGCCTCGTCCAGAGCCAGGCCGTGCAGAACAAGAGCGGCACCTTCCGCCTGACGCTGAACAGCACTGATGCGCGCGAGGCGCTGTCATCGCGGTTCCTCAGCCAGTCGTTCGGTGCAGGATTTCAGCATCTGGCGCTCCGCGTGCGCGATCTCGCCAGCGCGGCCGGGCTGCGCGAGACGCGGGGCATGGAGCGGCTGCCGGTCCCCGCCAACTACCAGGACGATGTCGCGGCGCGGTTCGGGCTCGATCCCACGGCGAGCGCGGAACTGCGCGACCACGATCTGCTGATCGACGAGGACGGGGCGGGACGCCGTTATCGTCAATTCTACAGCCGGGCCTTTCACCGCACCTTCTTTTTCGAGTTCGTCGAACGGGACGGCTATGAGGGCTACGGCGCGCCCAATGCGCAGATCCGCCTCGCCGCCCAGAGCCGCTTCCGCCCCGCTACGTCCGCCAACTAAGGCGCGATCACGATCCGCTTCACGTCTCCCAAAACGACGAGGTAGGCGAGCGCGCCGATCAGCGCGATCGCGGCGATGAAGGCCAGCGCGTAGAAAAAGCTGCCGGTGCCGGCGACGATCGCGCCGATCGCGATCGGCGTCACGATCCCGGCGAGGTTCGCGGCGAGGTTGAAGACACCGCCGGTAACACCAAGCATTCCCTCCGGCGCGATGTCGGACACCAGCGTCCAGCCGAGCGCCGCCATCCCCTGCGCGAAGAAGGCGACGCTGAGTATGGCGATCACGATATTGTTGTCGTCGACGAAGTTGGCAGCGACGATCGTCGAGGCGAGCAGCAGCCCGAGGATGATCGGCAGCTTGCGCGCGACGTTGGGCGAGTAACCCTGGCGCAGCATGCGATCCGACCACCAGCCGCCGAACAGCACGCCGATCGAGGCGGCGATGAACGGCATCACGGCGAAGAAGCCGATCTTGAGCCAGTCCATGTGCCGCTCGGTCGCCAGGTAGGTCGGGAACCAGGTGAGGAAGAAAACGAGCGTCGAATTGCCGGCGAACTGCCCGATGCAGATGCCCCACATCTGGCGGTGCTGCAGCAGCCGGCTTGCGGCGCGCCAATCGAACTTCTGCATCGCCGGCTGCGCGACCAGGCCGCCGCCGGCAACGATCAGGTCGATCTCGGCGGCGTTGGCGCGGCTCTCCGGCGGATCGCGATACTTGATCCACCAGACCAGGGCAAAGACCAGGCCGAGGACGCCCGCGGCCACGAACAGGCTCCGCCAACCGAACGCCGCCATCATCGCGAACAACAGCGGGCTGAGGAACGCCAGACCGATATACTCGCCCACGGTGTAGACGCCGGTGGCGAACGCCCGCTCCTGCCGCGGAAACCAGGTCGCGACGACCCGGCTGTTCGCGGGAAAGCACGGGCTCTCGGCGACGCCTAGCAGCAGTCGCAGCCCGAGCAGCGAGCCGATCCCGCCCACCAATGCCTGGCACAGCGTGAAGAACGACCAGAAGCCGGCGGAAAGACAATAGGTGAGCCGGGTGCCGAAACGATCGAGGAACACGCCGCCGGGCACCTGCGAGGCGGCATAGGTCCAGCTGAAGGCCGAGAACACGATGCCCATCAATGCCGGGCTGATATCGAGTTCGGTGGTGAGTGCCGGTGCGGCGATGCCGAGGATCGTCCGGTCGAGATAATTGATCAGCGTGCCGGTGGCGATGAGCGCGAGCGCGGCGTAGCGCACCCGCGTCGGGCGCTCGGCGGAATGGGCGGCAGCATGGGTGGCGCCGCTCATGCGCGCCGCCTCCGGCGAGCGTCAGATCCCGAGCAGCCTGCCATATCCCCTCCAAAGCTTTGCTTTTGCAATGTAGGTAACGAACTAGTTCGTCCCGTCAACTGCGGTGGCTGGCCTGGTCCATGGAAACCGGCGTCCGTGGCGGCAGGAGTGGACACCCAGGACAAGCTCGGTATCGATCGACCCTTGGCGTAGGGATGCCGGCTGCAATGCCGCGTTCGGCAACGCAACGAAAGTGAAGGCAGACGCGTGGCCCGCAAGCAATCCAGACGTGACCCCTACGAAGAGTCAGATAGCGAGAACGAGGCGCCGGCAGTAGCGCCCCCATGCTGGCTCTGTGGACGGCCGACCGGCAAGACCATCGTCTGGCACCATCCCGTGCCTAAGAGCCGGGGCGGTCGCGACGTCGTGCCCATGCACCCGATTTGCCAGCAGACGGTGACAGCTCATTTCACCAATTCGGAACTGCAGCGTCACGGGATGGATGTGGAGGCCTTGCTGGACAACCCCGCCATCCGAAAGTTCGTCGACTGGGTGGCGAAGAAAGACCCCGATTTCAGCGCCACATTGACCAAGAAACAGCGCTGATAAGGATCAGTGCACCGCGGCTTCATGGACGCCGATGCCTGTTTCGGACCGAAGCCGCTGGTCGGGATAGCCCGCCTTGTCGATCGCTGCGCGGGGCGACCTGTCGAGCCTCGATATCGCCCAGATCGCGAAGAACCCGGCGGGAACCGAGAACAAAGCCGGCGAGCTGTACGGAAAGATCGCCTGCTCGAACCCGAATACGGCGACCCAGATCACCGGCGACAGCACGGTCAGCCCGAACGCCGCCAGCAAACCGATCGCGCCGCCCCACGCCGCGCCTCTGGTCGTGCACCCCTCCCACAACAGCGACATCACCAGCACCGGGAAGTTGCCCGAGGCGGCGAGCGCGAAAGCCAGGCTCACCATGAACGCGACATTCTGCTTTTCGAAGACGACGCCGAGCAGGATCGCCGTGATGCCGAGCAGGATCGTGGTGATCCGCGACACGCGCAGTTCCTTCGCTGGATCGGCCGATCCCTTGCGGATCACGCTGGCATAGATGTCGTGCGAGATTGCGGAGGCGGCCGACAGCGTCAGCCCTGCCACCACCGCCAGGATCGTCGCGAACGCCACCGCCGAGATGAAGCCCAGGAACAGGTTGCCGCCGATCGCGTGGGCGAGGTGCATCACCGCCATATTGTTGCCGCCGCGCAACGCGCCGCCGGCACCGACATAATCGGGGTTGAACGAGATCAGCACGATCGCGCCGAACCCCAGGATGAAGGTGAGCGCGTAGAAGTAGCCGATCCACACCGTCGCCCACATGATCGACTTGCGGGCTTCGCGGGCGTTCGGGACGGTGAAGAAGCGCATCAGGATGTGCGGCAGCCCCGCTGTCCCCAGCATCAGCGCGAAACCGAACGAAAGCGCCGAAATCGGATCCTTGATGAACCCACCAGGCCCCATGATCGAGCGCCCCTTTGCGGCAGCCTCGTCGGGAGGCAGGCCGCTATCCGCCGCCAGCCTTGTCTTGACCGCGACCGCGCGGGCGAACAGCGCCTCGAACGAGAAGCCGACATGCGCCATGACACCCAGGACGAGGAAGGTCGCGCCGCACAGCAGCATCACCGCCTTGATGATCTGCACCCACGATGTCGCGCGCATCCCGCCGAACAGCACATAGACCATCATCAGCCCACCGACGACGGTGATCGCGTAGAGATAGGGCAGCCCGAACAGCAATTGGACGAGCTGCCCGGCGCCGACCATCTGGGCAATCAGGTAGAAGGCGACGACGAGCAGCGTGCTGATCGCCGCGAAGCTCCGCACCGGCCCCTGGAGGAAGCGGTACGAAGCCACATCGGCAAAGGTGAAGCGACCGAGGTTGCGCACCTTTTCGGCGATGAGGAACAGGACGATCGGCCAGCCGACCAGAAAGCCGATCGCGTAGATCAGCCCGTCATAGCCATCGTTGAAGATCTGCGCGCTGATGCCGAGGAACGAGGCGGCGGAGCAATAATCGCCGGCCATCGCCAGACCGTTCTGAAAGCCGGTGATGCCGCCGCCGGTGTAGAAATCGGAAACGGTGCGCGTCCGCCGCGCCGCAGCGCCGGTGATCCACAACGTGATCGCGACGAAGCCGCCGAACATCAGGATCGCAGTCCAGTTGGTCGGCTGCCGCTGGACCGCGCCGGCGATCGCGGCACTCGCGCCGGTCGCCCAGGCGAGCAGCACGAGCAGCGCCGCGCTCCGCCACAGGCTCCACATCAGCGCACGCTTGCCAGCAGCTCGGCCAGGCGTGCATCATATTCGCCGTTCGCCCGCTGAACATAGACGGCGCAGATCGCCACCGTTCCAACCAGCACCGCCGCCCCGAGGATCACGGCAAGGCTGATCGTGCCGCCGCCGACAGGCTGCGCCATGAACGGCTTGTCAAAGGCGATCAGCGAAATGAAGCCGCTGTAAACCGCCACGGTGATCGCGGTCAGCGTCCACGAAAAACGCTGCCGATCCCGAACCAGCGCGGCATAGCGAGGATCGGCGGCGATCCGCGCTTCGTAGCTGCTGCTGGATGCTGTGGGCGCCTGCATGACGCATCATCGACGAGCCCGCGGTCAATGGCAACGCCTGGTGAGAACCCGCGGCGAGTTTTCAGGTAGCACAGGCACCCTTGCAGACGTGCAGAATGGCTCCACCGGCGAAGGCGGAAGGTGGAGGATTGCCGCGCTCGCCCGCCCTCCTCCGTCCCGCGCGTCACGAATGCGCGATCCTGAAGCCGCGGTAATCGTCCGCGGCGATCTCGTCGCACGTGTGCCGGTAAGCGCCGCAACCGCCGACATAGGGCATGAAGACGTCACGGCCGTCGCGGGTGCGGCCCTGATACCAGCTGTTGGCGCGCGGAAAGAGCGTGGAATGCGCCACCTCGTTGGCATGGTCCATCCACGCGCTTTCCGCCTCCTCGGTCGCTTCGATCCGGTCCGATCCGTGCGCGCGCAGGTCCGCCAGGCAGCGCACGATCCAATCGACATGCTGCTCGATCGACAGCACGACGTTGCTCAGCACGGACGGGCTGCCCGGGCCGTTGACGGTGAACAGGTTGGGGAAGCCGGCCACCGCCAGGCCGAGATAGGAACGTGGCCCGACGGACCACTCCTCCCGCAGCGACCGGCCATCCCCGCCGCGTACATCGATCGCCTTGATCGCGCCGACCATCGCATCGAAGCCGGTGGCGAACACGATCGCGTCGATGCTGTAGCGATCCGCCGCCGTCTCGATCGTATCGGCGGTGATCGCGGTGACCGGCTCTTCGCGGACGTCCACCAGGCGGACGTTGTCGCGGTTAAGCGCCTCGTAGAAGCCGATCTCGGAACACATCCGGCGCGAACCGAGCGGGTAACCCTGCGGCGTCACCTTTCGCGCGACCTCCGGGTCCTCGACTGTCGCGGCGATTTTGCGGCGCGCGAATTCCGCGGCGTAGGAATTCGATTCCTCGTCGATCAGCAGGTCCTCGTAGGCGAGCAGCAGGCCCGTCGTGCCGGCTCGCCACTGCTCCTCGAAGCGCGCCTCGCGCGCCTCGTCGCTCTCCGCCTTGGCACTGCCGCTGCGCGGCTGCGCGAAGAAGCCGAGCGCCGACTGCCGCGCCGCCGCCCGGTTGTCGGGCAGTTCGCGCTGCATGGTTTCCCGCAGTTCGTCCGTCATCGCATGATTGTTCGCCGGCACCGCGAAGTTGGGCGTGCGCTGGAACACGACCAGCTGTCCGGCAGTCCGGGCGAGCGGCGGTACTACCTGGATGCCGGACGATCCGGTGCCGAACACGGCCACGCGCTTGCCCGCGAGATCGACATTCTCGTCCCATTTTGCAGTGTGCAGCACCGATCCCTTGAACTCCCCCAAGCCGGGCAGGTCGGGTGCCTTCGGTTCGGAGAGTGCGCCTGTCGCCAGGATAACGTAGCGCGCGGCGTAGGTGTCGCCCGCATCGGTGGCGACGAGCCAGCGACGATCACCCTCGTTCCAATGCGCGGAAGCGACGCGCGTGTTGAACGAGATGTCCCGCGCAAGATCGAACCGCTCCGTCACATGTTCGAGATAGGACAGGATTTCGGGTTGGGCCGCATAGCGCTCGCTCCACCGCCACTCCTGTTCCAGCTCGGGCGAGAAGGAATAGCTGTATTCGACGCTGGGGACGTCGCAGCGTGCGCCGGGATAGCGGTTCCAGAACCACGTGCCACCGACCCCGGCGCCCGCCTCCACCGCGTGCACGGAGAAGCGTTCGGACCGCAGCTTGTGGAGCATGTACAGCCCGGCAAAACCTGCCCCGACGACGAGGACGTCAAGTTCCTGCGTTTGGTTGACCATCATTCAATCCTGATTTTGCCCGACCTGTCGGGAGAGGAAAGCGGCGGCATTCCCGACGGCCTCGCGGCCCTCGGGAAGCATGAAGGCGAAGCTTTGCCAGACGTGGATCATCTCCGGCCAGATCTCCAATCGCACGGAGGTTCCCGCCGCGCCGGCTGCGGCGGCGAGGCGGGTGGCGTCGTCCAGCAGGACCTCCGAGGAGCCGACCTGAACCATCAGCGGCGGCAGGCCGGACAGATCGGCGTAGAGCGGGGAGGCCAGTGGATCGCGGGCGGCGGTGGCGCCTAGATAATGCGCGGCGCACGCGCGCAACCCTTCGGGCGAGAGGGACGGATCGGCCGCAGCCTTGCCCTCCATCGAACCACCCGCGCAGGCCAGATCGAGCCACGGTGACAGCAGCAACGCGGCGGCCGGCAGCGGGAGGCCGCCGTCCCGCAGCCGGATCAACACCGACAGTGCAAGCCCGCCGCCCGCGGAGTCACCCGCGAACGCGATCGAGCCGGGCGCGACGCCGCGATCCAGCAGCGCCCGGTAGGCGGCAACGCCGTCGTCCAGTGCTGCGGGGAACGGCGCTTCGGGCGCGAGGCGATAATCGATCGAGATGGTGTGGAGCCCGGCCGCGCGGCCGATATCGGCGGCAAGGCCGCGATAGCCCGCCGCGCTGCCCGCGATATAGCCACCGCCATGGAAGTAGAGGAGCGTGCCGCCTTGTGCATCCGTGACGCATTCGAGCGCCGGCACGCCGCCAAGGCTTGTCGCCTCGAAAGTTTCCCCTTCGGGCGAAGGCATCGTAGCGAGCAGGCCATCGAACTTGCGGCGCACCTCGGCCGGGGGTGCGGCGAAGTCGAGCCCGCTCCCACGCATCGCCTGGATAAGCTGATCTAAAACGGCGTTTGGCATGTCATACCGATCCTCACTTCCCGGGCGCGCTCGGAGCCGAGCACGGGCTTGCTGCTCGTCTGGTGCCGGCGGCTGGGCGCGCTGATCGCGGCGGCTTGTCCGGGGCATCGAGCTGGATGAACAGCGCATCACAA
>NZ_JAQGLK010000125.1 GCF_028292925.1 Sphingomonas bacterium
CCGCAAAGGCCGCCGCCCGTGGCAAGCCGAGCAACTGGCGCACCTCGATCGTCGATCTGCTCCAGCTGATCGATCTCGATTCCAGCCTGGCCGCGCGCAAGGAACTCGGCGCCGAACTCGGCGTCCACGCCGGTGCCGATGGCTCGGCCGAACAGAATATCGCGCTGCACAAGGCGGTGATGAAGAAACTGGCGCAGAATGGCGGCAAGGTCCCCGCCGAATTGCAGGACTGACGCTTACCGACCCGGCCCGCCTGCCCCCGTCTGCCTCCCGCTCCGCCCGCCCCGGCGATCTCCGGGCGGGCAGCGGGTGGCAATCCCCCGCCCCGCCCGCTAGAGCCGCCGGACGGATCTACGGGTAGGGAAACGGGAATGGCGCGGGCGTTGCGGGTTGGCCTGGCGGGGCTGGGCACGGTGGGCGGCGGCGTGATCAAGCTGCTCGATACCAATGCGGCCCTGATCGAACGGCGCGCCGGCCGCGCGATCGAGATCGTCGCCGTCTCCGCCCGCGATCGGACGCGGGATCGCGGCGTCGATCTCTCCCGGTTCGACTGGGTCGATGATACCGCCGCGCTCGCCACCCGCGACGATATCGATGCGGTGGTCGAACTGATCGGCGGGTCGGACGGCCCGGCCCTCGTCCTCGCCCGCGCCACGCTCGCCCGCGGCCGCGCCTTCGTCACCGCCAACAAGGCGATGATCGCGCACCACGGCATCGAACTGGCCGAGGCCGCCGAAGCGGCCGGCGCCGCGCTCAAGTACGAAGCTGCCGTGGCGGGCGGCATCCCGGTCATCAAGGGGCTGCGCGAAGGCGCCGCCGCCAACGAGATCGGGCGCGTCTACGGGGTGCTCAACGGCACCTGCAACTACATCCTGTCCACCATGGAACAGGAGAAACGCGACTTCGCCGAGGTGCTGGCCGAGGCCCAGGCGCTCGGTTATGCGGAGGCGGATCCCAGCTTCGATATCGACGGCGTCGATACCGCGCACAAGCTGTCGATCCTCGCCAGCCTCGCCTTCGGCACCCGGCTCGATTTCGGATCGGTCGCGATCGACGGCATCCGCCACGTCATCGCCGCCGATATCGCGGAGGCCCACGGCCTCGGCTTCCGCGTCCGCCTCGTCGGCCTCGCGGAATCGAACAGCAAGGGGCTGTTCCAGCGCGTCCACCCGTGCCTCGTCCCGCTCGGCCACCCGCTCGCCCACGTCACCGGCTCGCTCAACGCCGTCGTCGCCGAAGGAAACTTCGTCGGCCGCCTGTTCATGGAAGGCCGCGGCGCCGGCGAAGGCCCCACCGCCAGCGCCGTCGTCGCCGATCTGATCGACATCGCCCGCGGTGAATTCGGCCCCGCCTTCGCCATGCCCGTCGCCAGCCTCGCCCAGCCCGCGCCCGCCGCGGCCGGCGAGCGCCGCGGACGCGCCTATCTGCGCTTCACCGTCGCCGATCGCCCCGGCGTCCTGGCGGAAATCACCGCGGCGATGCGCGACGCCGGCGTCTCGATCGAAAGCCTCATCCAGCGCGCAGCGACGGCGGACGGCAGCGTGCTCCTGGTGATGGTCACCCATGAATCACCAGAGCGTGCCGTCATCGAAGCACTCGATCGCCTCGAAGGATCACAGAGCATCACGGACCGGCCCATGCTGATGCACATCCTCGATATCTGATCGCGTTTCTCGACTCCGCGACCATGCCGCCCTATTGCCGTATCGAAATCGAAAGGACGCGTTTCACGATGATCACAGCAAGTTCGACACTGGATCGGGTGCTGGTCCTGGAGATGGTCCGCGTGACCGAAGCGGCTGCGGTTGCCGCATCCAAGCTGGTCGGGCGCGGCAACGAGAAGGCGGCCGACGCGGCCGCGGTCGAAGCTATGCGCAACGCCCTCAACGATTTGCCCATGGATGGCACGGTCGTCATCGGGGAAGGCGAGCGTGACGAGGCGCCGATGCTGTACATCGGCGAGAAGGTCGGATCTGCGCAGGGCACCGGGCCGCGCATCGACATCGCGCTAGACCCGCTCGAAGGCACTACGATCACCGCGCAGGCCGGGCCGAACTCCTTGGCGGTGCTGGCTATCGCCGAGGAAGGCGGGCTTCTCAACGCGCCGGACGTGTACATGGAAAAGATCGCGATCGGGCCGGGATACCCGGACGGTATCGTCAGCCTGAACAGGTCGCCCACCCAGAATATCGAGGCGCTCGCTGCCGCGAAGGGTGTGCAGCCACACGAGTTGATGGCCTGTGTTCTCGATCGTCCGCGCCACGAAAAGCTCATCGCCGAACTGCGGCAGATCGGCTGCGGCATAATGCTGATTCCGGACGGCGACGTCGCCGGCGTGATTGCCGTCAGCAATCCTGAAACCACGATCGACATCTACATGGGCTGCGGGGGAGCGCCGGAGGGCGTCCTTGCTGCGGCCGCGCTGCGTTGCATTGGTGGTCAGTTCCAGGGACGGCTGCTGTTCCGCAACGACGATGAGCGCGCGCGTGCGCGCAAGTGGGGCATCGACGACCTTGATCGCGTTTACCAGCTAGAGGAACTCGCCAAGGGGGACGTGATCTTCGCCGCGACCGGCGTAACGGACGGGTCGCTGCTAAAGGGCGTGAAACTGCGCAGGGACGGAGTGATGACTACGGAAACCGTCGTCATGCGGGCGAGTTCAGGCACCATTCGCTGGGTTCGCGGGGAGCATCGTTCGCCTAAGGGCTGACGCACTGCTGCCGACACGCTAGAGGAAGGGGATGGTCAATCGTCCCGTTCACGGCATCGCGCGTTCCATCCTTGGCCAGCCGTGGCATTGGCGTGGAGCGGGCGCCGACGGCCGCGACGTGGGCTTTGCGCCTGACGACCTCGTCACCAGCCTGTTGCTGGCGCGGGGAGTCACGCGGGAGACGCTGGACAACCATCGCACCCCCACAATCCGCGGCTTCATGCCGGATCCTTCGATCTTTCGCGATATGGAGCGGGCCGCGGAGCGCCTGGCCGACGCGGTAATCTCCGGTGAGCCGATCACTGTATTCGGCGACTACGATGTCGATGGCGCAACATCGGCGGCGCTCCTTATCCGCCTGCTTCGCGATCTTGGCAGCGATCCGCAGGCCTACATCCCAGATCGCCTTCTGGAAGGCTATGGCCCGTCCGGCGACGCGTTGGTCCGCATTGCAGCCGGTGGGGCCAAGCTTATCGTGACAGTTGATTGCGGCGCACAGGCGTTCGAGGCGCTGGAGATGGCAAAATCCGCTGGCGTCGACGTGATCGTAGTAGATCACCACAAATGTGCGTCCGCGCTCCCGGTCGCCCACGCGCTGGTCAATCCGAACCGCCTGGACGAGGATGAGGGGGCTCAGCATGGCCACCTCGCTGCAGTCGGTGTTGCGTTCCTGCTGGGGGCCGCGACACTTCGCGTGCTCCGCGCACGCGGCTGGTTCGGCACGCGCCCTGAGCCTCGGCTGATCGAGTTGATAGATCTGGTTGCACTGGGCACGGTGGCGGACGTGGCGCAGCTACGCGGCCTCAACCGCGCGTTCGTCGCCCAGGGCTTGAAGGTGATGGCGGGCCGACGCAATATCGGGCTTGCTGCCCTGATCGATGCAGCGGGCCTCACTCGCGCGCCGACATGTCACGATCTTGGCTTTGCGCTCGGTCCTCGGATCAATGCCGGAGGGCGGGTTGGCAAATCCGATCTTGGGGTACGCCTGCTGACAACGAGTGACCCGGAAGAAGCGCGGTCCCTGGCAGATGAACTCAATCGGCTCAACGAAGACCGCCGAGCCATCGAACTGCACGTGAGCGAAGAAGCAGACGCACGGGTAGCTGGGCAGGAGAAGCGCGCCGTCATCGTCGTTGCGGGAACGGGCTGGCATCCGGGAGTTATCGGGATTGTCGCGGGGCGCCTGAAAGAAAGGCATGGTCGCCCCGCAATAGTCGTGTCGCTGGACGACCATAATATCGGCAAGGGCTCGGGCCGATCGATCGCCGGTGTTGATCTGGGTGCGGCGATACTTGCAGCCAAGGATATGGGCCTGCTGATCGCTGGGGGCGGGCACGCCATGGCGGCCGGGCTGACAGTAGGACCGGGCGGAGTGCCACCCTTGGCAGAATTCCTCCAGGAGCAACTCGGCACCGCTGTCGCGCAGGCGCGCGAGGATCGCGCCCTGCTTCTGGATGCAGTAGTCGCACCCGGTGGGCTTACCTGTGCCCTCGTTGAATCATTTGAGGCAGGCGGCCCTTATGGCGCAGGCTGGCCCGCACCCCGGGTCGCCGCCGGGCCTGTGCGGATCATCAAGGCAGATGTGGTCGGCAACGGTCACGTGCGTGCGATCGTTAGCGGCTCTGATGGCAGTTCGATCAAGGCAATCGCGTTTCGCCAGGCAGAAAGTGCGCTTGGCCAGGCGCTCCTCGGCGCAGGCAGCACGCGTCGGCTTTGGATTGCGGGCCGAGCGAAGCTGGACACCTGGTCCAGCCGTCCGGCGGCGGAACTGCACATCGATGATGCCGCCTGGGCAGATTGACCGGCTCGCTGCCTTGACCCGCAAGCGCTCCTGTCCTATCCGCGCGCCTGCCGGCCCCATCGTCTAGCGGTCTAGGACGTCGCCCTTTCACGGCGAAAACACGGGTTCGATTCCCGATGGGGTCACCAAACGAAATCAACATCTTAACTACGCCTTCGGGCGCGCTGCCGGCCCTACCTGGGTAACGAATGGGAAATAAGCACGTTGAAACAGCCTGAACTGAGCGGGAACAGCTAGGGTCGGGACCCATAAACGGGATTCC
>NZ_JAQGLK010000133.1 GCF_028292925.1 Sphingomonas bacterium
ACGCAAACTTTGCGAAGCTGCCGCAGCCAATCGCAATCGCGCTCACCCTGGAGCTGTTTCACGGAATCGTGCCGCGGACGCTTCGTTATGGTCGAATACCGGATGGGGAACAGATGCGCGCGCCGCTATGGAGCATGCCCGCGCCTGGACCCGCCGTGACGCTGAACGCGTAGCGCAGGCGGCGGCGTTGTCAGCCTTGGATCTCTGCCTTATTGACGCGTCATGCGACCGGGCCAGCCACTCTGTACGTCCTGTGTACGGTTGGCTAGCGCGTGCGTCTGATCACCCGGCGGAGCGCATTGGCCACAGCGGGTGCGCTATCCGTCCCCTGCCTGGCAGAAACGCCCATCATTGCCGACACTTCGCTCCGGGCCGCGGCCCACGCCGGGGGGCGCATCTTCGGCGCAGCCGTTCAGTTCGAGCAACTGGACAACGACCCTGCCTTTCGCAAGCTCGTGCTGGCGGAGTGCGACAGCCTTACGCCGGAGCTCGTTCTGAAGTGGGCGGCCATCCATCTCGCGCCGGGGCGTTTCGACCTTGGCCCGATGGATCGGCTCGCGGGCTTCGCGCGGACGCACGGCAAGCGGATCCACGGGCATACGCTGCTCTGGCACCGCAGCATCCCGGCCTGGGCGGGGCCCGAGATGGCGGCGCCCGGAGGCTGGAACGTCCTGCAAAGCTTTTTCACCGCGGTTATGCAGCGATACGGCGACGTCGTCCGATACTGGGATGTGGTGAACGAGCCTGTCGAGCCCATGGACGATGCCGATGGCTTACGACGGAGCCCCTTCCTCAGCGCCTTCGGCCCCGATTATGTTCGCCGCGCGCTGGAGACCGCCCGTGCCTGCGCGCCAGCAGCGCAGCTCATGATCAACGAATATGGCCTCGAATACCCCGATGCGGAGGACGAGGCACGCAGAGCCCGCCTGTTGAGGCTGCTGGACGATCTGAGACGGCGGGACGTTCCGCTGGACGGCGTGGGCATCCAGGCGCATCTTCGACTGGACCGCGGTGCGATCGACCAAGCCGCGCTGGCGCAGTTTTTTCAGGAACTGGCGGATCGTGGCCTGTTCCTGCTGATTACCGAACTGGACGTTCGGGAGGTGGATACAAGCCGGGACTTTGGCCGGCGCGATCAGCGTGTCGCCGCGGCAACGCGCGCGTTCCTCGATGTCGCGCTGGATCAGCCCGCCGTGCGCGGCATCAGCACTTGGGGGCTGAGCGATCGCTATTCGTGGCTGAACGAGGATGGGGAGAGCGGCACGCGCCAGCCGGGCGGCAATCGGGGACTACCCTATGACTCCGCACTACGCCCGAAGCCGCTGTGCCGGGCCATGGCGTCCAGCCTCCGCACGAAGCGAGAGTTCAAACTGCCTTATTCCCTGTAGCAGCGTACTGCCGAGTGGCTGGAGCGCGGCCTGGGGCCCCTCCACTCTCCGTCTGGAAGGTATATGAACATGTCCAGCCGTTTGCCGCCGAGTCTCTGGCTGACGATCGGCGCAGCGTCGGTCTATGCGCTGGCCGGATCGCCGGCCTGCGCGCAAGATAGCGGTATCGCTCTGGCGGGTGGCATCGCGGGGAAGACACCTTCAGGCTATGTCGGCGCCGTCGTCGCCCTGCCAGGCGCCAGCCTCGGACGGGGGCCAGCCCTGCGCGCCGTCGCGGCCCTCAGCAAATATAGCTACAACACTGCTTCTGCCAAGGTCGACGGACGGGCAACAGCGCTCACGCTGGCCGGCGTCCACCAATGGTCGGGCGAGTGGGGCTATGCCAATCTTGCTGCGGGCCTCAGCTACCACGACACCCATCTTTCCCCAGACGACCCGAACAACGCGAACCGCGGCGAGCGCTGGGACGGGATCGTAGCACTCGACGGCATGCGAAATTTTCACGCCTGGCGGCTGGGCGGGTACGGCTCCTATGGGTTCGCCCTGAAAGAGTATTACGCCCGTCTGGAGATCACTCACCCGCTTGCGGGTTCGATCCGGCTGGGCGGCGAAGGCGTCCTTCAGGGCGATCCCAGCTACAGGCGCCGCCTGTACGGCGCTGTTCTATACTTCGTTCCCGGCGCCGGATGGGAGGTGCGCATCTCCGGCGGTATGCAAGCGGATCGCCCCGACCGCAGCGCCTACGCCTCCATTGCGCTGAGCCGGGCATTCTGATCGTTGCGACCGGCGGGCCTTCGTGTTTGCTAGCGTAGCCTTGAACCATATTGGCCCTGGTCGCGTAGCCTAGCCGTTGGATGACGTGCCCCCGCCGCTCGTTTCCACGTGGAAGTACCTCTGGAGAGGTGGTGCCGCCTACAGGACTCGAACCTGTGACCCCCGCATTACGAATGCGATGCTCTACCAGCTGAGCTAAGGCGGCTTGCCGGAGGGTGGCGGGGCATTATCAGCGGTTGCGGGGCAAGACAAGCCCGGTGTGGATCCTGCTGACCGGCGCCAATTTTACCTCCCGTCAACCATGGGCGGTGCAGGGTCGGCGCCGGCAGGCGGCGGTGCCTGCAAGAGGGCTTTGCCGATGGACGCTGCACGATCGATCGTTTCCGACGCGCAGGATGCCTATGACGATCCGGCCCGGCACGAGCCGCGCATGGATCTGCCACCCGCGATCGTCAGCGACGAGCGCCGCATGCACGTTCGTGCCTATAACTTCTGGGTTTCGCTGCTTGAAGGGCACCACTTCCCCTCGATCGACGCGTTCGATCCGGCCCGCGTCAGCGATTTCGGGGATCACGGGGTGCTGCTCGACTTCAGGGGCCAGGTGGAGGATCCCGCGATCGCTTTCCTGGGGGAAAAGTTGCGCGCGGAAGGGGCGATGGGAGGCGAGATCGCCCGGATTTCCGCGGTTCCCCGCGGCACGCTGCTGACGCGACTCATCGCCCCCTATCCGCAGATCGTCGCCAACCGTGCCCCGGCCGGATTCGAGGCGGAGTTCGTGAATGTCCGGGGCAACAACACGCTGTACCGCGGCATCCTCCTCCCATTCTCGTCGGACGGCACGACGATCGACCATGTCTACGGCGTCATCAACTGGAAGGAGATGGCGAGCACCGCCGATGCGCTGCTGCTGGCCAGCCAGGTTCGGGAGGCGATCGGCACCGCGCCACCATCGCGCGCGGGATCTGCCGGGCGGGCCCATTCGACGCCCTGGGCGGATGGCCCCTCCCCCCGCCTTTTCGCGCCGGATGCCGACGAGGATGTCGCCGGCGCCGATGGACAGCTCTGGTCGCCCGAGGCGGTCGACGATCCGGCTTCGGCGCCCGGCTGCGGCGGGGTGCTGGCGGATCATCTGGCCGTCGCGCGGGGCACGATCGATCAGCTAAGCAGCGCCGAAGTCAGGACGCGCAGCGCGCTCTACCGGGCGCTCGGCCTCGCCTACGATTTTTCCTGCGCGGCCCGTGCCGAACCCGAGAGTTTCGCCGAGATGCTGGCGGCCGCCGGCATCCGCGCGCACCCCCGCGCGCCAATGGCGGGGATCGTCCGGCTGGTGTTCGGCGCGGACCATGACAAATCCCGGCTGGCCGATTTCGCGGCGATCCTCTCGCACGGGCACCGCCTCAACCTGCCGAGCGGAGGGCTGCGCCGGATGCTGGAGGGGCGAGAGGGCGGGTTGAAGACGATCGTCGCGGCCGAGC
>NZ_JAQGLK010000158.1 GCF_028292925.1 Sphingomonas bacterium
GCGATGGCGATCAGCAGCCCGGTGATCATCACCACGGCCGGCGCCAGCTTCACCCACAACGGCACGCCGTGCATCGCATGCATCAGATGCTCGTTATACGCGACGGACCCCTTCCAGAACGTCTCCCCCGCTTCCGGCTCGATGAACCAGTGGTGGAAGACGACGCCCGCAAAGATCGCGCCGATCGACAGGATCACCAGCGGCACCAGCATCGGCCACGGCGCTTCGTGCGGATGGTAGCCGGCGGTGCCGTGCAGCACCTCGGCGGCGCCGGGGGCGTGCGTGGCGGGCGCGTGGCCGGCATCCTCGGCCGACGGATCGTCGCGATGATCGCCGATATGGGCGATATCGTGCGCGGTTCCGTGCGCCTGCCCGTGCGCCTGCCCGTGATCGTCGCCGTGTCCGTGGCCATGGGCGTCGTGCACCGCATGCTGGATATGCTCGGACCCTGCCCAGCGCGGCTTGCCGAAGAAGGTGAGGAAGATCAGCCGCCACGAATAGAAGCTGGTCAGCAAGGCCGCAAAGATGCCGACGGTGAAGGCGATGCCCCCGGCCGTCGTCCCGCTGGCGAAGCTCGCCTCGAGGATCGCGTCCTTGGAGAAGAAGCCCGCAAAGCCGAAGCTCGGCAGCCCCGCAACCTGGATGATACCGACGCCGGTGATCGCCAGCGTGCCCGCCATCATCGCCCAGAAGGTCAGCGGGATCGATTTACGCAGGCCACCGTAGAAACGCATGTCCTGCTCGTGGTGCATGGCATGGATCACCGAGCCCGCGCCGAGGAACAGCAGCGCCTTGAAGAAGGCATGCGTGAACAGGTGGAACATCGCCGCGCCATAGGCGCCGACACCGGCCGCGAAGAACATGTAGCCGAGCTGCGAGCAGGTGGAATAGGCGATCACCCGCTTGATGTCCGTCTGCACCGTGCCGACCGTTGCGGCGAACAGCGCGGTCGCCGCGCCCACATACGTGACCACCGTCAGCGCCGTCGGGCTCACCTCGAACATCGGCGACAAGCGGCAGACCATGAACACGCCCGCCGTCACCATCGTCGCGGCATGGATCAGCGCCGACACCGGGGTCGGGCCTTCCATCGCGTCCGGCAGCCAGGTGTGCAGGCCGAGCTGGGCCGACTTGCCCATCGCACCCACGAACAGCAGCAGGCACAGCACCGTCATCGTATCGGCGCGCATCCCGAGGAAGCCGATCGTCGAACCGCCCATGTCCGGTGCAGCAGCCAGAATTGCCGGGATCGAGACCGTTCCGAACACCAGGAAGGTGCCGAAGATGCCGAGCGAGAAGCCGAAATCGCCGACCCGGTTGACGACGAACGCCTTGATCGCCGCGGCGTTGGCGCTTGGCTTGTGATACCAGAAGCCGATCAGCAGGTACGAGGCCAGCCCGACCCCTTCCCAGCCGAAGAACATCTGGATCAGATTGTCCGACGTCACCAGCATCAGCATCGCAAAGGTGAACAACGACAGATAGGCGAAGAAACGCGGCTGATCCGGATCCTCGGCCATATAGCCCCAGCTGTAGAGGTGGACGAGCGCGGACACGCTCGTCACCACCACCAGCATCACCGCGGTCAGCGCATCCACCCGCAGCGACCAGTCGACCTGGAGGTCGCCCGAGCTGATCCAGTGGAGCACCGGCACGACATGCGCCGTGCTGCCGCCGGACAGGAAGCCGATGAAGATCGGCCACGCCAGCGCGCACGACGCGAACAGCGCGCCCGTGGTGATGAGCTTGGCCGGCAGATTGCCGATCATGCGATTGCCGAAGCCGGCAACGATCGCCGCCAATAGCGGCAGGAAGACGAGGAGCTGGATCACGTCTCGGTTCAGCCCTTCATCCGATTGATGTCGTCGACCGCGATGGTGCCGCGGCCGCGGAAATAGATGACGAGAATGGCCAGCCCGATCGCGGACTCGCCCGCCGCCACGGTCAGCACGAACATCGCGAAGATCTGCCCGACCATGTCGCCGAGATAGGCGGAGAAGGCCACCAGGTTGATGTTCACGCTGAGCAGGATCAGCTCGATCGCCATCAGGATGATGATCACGTTCTTGCGATTGATGAAGATGCCGAGCACCCCCATCACGAACAGCAACGCCGAGACGGTGAGGAAATGCTGGATCCCGATCACAGCTCCATCCCCTGCCCGACTCCCGGATTGGTGTTGCGCGTCGCATCCTGCGGACGGCGGCGGTTCTGACGATCGATATTCTGGCCGCGCAGGCCGCCCCGCGCACGATGGGTCAGCACGATCGCCCCGATCATCGCAACCAGCAGCACCAGCCCGGACGCCTCGAACACGTACAGGTAGCGCGTGTAGAGCAACGTGCCGAGCGCCTGCACATTCGGCACCTCGGACGGGGCCGGGGCCGCGCCGTTGCCGATCGCCACGCCGCCGGCCTGCCATGCGCCCACCGCGAAGATGATTTCCGCCAGCAGCACCAGCGCCACCAGCAGCCCGAACGGCAGGTAGCGGGCGACGCCGGCACGCAGTTCGGCGAAATCGATGTTCAGCATCATGACGACGAACAGGAACAGCACCGCGACCGCGCCGACATAGACGATGACCAGCAGCATCGCGATGAACTCGGCCCCGACGAGCAGCATCAGCCCCGCCGCGTTGAAGAAGGCGAGGATCAGCCACAGCACGCTGTGCACCGGGTTGCGCGACAGGATCGTCAGCGCACCCGACGCGATGACGAGCGTCGCGAACAGGTAAAAGGCGAACGTCTGGATCACGGTGTCGAAGCTGCCCCTCTGGATTCGGTCGGCGGATTAACGGTACGGCGCATCGGCGGCAAGGTTTGCCGCAAGCACGCGCTCCCACCGGTCGCCATTCGCGATCAGCTTCGCCTTGTCGTAGATCAGTTCCTCGCGCGTTTCCGTCGCATATTCCAGGTTCGGCCCCTCGACGATCGCATCGACCGGGCACGCTTCCTGGCAGAATCCGCAGAAGATGCATTTCGTCATGTCGATGTCGTAGCGCGTCGTCCGGCGGCTGCCGTCGGCGCGGGGCTCGGCCTCGATCGTGATCGCCTGCGCCGGGCAGACCGCCTCGCACAGCTTGCACGCGATGCAGCGTTCCTCGCCGCTCGGATAGCGGCGCAGCGCATGTTCCCCGCGAAAACGGGGGGATAGCGGGTTCTTCTCGTACGGGTAGTTGATCGTCGCCTTGGGCTTGAAGAAATATTTGAGCGTGAGGATGTGCGCCTTCACGAACTCCCAGAGCGTGAACGACTTGACGATGTGCGCGAGGCTCATCGGTTAAACTCCATAGCGGGTAAGCATGAGATACCCGGAAACGAGGAACACCCAGAACAGCGACAGCGGCAGGAATATCTTCCAGCCCAGCCGCATCAGCTGGTCGTAGCGGTAACGCGGCACCGTCGCCTTCACCCACGAGAAGACGAAAAAGAAGAACAGTATCTTGCCGAAAAACCAGAAGATCCCCGGAATCGCGTAGAGCGGTGCCCAGTCGACCGGCGGCAGCCACCCACCCCAGAACAGGATCGCGTTCAGGGCGCACATCAGGATGACGTTGCCATATTCGCCAAGCCAGAAGAGCGCGAAGCTCATCGACGAATATTCGGTCTGATACCCGGCGACGAGCTCGCTCTCCGCCTCGGTCAGGTCGAACGGCGCACGCGCGGTTTCCGCCATGGACGAGATCAGGAACACCACCGCCATCGGAAACAGCAGAGGGTTGAACCCGAAGCCGTTGATAAAGCCGAAGATGTGCGCCCGCTGCGCATCGATGATCGAGGAAAGGTTGAACGTTCCCGCCCACAGCACGACGCAGATCAGCACGA
>NZ_JAQGLK010000191.1 GCF_028292925.1 Sphingomonas bacterium
GCCATCACAGAAGTCGCATGTGACGCCACATTGCGGCAGAGCGCATCGATAGTTGGTATTTCCGCCGTATCGAAACACCAGCTGATTACGATTTTTCTCCTGACGATGGATTTGGCACGGCCCGTGCAACTCCCCGGATATCGGCAATCAAGCCGTTTTCAGGGACAAGGGCCACCATCATGCAGACCATCCGCAGCCGCTCGATCGCCGTTTTCGGCGCCATCCTCACCACCGCCGCTTCGCTCGGGGGCATCAGCCCGGCGCACGCCGAGAGTTACGATGGCACCGTCGCAAATCAGGAGCGGCAGGCCGTTATCGCGCTGGGCGATGTCGATCTCTCCTCTCCGAAGGGCAAGGCTGTCATCCAGCGCCGCATCCGGGCCGCTGCGACCCGCGTCTGCGGCCCGCTCGACCGCGAGGTTTCGATCGAGGTCATGGCCTGCCGCCGCGCCGCGATCGCCGCTGCCAGGACGCGCCTGAACGAACGGGCAGCGCAGCAGCTCGCCGCACGTTGATGCGCCCGCCCGCCACCAGGTGACGGTCCGCAGGGGCCGCCCGGTGGCGCAGGGCCGCCGGCCGCGCTGCCCGCGGGCGATCCGAGAGAAATCGAACGATCGAATAGAGATGGTGCGGGTGGTCGGAATCGAACCGACACTCCTTGCGGAACCGGATTTTGAGTCCGGCGCGTCTACCAGTTTCACCACACCCGCGCGGCGCAATCCTATAATCGTCCGGGCGCAGGCCGCAACCGCTACGGCACCTCGCGATACCGCTTTCCGGAAAGCGGGTTTGTGTCATGATCATGTAACAAACACGATTCCGACTCGGAGGTGGATCATGATCGGAAAGATCGCACTGGCAGCGGCGGCACTCGCGATGGCCGGTCCGGCCCTCGCCGCGCCGACCGGCGGCGTCGAGGATCCTTATGGCGCGCGCTCGATTGCCAAGGGCCGAACCGCGCATATCGAACGGCGGCTGGAATCGGCGTTCCGCAAGGGCCGCCGCGATCCCGAGGTGCTGCTGAACCTGGCGGCGATCCGCCTGACCCAGCAGCGGGCAGCGGCCGCGCAGGAACTCTATGGGCTGGTGCTGCAACAGCCGGACGCCGACATGGCCACGCTGAGCGGCAGCGCCTGGTCGCACGAGATTGCGCGGCGGGCGATGGCTGCCCCGCAGGTCGCCGCCAACTGGTAGCTACGAGCGGCTACGGGCCAAAAGGAAACGCCGGCGCGCCGCATCGGGCACACCGGCGTTCCTGTTTGCGAGGGCTGCGCCTGCGCAGCCCGTTGGATCAGCGCCTGCCGCGCAGCGTGTTGAGGATCGCGATGCCCACGACGCCCGCCAGCGCGGCGGCTGCGAAGGGGCGCTGCTTGGCGAAGCCGCGCGCCTTGTCGGTCAGCGGGCCGACGGCATCACGCGCCGCGCCAAAGGCCTGGGTCGCCTTATCGCCGATCGGGCCGACCGGGCTGGTCGCGCCGGTGGAGGTGCGGCCGGGAACGGTCGCGGGCTTGATGTCGGTAGTGGAGGTATCGCTGGTCATCGGAACATCCTTTCGGGAATAGCAGCGTACCAACGATCACGAGGCCAGAACGTGCCCGAAACTTTTCGGCCGGCCGCGATGCCCGCGCGCCCTGACCCTGCAGGCTATAGCAAGGCGTAGTAGCGAATGGTGTTGCCGTCGCGCTGCCGGGTGCCGATGCCGACGAAGATGTGCCGCATCAACCAGTCGTGCGGCCCCGCCTCCGTCTCGAAGCTCGGCGAGCAGCGCAGATAGAATTCCTCGAAGGGCACTGCCGGGCCGTCGCGGAACATCCAGTCCTGCATCCGGCGGATCGTGTCTTCCTGCCGCCCCCATAGATAGCCGCGATTGTGGAGCAGGATCTTGGTGCCGTCGTCCGCCTGGAGCATGTAGCGCGCGTCCGTCGCCAATACCGCATCCGGCCGGAAGAGCGCCCAGTCGCCGCCGCTGAGCGGCATCACCGTGCCGTTCAGCCGCGGCCCGCTTACCACCCCGCCATCGACATAGACGAACCCGCGCCCCGCGCCGCTCGGCATGTGGGCGATCGTATCGTGGCGGGTGAACTTCAGCGCGATTTCGAACACGAACTCCAGCTTCGGCGCATCGGGCGCAGAAGCTTCGGCGAAGAGTGTGGCGGCAGCGTCCATGATCGTCTCCTCTTCCAGGTCGGGAGACGAGTATCGCCCCGGCGGGCCCCTTGTCTCCCCCCATCGAACAGCGTGCACGACCATCAGGCCCGACCGGCCGCACCAAGCAGCGAGCGGGCGAGGATCGAGGCGGTGCGAAGTCGCTGTAGAAAGCCGCGCATGATCCTGTCCCCCCAAAATCGATGCCGGGAGAGTAGCGGCCATGGATTACCGCGGCGTTGACCGGGCGTGACGAAATGATGACGGAACAGCGCCTAACTCCGGCGTGGATCCGCCTGATCGACGCAAAGAAGATCATCGATCAGTGTGACCGCCTTTTCCGTTTGGACGTTACAGATGCTGCAGCCCAAGCTGAGGCATGCAGCAGGAGGTTCACATGGCCGATACCGAATACAAGCCCGTGGGGCTGACCACGCGTCAGGGGCACCCCGTCCACGACAACCAGAACAGCCGCAGCGTCGGTTCACGCGGGCCGCTCGTTCTGGAGGATTACCATTTTCTCGAGAAGATCAGCCACTTCGACCGCGAACGCATCCCGGAGCGGGTGGTGCACGCGCGCGGCGCGGCGGCGCACGGCGTCTTCACGCCGACCGGCATGGCCGGGGACGAGCCGATCGCCAAATATTCGCGCGCCAAGGTGTTCACCGCCGGCACCACCTCGCCGATCTTCCTCCGCTTCTCCACGGTGATCCACGGCACGCACAGCCCGGAAACGCTGCGCGATCCGCGCGGCTTCGCCATCAAATTCTATACGGAGACGGGCAACTGGGATCTCGTCGGCAACAATCTGAAGGTGTTCTTCATTCGCGATCCGTTGAAGTTTCCCGACATGGTGCACGCCTTCAAGCCCGATCCCGTGCACAACCGCCAGGATATGAACCGCTTCTTCGACTTCGTGAGCTGCACGCCCGAGGCGACCCACATGATCACGCACCTTTTTTCGCCGTGGGGAATCCCCGCCACCTACCGCGAGATGCAGGGATCGGGCGTCAACACCTACAAGCTGGTGAACGATGCCGGCGAGACGGTGCTCACCAAGTTCCATTTCCAGCCGAAGGCCGGCGTGCGCAACCTGACGAGCGCGGAGGCGGAGGCGATCCAGGCCAAGAATTTCAACCACGCCACCGGCGACCTGTTCGATGCGATCGCTGCCGGCAATTTTCCGGAATGGGACATGTTCATCCAGGTGATGAGCGACGACGCCCATGACGAGCTCGACTGGGATCCGCTGGACGCGACGAAGCTGTGGCCCGAGGATGAGTTTCCGCTGCTCCACGTCGGCACGATCCAGCTCAACCGCAATCCGGTCGATTATCATAACGAGGTCGAGCAGGTCGCGTTCGGCACCGGCGTGCTGGTCGACGGGATCGATTTTTCGGACGACAAGCTGCTGCAGGGGCGAACCTTCGCCTATTCGGATACGCAGCGTTACCGTGTCGGCCCGAACTATCTGCAACTGCCGATCAACGCGCCGAAATGCCCCTATGCCACCAACCAGCGCGGCGGGCAGATGAGCTACAAGGCGGACGCCACGGATCGCGGCGCGGATCCGTCGATCAACTACGAGCCGTCGAACCGGGCAGGCCCCAAGGAGCAGGAGCGGCTCGGGCCGGCGCCGCGTGTGCCTGTCGAAGGCGAGGTCGGCCGCCAGAAGATCGCGCGGACGAACGACTTTGCGCAGGCGGGCGTTCGCTACCGCACGTTCGAAACGTGGGAGCGCGACGAGCTGATCGCCAACCTGACCGGCGCACTTTCGGGCTGCGACCGGGTGATCCAGGAAAAGATGGTCGATCACTTCACCCGCGCCGATGCGGAATATGGCCGGCGCGTCGCCGAGGGCCTCGGGCTCGTCGCCCGGCAGAGCGAGGCGGCGGAGTAAACGACAGGCGGATCGTATGCCGGGGGCGTCGGGCGTTGACCCGACGCTCCCGCCGACGTGCCCACCTCGCCCGCCCTAATCCGCGGCGAGCGGCACCCACTTTTTCTTCGTCCGGCTCGTCAGGTGGAGGTGGCGGCAGCGGTCACAGCGATAGGGCCTGAGCGGCAGGCCCGACGCGGCTGCGGACGCGATCGCCTCCGCCTCGGTGCCGTATCGCAGCTTGCGCCGGCAGGTCGACAGCTTGGTGCGCATGCTCGCCGCTCCGGAACCGTGCTCACGGCACGATCGTGGTGAACAGGTAAACGGCAAAGATCACCAGGTGCACCGCGCCCTGCAGCACCGTCGTCTTGCCGGTGCCCAGCGTCAGCGTGGATACGATCAGCGTCAGGAACAGCAGCACCGCACTCTTGGTATCCAGGCCGAGCGCGATCGGCAGATCGACCAGGATCGACAGCGCCGCAACTGCTGGAATCGTCAGTCCGATCGTCGCCAGTGCGGATCCCAGGCCGAGGTTCAGGCTGGTCTGCAGCCGGTTGGCCAGGGTTGCGCGGATCGCCGCCACGCTTTCCGGCATAAGCACCAGCGCGGCGATGATCACGCCGACGATCGCCTGCGGCGCGCCGGCCTCCCGCACCGCGGCCTCGATCGGCGGCGCAAGCTTCTTGGCCAGCAGCACGACCGCGCCCAGGCAGGCGAGCAGCAGCGCGAACGACAGCCAGGCGCGCTGTGCGCTCGGCGGCGTGGCGTGAACGTCGTGATCCGCCGCCACAAGCTTGTCCGGCAGGAAATAATCGCGGTGGCGCACCGTCTGCACCGCGACAAAGGTGGCGTAGAGCAGGAACGAGACGACTGCGACGAAGCCGAGCTGCGAGGCCGAATATACCGGCCCGGGCTCGCTGACGGTGAAGTTCGGCAGGATCAGGGTCAGCACCGTCAGGGCGCACAGCGTGCCGAGCGAGGCGCTGACCCCGGTCTGCTGGAATATCTGTTCCTTGAAGCGCACGGAGCCGATGAAGATGCAGATCCCGATCAGCCCGTTCAGGATGATCATGACCGCTGCGAACACCGTATCGCGCGCCAGGCTCGCCGCGCCTGCCCCAGCGGCGCTCATCAGGGTGACGATCAGCCCGAGTTCGATCACCGTCACCGCCACCGCCAGTACAAGCGTGCCGAACGGCTCCCCCACGCGGTGCGCGATCAGTTCGGCATGGTGCACCGCGGCCAGAACGGTGCCGATCAGCACCGCGGCAACGGCAAGGATCGGAAGCTTCACGCCAAGGCCGATCGCGATGAGCAGCCACGCGGCGGCCGGCGCCGCCGAGGTCCAGTGCTGAAAGATCCTGTGCATCCCCTTGATCTACAGCCCTGACGCCGGCCCGCAATGGCATTGGCAGTCTCGGGGCGGTTCAGGTACGGACGGCGACGGTGAACGGATCGGCGCACCGTGCTGGAACAGGAGCGATGGTGGGCGGTTCAGGCGGGATGCTACGGATGGACTGCGACGGGATCGATCAAGGCGATCTCGCCCCTCCACCGACGGATCTTGCCGGCACCAGCCTGTTTCTGGATTTCGATGGCACGCTGGTCGAGATAGCGGCCTCCCCCGACGCGGTGATCGTCCCTGCCGCGCTGATCGGCGTGCTCGAGGCGCTCGCCGATCGGCTGCCGGGGCGGATCGCGATCGTCAGCGGCCGATCGCTTGCGCAGATCGATGCGCTTGTCGGCCCCTTCACCCGCCGCATCGCGGTCGCCGGCAGCCACGGCGCGGAGCGACGCGGGGCCGGCGCGGATCCGGCGCCCGTCACGCCGCCGTCGGCGCTGGGCGATGCGGCCGACGCGCTGAACCGCTACGCCACGCATTCCGGGCTGATCGTGGAGCGCAAGACGCTGGGCGTCGCACTTCATTACCGCCAGGCGCCGCAGTTCGAGGATGCCGCCGTTGCGCTGGCGGGTGATCTGGCCGCCCGCCACGGGCTGATCCTGCAGCGCGGCAAGATGATGGTCGAGCTGCGCGCGGACGGCGACAAGGGCCGCGCGATCGCCGCCTTGCTCGCATCGCCGGCCATGGCGGGCACCCGGCCGCTCTTCTTCGGAGACGACGTGACCGATGAGGACGGGTTCGTGGTGGCGGCCGCCGCGGGCGGCGCCGGTGTGCTGGTCGGCCCGGTCCGGCAGACGGCGGCCCGGCACCGCCTGCCGGATGTGGCGGCGGTACTGGCCTGGGCACGGGCAGCCTTGAGGGAGGAACGATCCTGAGCGGAATGAATCTGTGGCCGATCGGCAATTGCCAGGTCTCCGCACTGATCGATGCGGCCGGCCGCTTCGTGTGGGGCTGCGTGCCGCGGGTCGATGGCGATCCCGCTTTCTCGGCGCTGCTCGACCGCGCCGATCCGGAAACCGGGTATTGGGCGATCGAGCTGGAAGGCTGCGTCTCGACCGAGCAGCATTATCTGCGCAACACGCCGATCCTGGTCACCCGCCACGATGACGGCCGGGGCAACGTGGTCGAGATCACCGATTTCTGCCCGCGCCTGGCGCGCGACGGGCGCATCTACCGGCCAACCGCGTTCGTGCGATCGGTGCGCCCGGTATCGGGATCGCCGCGGATCCGGGTCGTGCTGCGCGTCGCGACCGACTGGGGCAAGCCGACCGACATCACCGCCGGATCGAACCACATCCGCTACCTGATGCGCGATCAGACGCTGCGGCTGACCACCGACGCCCCGATCGACCGGCTCCGCGCGGAGGCCTTCTTCCGGGTCGAGCGCCCGTTCGATTTCTTCCTGGGGCCTGACGAGAGCTTCCGCGGCACCTTTGCCGATACGGTACGCGCGATGCTGGAAGGCACGATCGAGGAGTGGCGCGGCTGGGTACGCGGGCTGGCGACGCCGGTCGAATGGCAGGATGTCGTCATCCGCGCGGCGATCACGCTGAAACTCTGCCAGCACGAACCGACCGGCGCGATCGTCGCCGCGCTCACCACCTCGCTTCCCGAACATGCCGATAGCGGGCGCAACTGGGATTATCGCTACTGCTGGGTCCGCGACGCCTATTACACGGTGCAGGCGCTCAACCGGCTGGGCGCGCTCGACGTGCTGGAGGGCTATCTCGAATACCTGCGCAACATCGTCGACGACGCCCGCGGCGGGCACATCCAGCCGCTCTACGGCGTCGGCGGCGAAGCGGTGCTGGTCGAGCGGATCGCGCCCGATCTGCCCGGCTATCGGGGCATGGGGCCGGTGCGCGTGGGGAACCAGGCCTACGAGCAGATTCAGCACGACGCCTACGGGCAGATCGTGCTCTCCAACGTCCAGGCATTTTTCGATCACCGCCTGCTGCGCATGGCAGGGGTGGAGGATTTCCGGGCGCTCGAGCATGTCGGCGACAAGGCATGGCAGGTGTACGACCAGCCCGACGCCGGCCTATGGGAGCTGCGCACCAAATCGCACGTGCACACCTATTCGGCTGCGATGTGCTGGGCGGCGTGCGATCGGCTCGCCAACGCCGCCGCGCAACTCGGCCTGGACGACCGGCAGGCTTTCTGGGCCGAGCGCGCGCGGATAATGCGCGATCGGATCGAAACCGCCGCGTGGCGGCCGGAAACGCAGCGCATCTCCGCCACGTTCGGCGGTGACGATCTCGATGCCAGCCTGATCCAGCTGCTTGACCTGCGCTTTCTGGCGCCGGACGATCCCCGTTTCCGCAGCACGCTGGCGGCGGTGGAGACCGGCCTTCGCCGCGGCAGCCACATGCTGCGCTACGCCACGGAGGACGATTTCGGCCTGCCGCACACCGCCTTCAACGTCTGCACCTTCTGGCTGATCGAGGCGCTGCACGCGACCGGCCGCACCGCCGACGCGCGCGAACTGTTCGAGGAAATGGTTGCCCGCCGCACGCCGGCCGGGCTGCTTTCCGAAGATATCGACCCGAACAGCGGCGAACTCTGGGGCAATTACCCGCAAACCTACTCGCTCGTCGGGCTGATCAGCTGCGCGGTGCTTCTGTCAAAACCGTGGAACAGCGTGCGCTAGCAGCGGCGGAACGTCTGGAAGTGGTGGTTAGCGGCCGTTCAGAGCAGACGCTCCAACGCAGCAGATACGGCGATCAGGAGCAAGGCGGCGCAACGAGGGTTCCGGTGCCCCAGCCCAAATGATAAACCCGACAAGCAGCGTTGCGAGCGCCAGATCAATAAGCACCTGTTGATCCGTCGGCGTAGTCTACCCGCCAACCATTTTCGCTTGAAGTCACGCATACGGCATCACGGCTGGCCGGCCGCTATCGAGGCGGCCGGCTAGCGCGCACTGTCCCTACTTCCGCATTGCA
>NZ_JAQGLK010000205.1 GCF_028292925.1 Sphingomonas bacterium
GCCGGCGGCGACGCCAAGCGCAAAGGGGAAGTCCGCGAACGGCACCGCGGCGCGCGACGAGGCGGAAAGGAGGAAGGGCGCGGCGGCGATCCCGCCGATCAGCGCACGGCGCGAGGGTAGGAGGAGGGTCATGCGACCTCGCTAACGGGGGTGCATGTCAGTCCTGTTGCAGCGGGGACAATACAGCGGTCGCATATCTTCCCTCGTCATGCCGGACCTGATCCGGCATTCGGAGCGACAAACACTGGCGCTCGACGCGCTGGATCCAGGATTACGTCCGGGATGACGACATGGGAGAGGTTGGATTTGCCACGCGATCCATCCTAAAGGCGCCCGCAACGAAGGGGTGGGCTGATGACGTGGGATCGTTGGTGGTTGTTCGCGGTGACCGTGTTCCTGATCGCAGGGACGCCGGGCCCCAACATGCTCCATGTCATGACGCGCAGCGTGCGCTTCGGTTTCGCGCGCAGCGTGTGGGCGATGGCGGGGTGTCTGAGCGCGGTCGTGTTCGCGCTGTCCGCCTCGGCGCTGGGGCTGGGCGCACTGCTGCTCGCGATGCCGCGGCTGTTCGACGTCGTGCGCTATGCGGGCGCGGCCTATCTGGTATGGCTCGGCATCAAAGCGTGGCGCGGCGCGGGCAAGGCCGAGGCCGGGCTCGATCCCGAGCTGCCCGTGGCGGGGCCGGGTGTGTCGGCCTATCGGCTCTATGGCGATGCGCTGCTGACCGGGCTGTCCAATCCCAAGCTGATCCTGTTCGCTGCCGCCTTCTTTCCGCAGTTCATCAGCCGCACCGCGCCCGCGGTGCCGCAATTCGGGCTGCTGGTCGCGACCTTCGCTGCGAGCGAGTGCAGCTGGTACGCGACCTATGCCGCCGGCGGACGCCGCCTCGCGGGCTGGCTTGCGTCGCCGGCGCGGCAAAAGCTGTTCGATCGTGCCACCGGGGGGCTGTTCTTCGCCTTCGGCGTGGGGCTGGCGGCGGCACGGGTGTAGCTTGAGCCCTCTCCCTCGAAGGAGAGGGTTGGGTGAGGGTGGCCGACCTCCGAGGTGGGACGCGACGCTGACGCGTCGCTCCCCCTCACCCCAGCCTTCTCCCGCCGGGGAGAGGGAGTAGACTTGTTGCAGCGCGCCATCTCCGCTATGGGCGCGCGCTGAAACTCCGACAGGATCCGAAAACATGAGCCTCCGCAACGTGGCGATCATCGCGCACGTCGATCACGGCAAGACGACGCTCGTCGACCAGCTCTTCCGTCAGTCCGGCACGTTCCGCGACAACCAGCGGATCGAGGAGCGGGCGATGGACTCGAACGACCTCGAGAAAGAGCGCGGGATCACCATCCTTGCCAAGTGCACCTCGGTCGAGTGGCACGGCGCGGACGGCGACACGCGGATCAACATCGTCGACACGCCAGGCCACGCCGACTTCGGCGGCGAGGTGGAGCGCATCCTTTCGATGGTCGACGGGGTGATCCTGCTGGTCGATTCGTCCGAAGGGGCGATGCCGCAGACCAAGTTCGTCACCGGCAAGGCGCTGGCGCTGGGGCTGCGCCCGATCGTCGTGGTCAACAAGGTGGATCGCCCGGACGAGCGCATCCAGGAAGTGCTGGACGAGGTCTTCGACCTGTTCGTCAGCCTGGAAGCGACGGACGAGCAGCTCGACTTCCCGGTGCTCTACGCATCCGGCCGCAACGGCTATGCGAACGATGATCCGTCGCTGCGCTCGGGCACGCTGGCGCCCTTGTTCGAAAAGATCGTTTCCCACGTGCCGGCGCCGTCGGCCGATCCGGACGGTCCGTTCAAGTTCCTGGTGACCCTGCTCGACCGCGACAACTTCCTCGGCCGCATCCTGACCGGCCTGGTCTTTTCGGGTTCGGTCAAGACGAACATGCCGATCCACGCGCTGGACAATGACGGCAACGTCGTCGAGACGGGCCGTGCCTCCAAGATCATGACGTTCCGCGGGCTGGAGCGGGTGCCGACCGAGGAGGCGAATGCCGGCGACATCATCTCCATCGCCGGGCTGACGATCGCCACCGTCGCCAACACCATCTGCGATCCCACCGTGACCGAGCCGCTGCACGCGCAGCCGATCGATCCGCCGACGTTGTCGATGCGCTTCGCCGTCAACGACTCGCCGATGGCGGGGCGCGAGGGCACCAAGGTAACCAGCCGCATGATCCGCGATCGCCTGATGCGCGAAGGCGAATCGAACGTGGCGATCAAGGTGACCGAATCGGCCGACAAGGACAGCTTCGAGGTTGCCGGCCGCGGCGAGCTTCAGCTCGGCGTGTTGATCGAGACGATGCGCCGGGAGGGCTTCGAGCTCAGCATCAGCCGCCCGCGCGTGCTGTTCCGCGACGGTGAGAATGGCCGCGAGGAGCCGTACGAGACCGTCGTGATCGACGTCGACGAGGAATATTCGGGCACGGTCGTCGAGAAGATGAACCTGCGCAAGGCCGAGATGACCGACATGCGGCCGTCCGGCGGCGGCAAGACCCGCATCACCTTCTCCGCGCCCTCGCGCGGGTTGATCGGCTATCACGGCGAATTCCTGTCCGACACGCGCGGCACGGGCATCATGAACCGGCTGTTCGAGAAGTACGGGCCGCACAAGGGCAACATCGAAGGCCGCAAGAACGGCGTGCTGATCTCCAACGGTTCCGGCGAGGCGCAGGCCTATGCACTCGGCCCGCTGGAGGAGCGCGGCATCCTGATGGTCGGCCCGCAGGAGGCGCTGTACGAAGGCATGATCATCGGCGAAAACGCCAAGACGGACGACCTTGAGGTCAACCCGATGAAGGCCAAGCAGCTGACCAACTTCCGCGCATCGGGCGGCAAGGACGATGCCATCCGGCTGACCCCGCCGCGCCGGCTGACGCTGGAGCAGGCGATCGCCTATATCGACGACGACGAGCTGGTGGAGGTGACGCCGAAGTCGATCCGCCTGCGCAAGCGGTACCTCGATCCGAATGAGCGCAAGCGCGCCAGCCGCGCCAAGGCCGCCTGAACCGCGAACACTACGAACCGCCCGCCCCGGAAGCTCCGGGGCGGGCGGTTTCGCGTCAGGCCGCTTCCGCTTCGTCGTCCCAATCGACCACCGGCGCGCGCACGA
>NZ_JAQGLK010000206.1 GCF_028292925.1 Sphingomonas bacterium
TGGGCGATCTCTACGTCAACGATGCCTTCTCGGCCGCCCACCGCGCGCATGCCTCGACCGAGGGGCTGGCGCGGGTGCTGCCGGCCTTTGCCGGGCGGGCGATGGAGGCCGAACTGATCGCGCTGGAAAAGGCGCTGGGGAACCCCGAACATCCGGTCGCTGCGGTGGTTGGCGGGGCCAAGGTGTCCACCAAGCTCGCCGTGCTCAAGCATCTGGTCGAAAAGGTCGATCACCTGATCATCGGCGGCGGCATGGCCAACACCTTCCTGGCCGCGTGCGGCGTGGATGTCGGCAAGTCGCTGTGCGAACATGATCTGGCCGCCACCGCGAGCGAGATCCTCGCGGCGGCGGACAAGGCGAACTGCACCGTCCACCTGCCCTACGACGTGGTGGTCGCGACCGAGTTTCGCGCCCACCCGCCGGTGCGCACGGTGAACGTCCACGAGGTTGCGGCGGACGAGATGATTCTCGATGTCGGCCCCGCCGCTGTGGAGGCGCTGGGCGATGTGCTGAAGAACTGCCGGACTCTGGTCTGGAACGGGCCGCTCGGCGCGTTCGAGACGCCGCCGTTCGACGCGGCGACCGTCTCGCTCGCCCGTACCGCCGCGGCGCTGACCCGGAGTGGTTCGCTCGTTTCGGTCGCGGGCGGGGGCGATACCGTCGCCGCGCTCAACCAGGCTGGGGTGGCGGACGAGTTCAGCTTCGTCTCGGCCGCCGGCGGCGCGTTCCTGGAGTGGATGGAAGGCAAGGTCCTGCCCGGCGTCGACGCACTGTCGCGCTAGGAACCGGATAAAGCCGGCGGGCCGCTTGGCCCGTCCCAAGAAAGCCTATGTTCTGCAACGTCCGGCGGATCGGCATTCCGGCGCGATGGGACACGCGCTCATCATCCGCCACGTGCCGCACGAGGGCGTTGCCGGCTATCGCAGGCCGATCGAGGACGCCGGCTACCGGCTCGATCGCATCGACGTTGCCGATCCCGCCTTTGCCGCGGTCGATCTGAATGCCCCCGATCTGCTCATCATGATGGGTGGGCCGATGGGGGTGTACGAACAGGATCGCCATCCCTGGATCCGCTGCCAGTTGCGCCGGCTCGAGCGGCGGCTGGCAGCGGGGCTGCCGACACTGGGGGTGTGCTTCGGCGCGCAGATGATCGCCGCGGCGATGGGCGCGCGGGTTTTTCCGGGTCCGCACAAGGAGGTCGGCTTCCATCCGGTCACGGTGCGTGAGGAGATTGCGGACAATCCCCTGGGGCCGATTCGCGGCGTGCCGGTGCTGCATTGGCATGGTGACAGCTTCGATCTTCCCGCCGGGGCCGAGCGGCTGGCATCGAGCGCGCTGTACGAGAATCAGGCATTCCGCGCCGGGCCGAACATCCTGGCGCTCCAGTTTCATGCCGAAATGGGCGAGGATCCCCGCTTCCATGCGTGGATGGAGCAGTGGCCCGAGGCGGCCGTGGAGGCAGGCAGCACGCCGGACGCTCTTGTCGCGGCCCACGCCACGCACGGCACGGCGGCGGTGGCGGCCGGGCGGGGGCTGATCAGGCGCTGGCTCCGCGGGCTCTCCGCGGTGGCCGGTGAAGCCATCGTGCCCGATCCGGGCCGCGCGGCGGCGGCCTGAACCCGCTCACGCGCCGGACCTTCCTGCGCCAGCCGGCGTTGATCGGTCGCCATATCGTCACGCTCGACAGCGCCGAGGGGCTGTGCTGCAAGCGACGCGCACATGCCACGTCCCGTCTGCCGAAAGATCCTGCCCATGCGCCTGTCCGTCGCCCTTGCGGCCTTTTCGCTGCTGACCCCGGTCTCCGTCATTGCTGCGCAGGCGGCTCCGGCGGCTCCGGCTGCTTCGGCCGCTGTGCCGGTGGCGGCGCTCGTCCGCCAGGTCGATATTCCGCATCAGAGCTTCACGCTTCCCAACGGGTTGCGCGTCTATGTCCACACCGATCGCAAGGCGCCGGTGGTGGCCGTGTCCGTCTGGTATCACGTCGGATCGAAGGACGAGCCGGCGGGGAAGACCGGCTTCGCGCACCTGTTCGAGCATCTGATGTTCAACGGTTCGGAGAACGCGCCGGGCGACTTCTTCGAGCCGCTGCAGCAGGTCGGCGCGACCGACTTCAACGGCACGACCTCGTTCGATCGGACCAACTATTTCGAGACGGTGCCGACACCGGCACTGGAACGCGCGTTGTTTCTGGAGGCGGACCGGATGGGCCACCTGCTCGGCGCGATGGATCAGGCGAAGCTCGATAATCAGCGCGGCGTCGTGCAGAACGAGAAGAGGCAGGGCGACAACGAGCCGTACGGGCTTGTTCAGTATGCGCAGCTACAGGCGCTGTTTCCAGAGGGGCACCCTTATCGCCACTCGACGATCGGATCGATGGCCGATCTGGACGCGGCGGGCCTGGACGACGTCAAGCAATGGTTCCGCGATCGGTACGGCCCGAACAATTCGGTGCTGGTGCTGGCCGGCGACGTCGATCTGGCCACCGCAAAGCGGCTCGTCACCCGATATTTCGGAAACATCAAGCGCGGCCCGGCGGTTGCGCCGGCCAGGGCCGAGGTCCCGACGCTCGCCGCTCCGAAGTACGAGGTCCTGAAGGATGCGGTGGCGACGACGCGGATCCACCGCCTGTGGGCTGTGCCGGGGCTGACCGATCCCGATCTGGTGCCGCTCGACATGGCCGCGTCCGTGCTCGGCGGGCTTTCGAGCTCGCGGCTCGACAATGCGCTGGTGCGGGGCGAGCGGGTGGCGGTTTCGGTCACCGCCGGCGTGCAGGCGGCCGAGCGGGTCAGCATGTTCGAGGTGACCGCCGATGTGCGGCCGGGCGTCGATCCCAAGCTGGTCGCGCAGCGGCTGGACGCGATCATCGCCGACCTGATCAAGAACGGCCCGACTGCGGATGAAGTTCAGCGGGTCGCGATGCGGGAGGTTTCGGGGCGCATCCGCGGGCTGGAGTCGGTCGGCGGGTTCGGCGGGAAGGCGACTACGACCGCAGAGGGCGCGCTCTATTCGAACGATCCCGATTTCTACAAGAAACAGCTTGCGGCTTACGCCACGGCCACCCCGGCGCAGATCCGCGCGGTTGCCGCCAAATGGCTCTCCCGCCCGGTCTATGCGCTGACCGTCGAGCCGGGCGAGCGCAGCCCCTATGAGGAGGCCAAGGCCGGCGTGCCCGGCGCACAGGCGGGCGCGCCACCGCCGGCCAATGCGACGCCGGGCACGCCGGCCAAGGCCGCCGCGCTAGCCAGCAAGCTGCCCGCCGTCGGCACCTTCGCGGACCTCAAATTCCCCGACGTCAGCCACTTCCGCCTCTCGAACGGCGTCGACGTTGCCTATGCGCAGCGCACCGCCGTCCCGCTGACCCGCGTCGTCGCCAGCTTCGATGCCGGCTATGCCGCGGATCCCAAGGACAAACTGGGCCTGCAATCATTCATGCTGTCGCTGATCGACGAGGGCACGCCGACGCGCAACTCGATCCAGATCGCGGAGGAGCAGGAAAGGCTGGGCGCATCGATCGGCGCGGGCGCATCGATGGACCGCACGATGGTGAGCCTTTCCGCGCTGAGCGCCAATCTCGCGCCGTCGCTGGATCTGTTCTCCGATATCGTGCGCAATCCCTCCTTCAGCCCGGCCGAGGTGGAGCGGGTCCGCGCGCAGCGGCTGGCGGGCATCGCGAGCGAACTGACCCAGCCGAGCGCAATCGCGCTGCGGACGCTGCCGCCTCTGCTCTACGGCGCGGGGCATCCCTACGGCATCCCGTTCACCGGCAGCGGCGATCCCGCGGTCGTCGCGAAGGTCGGTCGCGACGACATGGCCGCCTTCCATCGCGCCTGGCTGCGGCCGGATAACATGCAGATGTTCGTGGTCAGCAATCTGTCGGCCGATCAGATCCGCGCGCAGCTCGAATCGCGGCTCGGCAACTGGCAGGCAGGCGGGGCCAGGGGCACCAAGAATCTCGACGCACCCATCCCCGCCGCCAAGTCGCGGATCGTGCTGATCGATCGCCCTGGTTCACCCCAGTCGGTTATCCTGGCGGGCCAGGTACTGCCGGTGACCGGGGACGAGGAGCTGATCGCGCTGGTCTCTGCCAACGACGTGCTCGGCGGCAACTTCCTGTCGCGCCTCAACACCAATCTGCGCGAGCAGAAGGGCTGGTCCTACGGGGTCAGTTCGCAGGTCAATCGCGTGCTGGGCAAGGTGCCCTACATCGTGTCGGCGCCGGTGCAGGCGGATAGTACGGGCCCGGCGATCGCGGCGCTGCGGGACGACATGCGTGCCTTCCTGACGGCGAAGGGCGTCACCCCGGCCGAGCTGGAGCGGACGATCAACGGCAGCGTTCGCGAACTGCCCGGCAGCTTCGAAACGGGATCGCAGGTGCTCTCCGGCATGCAGCGCAATGCGCTGTTCCACCGCCCCGACGATTATTACGACACGCTGGCGAACCGCTACCGCGCGCTGACCGCGCCGCAGCTGGACGCGGCGGCACGGGCGATGATCGATCCCGACAAGCTGCTCTGGGTTGTGGTTGGCGATGCGGCAACAGTCCGGCGGCAGCTTGACGCGCTGAAGCTGCCGGTGGAAACGCCGATGTCGACGCCGGCCAAGTGATCGCGCCGCAACGACCTTTTTCCGAGGAAGGTGATTAGATGGCCAATGTCGATGGCGAGTGGGATGTCGTGACCCGGTCCCCCATCGGGGACCAGCGGGCCGTGCTGACGGTGCGCAGCGAAGGGGGCACCTTCACCGGCACGATGGCCAGCCCCCTGGGCGCGCTGGACGTGAACGACGGCCGGGTCGAGGGCGATACCCTGATCTGGACGATGGACATGAAGGCGCCGTTCCCGATGCTGCTCACCTGCAAGGCGACGGTATCGGGCGACACGCTGGAGGGCGGGGTAACGGCCGGGGCGTTCGGCACCTCCCCGATTACCGGCACGCGCAAGGGCTGATCCCTCCCGCCGCGGCGGGAGGCGCAGGTCAGCTGCCCGAAAGGCGGGTGACGTGGCCCATCTTGCGGCCGGGGCGGGCATCGCGCTTGCCGTAGAGGTGGAGGCGTGCGGCCGGATCGGAGAGGATCTCCGGCCATTCGTCGGCCTGATCGCCGATCAGGTTGCGCATCTCGATCGACGGAGCCCGGCGCGTCGTGGCGCCGAGCGGCAGCCCGCAGACGGCACGGACGTGATTCTCGAACTGCGAGGTCACCGCGCCGTCGATCGTCCAGTGGCCGCTATTGTGCACGCGGGGCGCCATTTCGTTGAAAAGCGGCCCGTCCGGGGTGGCGAAGAATTCGCACGTCAGCACGCCGACATGGCCGAGCCGTTCCGCGACGGCGCGGCTGAGCGCGATCGCAGACGGGGCCTGCGCCAGGATTTCGCCGCGGGCCGGCACCAGGGAACGGTCGAGGATGCCGTCACGGTGGATATTCTCGGGCGTGTCCCACACGGCTATCTCGCCATCCACGGCGCGGCACAGCACCACCGAGAACTCGGCGAGGAAATCGATGCGTCGCTCGACGATCATCGGGGCGGCATCGCCGATCGCCTGCGACAGCGCGGTGCGGGCACCGGCCAGAGCCGCCCATGCGGCGGCGGCATCGCCCGGTGCATCGATCCGTGCCTGGCCCTTGCCGTCATAGCCGAGCGCGGCGGTCTTCAGGATCGCCGGGGTGCCGATCGCGGCAAGCGCCGCCTCCAGCTCCGCGAGGGTGGCGACGGCGCGGAACGGGGCTGCCTCGCCAGCCAGTTCCAGCACGAGGTTCTTCTCGTTCGGACGGTATTGCGCGATCTCGAGCGAGGCGGCGCCCGGCCGCACCGGCACGCGCTCCGCCAGCCGGGCGAGGGCCGCCGGGCGGATATTCTCGAACTCGTACGTGACGACATCCACCGCCCCGGCGAAGCGGTCTAGCGCGTCGGCATCCTCATAGGGCGCGCGCGTCCAGTGGGTGCTGACCTCGCTTGCCGGGCCGCTCGCCTCCGGTGCGAACACGTGGATGCGGTAGCCGAGCTGGGCTGCGGCGATGGCGATCATCCGGCCGAGCTGCCCGCCGCCGACGATGCCGATGGTCGAACCGGGTGGGATCGTCATTCCGGGTCCACCGCCACATCGGCGGTCTGCCGGGCGCGCCACGCATCGAGCCGTTCGCCCAGAGGAGCATCGCCGTTCGCCAGGATCGCCGCCGCCAGCAGAGCGGCATTCACCGCCCCGGCCTTGCCGATGGCCAGCGTGCCGACCGGGATCCCCGCCGGCATCTGCACGATCGACAGCAGGCTATCCATGCCGCTGAGCGCCGCCGACTGTACGGGCACGCCCAGTACCGGCAGCCGCGTCATCGATGCACACATGCCGGGCAGGTGCGCCGCCCCCCCCGCGCCGGCGACGATGACGCTCAGCCCGCGGCCCGCGGCGGACTTCGCATAATCGTAGAGCCGCTCTGGGGTGCGGTGCGCGGAGACGACCCGCGCCTCATGCACAACGCCCAGCGCGGTGAGCGTATCGGCGGTGTGTCGCATCGTCTCCCAATCGGAGCGACTGCCCATGATGATCCCGACCTGGGGGCCCCCGTCCATGCCCGCACTCCCCGCCAAAGCGCGCTGCTTAATGGCGCTTGGACGTGGGCGCAATCCGATCAGCGTTCGGAGAGGTAGTAGCGATCGGTGGGAGTGAGATCGTCGGCGAGTTCGTAGACGATCGGCTGGCCGGTCGGGATCTCGAGCCCGGTGATCTCCGTGTCCGGAATGCCGGAGAGATGCTTGACGAGCGCGCGCAGGGAATTGCCGTGCGCGGAGATCAGCACGCGCTTGCCCGCCTTCAGCTCCGGCACGATGCGGCTCTCCCAATAGGGCAGGACGCGGGCGATCGTGTCCTTCAGGCTTTCCGTCTGCGGGACTGGAATGCCGGCGTAGCGGCGATCGGCGCTCAGATCGAATTCGCCGCCGGGCTCCAGCACAGGCGGTGGCACGTCGAACGAACGGCGCCAGATCTTCACCTGCGCATCGCCGTGCTTCGCCGCGGTCTCCGCCTTGTCGAGCCCGGTCAGCCCGCCATAATGGCGCTCGTTCAGGCGCCAGTCCTTTTCCACCGGCAGCCACAGCCGGCCCATCGCCTCCAGCGCCAGGTTCAGCGTCTTGATCGCGCGCGACTGGTAGCTGGTGAAGCAGCAATCGAAGTCGAGGCCCTTGGCGGACATCAGTTCGCCCGCCGCGATCGCCTCGGTCACGCCGCGCTCGGTCAGGTCGACATCCCACCAGCCGGTGAAGCGGTTTTCCAGGTTCCAGCTGGACTGGCCGTGGCGGATCAGGACGAGCTTGGGCATGTTCACTCCGTGGGTGGGGCGGCGGGCTTCTTAAGCCGTGGGGGCGGGCGCGTCATGCGCTAACCGCCCCGCACGGCAGGGTTCAGCGCAGATCGCCGACGATCTCGTGCAGCGCGCCCAGGCAATCCGCCGCCAGCCGCATCGATCGTTCCGCCGACCAGCCATATGCCGGATCCGGCAGATCGGCATTGTCCTTGAACGGCATTTCCAGCGTCATGCCGACGCAGCCGAAACGTTCGGCCAGCTGGTTGGTCGACATGGCGAGGTTGGCAGTGCCGGGCCTGGAGACGCCGTAGCCGTGCCGCGTCTGGAAATCGGGCGATCGCCGCGCAAGGATCTCGCCGAATCGGGTGTAGAGCGCGCCCTGGCGCTCGGTCAGCGAGGGAATTCCTTCGAACCCGGCCAGGAAGACGTAGGGAATCGCCTCGTCCCCGTGGATGTCCATCGCGAAGTCGACCCCGGTGCGATCCATCGCTTCGCGGACGTGGAACACCTCCGGGCTGCGCTCCAGGCTGGGGGCGTGCCATTCGCGGTTGAGGTTGATGCCCGCGGCGTTGGTGCGCAGATGCCCGCGCCGGGAGCCATCCGGGTTCATGTTCGGCACGATGTGAAACGTCGCATCGCGGCGCAGCGCGCGGGAGACGGGATCGTGGCGATCGACCAGCCGATCGAGCGCGCCCTCGATCCACCATTCCGCCATCGATTCACCAGGATGCTGGCGGGCGTAGAACCACACCTGCCGCGGCCCGCCTTCCAGCGTAAGGCAATCGATCTCCTGCCCGTCGAGCGTCAGGCCGAGCGAGCGGTGAACGACGCCCGGCAGCCCCGCCATGCGGGCGACGAGATCGTGATGCCGCTCCATCGAATAAGGCGCGAAATAGGCGATCCAGGCGCTGTTGGTGGCGGGAGTATATCGGATCGTCAGCACGCCGTCGGCATAGTCGGTCGTGGTCCGCCGCCACTCCCGCCGATCCTCCGAGACGACCGCTGCATAATCCGGCCAGCCGCCGGGATAGGCGGAGCCGCCGGCGTTGACGATTCGCATCGTGACCTCACGCCCGGCCGCCCCGGTGACGCGGAAGTGGAACCACTGATAGAAATCGGACCCGTGATCCTTCACGATCTCCAGGTCGAACCGGTCGCCGTCCGCCGCAAGGACGCGGATGTTGCCGCTGTCGAAGGCGGCAGTAATGCGCGCCGTCATTTCACCTCGACCATCTTGCCCGATTCGCCGGGGAAGTTCTGGAACAAGGCGGCGGCCAGGCGGACGGCCGCGGCATTGGCCTGGGCGGTCGGGGTGCCGGCACGCGCTGCGCTGCGCGCGCGCCCTTCCCAGATCACCGTCCCGTCCGAACGGCGCTTCAACTGAACCGAGACTTCCGTCGTCACCAGATCGTTCGAGCGCCGCTTGCCGACGGGGAAGGAGACGCCGCCGCCCAGGCCGATCCCGCCGCCGCGCCGGCCGCCGCTGAACCCGCCGCCGCCCAGGCCGATGCTGAGCCCGGAGGAAGAGGGCGGGCCTTCGCGCAGGTTGCGATCGATATCGAGCACCGCCACCAGTTCGGACCGGGCGAGATTCGGCGCCGGGCGAAAGCCGTTGCGGGCAAGTTCGGCAGCAATCGCGCGGGCGTAGGTATCGAACTCAAGGCTCTGCGCGGCTCCGCGCTCCCGCGGCTCGACGGCGACTTCGGCAGGCGCGATCGGCTGGCCGAGGTGGAAGCGGGTCACCTGCGTCGGCGGCAGCTGGTTGGTCGCGCAGCCCGCAAGGGCAAGGGCGGTGCCGAGCATCGCGGCGTTGCGGAGTAAGGCGTACATGGTGGGCTCCCTGGTCGGATCGGCAGGCTCTGTCTCGTCGTAACGCGGGTTCGACGCATTTCGCCGCAAAGGTCAAGCCGCGGCGGCAGCCGCCGGCCCGGTCGCCAGAAACCACTGCTCGCCACCCTCCAGCCCGACGGCGGTGAGCGTGCCGCTCATGTAGGCGCCGGTGTCGATGCCGATGCGGTTCGGGCGCAACTCCGGATCGCGGCTGATCGTGTGGCCGTGAACGATGCAGGCGCCGTGATCGCGCTTGTCGGACAGGAATTCATGGCGGATCCACAGCAGATCGGCATCGGACTGGGCGGTGATCGGCACCCCCGGACGAATGCCGGCATGGACGAAGACGTAATCGCCGTGGCGGCAGCTGGTAGGCAGATCCGCCAGCCACATCTGCTCTGCGTGCGGAACGGCCTGGACCGCGGCCGCGACGATCTCGTCTGCCTCGCCGTCATCGAGCACCGCGCGGGCCACGCCCCAGCTGTGCAGCGCCGCCCGGCCGCCATAGCCGAGCCAGCTCTCCAGCCAGCGCGTGTCCCCCTCCAGCACCGAAAGGAGGGAGGCCTCATGGTTGCCTTTCACCGCGCCGAGCGAGGCGAAGCGAGGGTCCCCGGCCATCACCCGGCGGACGACGCCGGCCGAATCGGGGCCACGATCGATCATGTCGCCGAGCAGCAGAATGTGCGTTTCGGCGGCGCCGCGCGTCGCATCGTCCTCATGGATACGGCCGAGCAGCGTTTCGAGCAGATCGAGGCGGCCGTGCACGTCGCCGATCGCGTAAACGCGCTGGCCCGGCGGCAGTGCAGGCTTGAACGGGCGACGGAACAGGGAAAGCATGACACGCATCTTGCGCCTCGGCCGCTTGACTTCAAGCGCCCTGCCGCATAGGGCGACGCCTCTTTTCCGCACTCCAGATACGAGACAAGGCAGGCGTTCCGGCCATGAAGATCCGCAATTCGCTTAAATCGCTCAAGGGGCGTCATCGCGACAATCGCGTGATCCGTCGTCGTGGCCGCACCTATGTCATCAACAAGACCAACCGCCGCTTCAAGGCGCGCCAGGGCTGATTCGACAGGCGACCGCGGCATCGGCCAGGGGCCGGCCGCGGTTGTCTTCGATATCGGGCACGTCCTGTTCGACTGGGACGTCCGGCTTCTTTACGCCAAGCTGATCGACGATGCCGCGACGCTTGATGCGTTCGTGCGCGATGTCGTGACGATGGAGTGGCACGCCCAGCATGACGCCGGGCGGCGCTTTGCCGAGACTAGTGCGGAACTCACCGCGCGCTTCCCGCATCATCGCGAACTGATCGCCGCCTACGGCCCCCGCTTCGCCGAGACGATACCGGGGCCGATCGCCGGCGTGCACGAGATCGTCGCCGAGCTTGATGCGGCCGAGGTGCCGCTTTTCTCGATCACCAACTTTTCCGGCGAGTTCTTCCCGCCGTTTCGCGCGGCCAATGCCGTGCTGTTCGATCGCTTTCGCGACATCGTCGTCTCCGGGGACGAGCGGATGGTGAAGCCGGATCCGGCGATCTACGCGCTGGCGCTCGGCCGATTCGCGCTGCGCCCGGGCGAGGCGCTGTTCATCGACGACCGGATCGAGAATGTCGAAGCAGCGGTGCGGGCCGGCTTCGTCGGCCACCATTTCCGCGATGCCGCCACGTTGCGCGCCGATCTGGAGCGGCTCGCTTTGCTCTGACGGCTCGACATTCGACACCCCCCTCCGATACGGCGGTGTCGGTGCAGGCAGCGGAGCAGAGCGACCATGGACGACGTGCGGATCACGCCTTCGGGCCAGTTCGACAATCATGCGCGGGAATATGCACATATCGAGGCACGCCCGCTGGCGGCGGCGATGGGCGCGGAGATCGTCGGCGTCGACGTGCGGACGATAGACGATGCGGCATTCGCCGAACTGAGCGACGCGCTGTTCCACCACAAGATGATCTACCTGCGCGGGCAGGCGATCGATCATGGCGATCACGAACGCTTCACCCGCCGCTTCGGCCCGTTCGGCACCGATGCCTATACCAAGGGCGTCGACGGGCACCCGGACGTGCAGCCGGTGATCAAGGAAGCGGCGACCCGGTCCAAGGCGATCTTCGGCGGATCCTGGCACACGGATTCGGCCTTTCTGCCCCGGCCGCCATCGATCAGCACCCTGTTCAGCGTGGAGATCCCGCCGTTCGGCGGCGATACCGCCTGGGCCAACAGCGTGCTGGCTTACCGGATGCTGAGCCCGACGATGCAGCGGATGATCGCGCCGCTTCGCGTCCACATGTCCGCGGTGGCCAACTTTGCCACGCAGATCCGGCTGAACGGCGCCGCGACCCCCTTCTCGTCCGACGATGCGCGTTCCCAGGCGATCGACGGCGCGTATCATCCACTGGTCCGCACCCATCCGGTGACCGGCGAGCAGGCGCTGTATGTCGACGAATCCTATGCGGTCGGGATCGAGGGGATGACCGCCGCCGAATCGCGCCCGCTGCTAACTTTTCTGGCGGCACACGTCACGCAGCATGCCTTTACCTGCCGGCTGCGGTGGGAGCCGGGCATGCTGGTATTGTGGGACAACCGCATCTGCCTGCACCACGCCAGCAACGATTATGACGGCTATCGGCGCGAACTCTACCGCACCACCGTGGAAGGGGAAGTGCCGGCCTGATCGGCCGGCACTTCCCGAAGCGCGCGGCTCAGGACGCCGCGTGGTTCTTCAGTTCGTCGCCGGTAAGGCGGACGACGTGGAGGACGTTGGTCGATCCCGGCGTTCCAAAGGGGACGCCGGCGATGATGACGATCCGGTCCCCCGCTTTGCCGAGGCCGTGGCGGAGCGCCATCCGCTTGGCCTTGCCGACCATCTCCTCGAACGAGCCGACATCGCGGGTGCGCACCGCATGCGTCCCCCACAGCAGCCCGATCCGCCGTGCCGTCGCCGCGCGCGGGGTCAGCACCAGCAGCGGCACCGATGGACGTTCGCGGGCGATGCGCCGCGCGGTCGATCCGGACAGCGTGAAGCAGACGATCGCCGTGGCCGAGATCGTCCGCGCGATCTGATTGGCGGAAAAGGACAGGGCGTCCGCCGTGGTAGGATCGGGCACCGTCCGGGTGAAGTGGATGCGATCATGATCGCCGGCGTCGCCCTCCACCGCGATCGCGATGTCGTCCATCATCGTCACCGCCTCGACCGGCCATGCACCCGCCGCCGATTCGGCCGACAGCATCACCGCATCGGCGCCATCGTAGATCGCCGTCGCGACGTCCGACACTTCGGCGCGGGTGGGGGAGGGGGAGACGATCATCGATTCGAGCATCTGGGTGGCGACGACCACCGGCTTGCCCATCCGCCGCGCCGTTTCGACGATATGCTTCTGGAGGGAGGGCACGCGCTGCGGCGGCAATTCCACGCCAAGGTCGCCGCGGGCGACCATCACGGCGTCGGCCAGTTCGAGGATCTCCTCCAGCCGGACGACGGCCGATGGCTTCTCGATCTTGGCGAGCAGCGCCGCCTTCCCGCCGATCAGGCGCCGCGCCTCGGCGACATCCTCCGGCCGCTGCACGAACGACAGGGCAATCCAGTCGGCCCCGTTTTCCAGCGCAAACGCCAGGTCGGTGCGATCCTTGTCGGTCATCGCCGCCATCGGCACGACCACGTCGGGCACGTTCAGGCCCTTGTGGTTGGAAAGCTTGCCGCCGACCTCGACGCGGGTGACGATGCGGTTGGGCGCGACATCGACGACGCGGAGCACCATCTTGCCGTCATCGAGCAGCAATCGCGCGCCGGGTTCCAGCGCGCCGAAGATCTCGTGGTGGGGCAGGCGGACGCGCGATACGTCGCCCGCGGCCGGATCGTTATCCAGAACGAACTGCGCGCCGTGGCGGAGATCGACCGCGCCATCGGCAAACACGCCGACCCGCAACTTCGGCCCCTGCAGATCGACGAGCACGGTGGACGGCCGGCCGACTTCCTTTTCCATCGCGCGGATGGAGGCGATCACCGCGGCCTTTTCGGCATGTGCGCCGTGGCTCATGTTGATGCGGAAGGCATCGGCGCCCGCCAGGAAAAGCTTTCGGATCATCTCCGGCGAACTGCTCGCGGGGCCCAGTGTGGCCAGAACGCGAACCTTGCGGCTACGGGGCGGGATCGGAGTCTGCACATTGTCCCTTTCGCTCGACGACGGTCTGCACCTAGGCACATGGACGTGTCAGTTCAAATTGGAGTTTGCACGATGAACGCGCCCGATACCCAGCCCGAGGCCGAACCGGCGATCGACGATGCCACCGCGGCCGCCGCGTTCCGTCGGCTGATCGATCATCTGCGCCACCGCACCGATTCGCAGAACGTGGACCTGATGGGGGTGGCCGGCTTCTGCCGGAACTGCCTGGCGGACTGGGTGGCGGAGGCGTCGGACGGGCAGCTGAACCGGGAGGCGGCGCGCCATGCCATTTACGGCGTGCCCTATTCGGAGTGGAAATCCCGTCACCAGCAGGATGCCACGCCGGAGCAGCTCAGCCGCATGGCGGACAGCGTGGCGAGGAACCGCCGGCTGGACGAGGCGCTGGACGATACCTTCCCGGCCAGCGACCCGCCGGCGATGACCGAACCGAACCGCTGATGCGCGCAGCCCGCCGCAGCCTGCTTGAGCGGCAGGGCGCCATAGCCTAGAGGCCTGCCTCCCGCGGCCGCCGGACGGTGCCGCGGACCAGATCGGGATCGGGGGATATTGAAATGAGCGATACGGTCGCGGCCGATCAGCTGCGGCTCTTCATCGAGCGCATCGAGCGGCTCGAGGAAGAGAAGAAGGGCATGGCGGACGATATCCGCGATGTCTACAACGAGGCCAAGAGCACCGGCTTCGACAGCAAGACCATGCGTACCATCGTCCGCCTGCGGAAGATGGAGAAGCATGCGCGCGACGAGCAGGAGGCGCTGCTGGAGACGTACAAGGCGGCACTCGGGCTGAACTGAATCGACAAGAGGTCAAGCGGAGGCCGAGGGGCATGATCGGAGCGGCGGCGGCGTTGACGAGCGAGATACGTCGAGGCGTGTTCGCGCGGCTGCGCGGCGCCGGCCCGGAATATTGGGCGCTGGCCGCTTTCGTAACGACAGTGGCCAACCTGATCGATTTCGCCGCAGTCCCCAGCCCCGGCGAGGGGGCGGGGGGCGGGTTCGTCGTGGCGGCGCTGGCGCGCATCCTGCTGGTCCTTGGCGCCGGCTATGCGATCATGCGGCGCATGGCGGAGGTTCCGCGCCCGCTGGCACCCGGCCTGGCCTTTCTGCGGTTCGCCGCATTCAGCATCATCTCGCTGGCGCTGATAGGCACCCTGACCCAACTGATCGGCCGTGCCACCGGCATCGCCGATCAGCCGCTTTCGACGCAGTGGCTCATCATGTTCGCGGCTGCTGCCGTCCTCGGCGTGGCGGTGATTGCGGTGAGCCCGGTCGGGCCGGCATTGGCCGCGGGCGCCCCGTTTCGCGGCATATTGGGGGTGGTGCGCCGGACGCGCGGGATGCGCCTCCCGCTCGCCGCCGTATTCCTGCAATGCGTGCTGCCGTTTGCGGCGGTGCACATCGCGCTCACGCTGATCGCCTCGCGGCTGCCGCTGTCCGGACGGGCGGTTGCGGCCCTGGCGCTGATCGACGGCGTCGTCTCCGCAGTCCAGCTGCTCTTCACCGCCGCCCTCTTCGTCACGGCGTGGCGGATGGGCGAGGGGCGGCAAGCATTGCGCAAGGCCGGTTCGCGACGCTAGAGCGAACGGTAACGCGACCCCAGCGAAGAGGACGAAAGACGGCGCATGGCCGGCCATTCCAAGTTCAAGAACATCATGCACCGCAAGGGTGCGCAGGATAAGAAGCGCGCGGCCGCTTTCTCCAAGCTCAGCCGCGAGATCACGGTGGCGGCGAAATCCGGCCTCCCCGATCCGGCGATGAACGCCCGGCTGCGCGCTGCCGTCCTCGCCGCCCGCGCCGGCGGCATGCCCAAGGAAAATATCGAGCGATCGATCAAGAAGGCCGAGGCCAGCGACGGCGATAATTACGAGGAGGTCCGTTACGAAGGTTTCGGGCCGGGCGGCGTATCGCTGATCATCGAGACGCTGACCGACAACCGCAACCGCACCGCCACCAACGTGCGTACCGCCGTATCGAAGAATGGCGGCAATCTGGGCGCGGGGGGCTCCGTCAGCCACAGCTTCGATCGGGTCGGCCTCATCAGCTATCCCGTAAGCGCGGGCGATCCCGACAAGGTGTTCGAGGCGGCACTGGAGGCGGGTGCGGAGGATGTTTCCTCGACCGAGGACGGCCATGAAATCTGGACCGCGGTGGATGGGCTTCATGAAGTCGCCAAGGCGATCGAGCCGGTGCTCGGCGAACCCGAGGGTGCAAAACTCGCCTGGCGCCCGCAAACGATGGTGACGGTGGGCGAAGGCGATGCCGGCCAGCTGCTCAAGCTGATCGACGCGCTGGACGAGGATGACGACGTCCAGACGGTATGGGGCAATTACGACGTGCCCGAAGACGTCATGGAGAAGCTGTCGTAGGCGCGCCATGATCCTGATCGGCCTCGATCCCGGGCTCGGCACGACTGGCTGGGGCATCATCGCGGTCGAGGGCAACCGCCTTTCCCACGTCGCCAACGGCCAGATCCGCACCGATCCGAAGATGCAGCTGCCCCGGCGGCTGACCCTGCTCTACGATGCGCTGGCCGAGATCATCCGCCTTCAACGCCCGGCCAGCGCCGCGGTGGAGGAGGTGCTGGGCAATTCAAACGCGGTATCGACGCTGAAGCTGGGGCAGGCGCGCGGGGTCGTCCTGCTTGCCGCGGCGACGGCGGGGGTGGCGATCGGCGAATATCATCCCAGCATCGTCAAGAAGGCGGTGGTTGGCACCGGCGGTGCGGACAAGAAGCAGGTGCAGGCGATGGTCGAACGGTTGCTGCCGGGCGTGAAACTGACCGGGCCGGATGCGGCGGACGCCCTCGCCGTGGCTATCACCCACGCCCACCATGTCGCCAGCGCCCGTGCCTTCGCGCGGCGGGCGGCAGTGCAATGATCGCCCGGCTGACGGGGCTGCTCGCCGAATCGGGCGCGGAGCAGGCGGTGATCGATGTCGGCGGCGTCGGCTATCTGGTGCAGGCTTCGGCGCGCACGCTTGGCGCGCTCGGCCCGATCGGCGGCAGCGTGATGCTCCTCACCGAGATGCAGGTCCGCGAGGACGCGATGACGCTCTATGGCTTCGGGTCCGTCGGGGAGCGGGAGTGGTTCCGGCTGCTGACATCGGTGCAGGGGGTGGGCGGGCGCGTCGCGCTGGCGATCCTTTCCGTGCTGGGGCCGGACGAGATCGGCCGTGCGGTGGCGGCAGGCGACAAGGCGACGGTGGCCCGCGCGAACGGGGTGGGGCCGAAGCTGGCGCTGCGCATCGTCAACGAACTGAAGGACAAGATCGGCGCGGTGGCGATCGGCCCGGCCGGCTCGGTGCCGGCGGCGGCAGGCGGCGGCGCGGCGGCGGACGCGCTCTCCGCCCTC
>NZ_JAQGLK010000207.1 GCF_028292925.1 Sphingomonas bacterium
TACGAAAGCTTCAACATGGCGGAGCTGTGGAAGCTGCCCGTCATCTTCGTGATCGAGAATAACCAGTATGCGATGGGGACGAGCGTCAACCGCGCTTCGTCCGAAGACCAGCTGTATCGCCGCGGCGAAAGCTTCCGCATCCCCGGCATCCAGGTCGACGGCATGGACGTGTTGGCGGTGCGCGGCGCTGCGGAAACGGCGATGGAGTGGACGCGCGCCGGCAAGGGCCCGGTCCTGCTGGAGCTGAAGACGTACCGTTATCGGGGCCACTCGATGTCCGATCCAGCCAAGTATCGCTCCCGCGACGAGGTCCAGGCAGTGCGCGACAAATCAGACCCGATCGAGGGCCTGAAGCGCGAACTCGAAACCGCCGGGGTCGGCGATGAGGAGCTGAAGGCTATCGAGAAGGAGATCAAGGCGATCGTCGCCGATGCGGCCGCCTTCGCGGAAGAGTCGCCCGAGCCCGATCTTTCCGAACTGCATACCGACGTGCTGGTGGGGCGATACTGATGCCGATCGAATTGAAGATGCCCGCGCTTTCCCCGACGATGGAGGAGGGCACGCTCGCCAAGTGGCTCGTCAAGGAAGGCGATACCGTCGCCGCGGGCGACCTGCTGGCCGAGATCGAGACGGACAAGGCCACGATGGAGTTCGAGGCCGTCGACGAAGGCACGATCAGCCGGATCATGATTCCCGAGGGAACTGACGGCGTGAAGGTTGGCACCGTCATCGCGCTGATCGCCGGGGAAGGGGAGGATGCCTCTCAGTCCAGCGCACCGGCCGGCGCCGTAACGGGTGCCCCCGGTGGCGAGGATCATTCTGGCGACAGCGAAAAGAAGGCGCCCGAGGCGGAGCCGACTGGCGCCACCGAGACCATCGTCGCCTCCGTCGAGAAGACGCAGGTTGCCGATCCCGAGGTGCCCGAGGGGACCGAGATGGTCCGCACGACTGTCCGCGAAGCGTTGCGCGACGCCATGGCGGAGGAAATGCGCGCCGACAGCCGCGTCTTCGTGATGGGTGAGGAAGTCGCCCAGTATCAGGGCGCGTACAAGGTGACGCAGGGCCTGCTCGACGAATTTGGCGAGCAGCGTGTCGTCGATACCCCGATCACCGAAATGGGCTTTGCCGGCCTTGGTGCCGGCGCGGCGATGGGCGGATTGAAGCCGATCGTCGAGTTCATGACGTTCAACTTCGCGATGCAGGCGATCGATCAGATCATCAACTCGGCCGCCAAGACGAACTACATGTCCGGCGGACAGATGCGCTGCCCGATCGTGTTCCGCGGACCGAACGGCGCGGCCTCGCGCGTGGGCGCGCAGCACAGCCAGAATTACGGGCCGTGGTATGCCAGCGTTCCCGGCCTGATCGTCATCGCGCCCTATTCGGCGGCAGATGCGAAGGGGCTGCTCAAGGCGGCGATCCGTTCCGACGATCCAGTCGTGTTCCTGGAGAACGAGCTGCTTTACGGGCAGAGCTTCGATGTGCCGAAGATGGACGACTATGTCCTGCCGATCGGCAAGGCGCGGATCGTCAGGCCGGGCAAGGACGTGACGCTGGTCAGCTACACGATCGGCGTGGGTGTGGCGCTGGATGCGGCTGCCAAGCTGGCCGAGGAGGGGATCGACGCCGAGGTTATCGATCTGCGCACGCTGCGCCCGCTGGACACGAAGACAGTGCTGGAGAGCCTCGCCAAGACCAACCGGATGGTCGTGGTCGAGGAAGGTTGGCCGGCTTGCTCGATCTCGTCCGAACTGATGGCCGTGGCGATGGAGCAGGGGTTCGATGACCTCGACGCCCCGGTGCTCCGCGTGACGAACGTCGACGTGCCGATGCCCTATGCCGCTAACCTCGAGAAGGCGGCACTGCTCAAGGCGGACGATGTCGTCGCTGCCGCCAAGAAGGTGTGTTACAAATAGGTGGCTTGCCCTTCCCCTGCAGCAGGGGAGGGGCAACGCGGCTGCCGAGCGATCCCGCTATGCGGCGTAGATGCCGCACGCGGATGTGTTGCCGGTGCCGAGATTCCCGCCGTTCTTGATTGTCTGATCGGTCCGTTGGCGCACGTTGAAGGCGCTTTCGTATCGCATCGTGTGCGCGCCGAGCAGCCGATTGGAGACGATCGGCTGGTAATCATAGACGACCTCGACGAACATCACCGCCGTGCCGGCCGATGCCTTGATTGCGGTTGCAGCGGGGCCCATCGCCTGTAGCGAGGAATCGTTCTGGCCCTTGCCCTCGGCGCCGTAGAGCGACGAGACCACCTTCTTGCCGGAGCAGCGTTGCCAGCGGATATACTGCCCTGTCTTTGCAGCATTCGGTTCCAGGCTGGATAGGATGATGCGGCCGTTCTCGGCGAACTTTACCCCTTCTCCCATCTGCTTGGCGCCGAGCATCGTTTCATTGACGTCCGCCTCGTCGATCGAATCGCGCACGCGGCCCGCATTGTCGGCAACGCTCATGGCGATCTGGCTGCAGCGGATGCTGGCGATCGAGTAATTGGCAACCTCGATCCCACCGAGGCCCAGCGTCAGGAGTACCGGAACGGAGACGGCGAACTCCACCAGCTGAATTCCGCTTTCATCGCGGCGCAGCCGGCGCAGGAGCGAGAGAATTCGGCGCGAGCGGATCATGTGCATACCTTTGCTGGCGTGCCTTGCGCGCCATACGGCTGATTTCGAAGAACCGTTTTGGCCTCCACGACTTCCTTGTTCGAGAAGCCCAGAAACTTGCCGAGCGGGACGAGCCGCGGAAATTCGACCTTTACGTTGTAGTAGACGATGTCATCCGAACCACCGAGCCCCGGCGTGCCCTGGTTCGCGTCATACGTACCGTTTGGTTTACTGTCCTCGAAGCAGTCGCCGGCATTGAAGGTGCCGACAGGTGCTGTGTCGGTCAGGATCTTCTCGGGCTTGCCCACTCCGGAGAACTGGTAATAGCTCTGCTTTTCTATGGTGATCACCGCGTTCTTGGAAAACGCGACGAGCTGGTTCCGGACATAGGCATCGATGTCGGTCGTCACGACGCCCCCGACCGTCGCCTGCCGCGCTGCCTTGTTGAGCGTGCCTTCGACCACGACTTCCAAGTACATGCGGTAGCCGAAATCGATGATGACCAGCAGCACCGTGACGAGGGGCGCCAGGACGAAAGCGAACTCGACGATGTTCATGCCGCTTTGGTCGCGCCCGAGCCGGCGCATCGTGGCGGGTAGCCGGATCATGGCTTCACCAGCCGCAGCGAGCCGATATTCTTGCCGATCTCGACGAACTTTGCGGTGAGATCCGCGGTGTTGGCCGATGTCGAGGCCTGGGCGACGCTCGTCGCGCATGTCTGCAGATTCGTATCCAGGGCGGATGCGAACGCGACGACCCAGATCGAGACCTTTTTCGCTTTCACCGCGCTGCACATCAGGTTGAACCGCTGCTGGTGGCGCTGTGCCTGCTGCGTCTCGTTCGAGGCAGTGCCCCCGGCGGTTATGCGCGCATCGTACTTCTCGATCCCGTAGGTCGTGTAGAGCGTTTCGTAGCCGGTATCGAGCAGGCCGTCCGTCATGAAGATGATGTGCCGTGCGACGGGCATGCTGTTGTAGGTGGACGGGTTTTCCGGTCCGAAGATCCCGTCCGGCGAGATGAAGCGCCCGCCCCAGATCATGCCGTTGTCGTGATAGGTGCCGCCTGTCGCGGCCAGCGTGTTGAGATAGGTGGAAAGCGCAGCCTTCGTCCACGCCTGCAGGCGCTTTGCCGGGGTCGGGCAGGCGAATTGGGGCTGATTTGGCTCATGTCCGCTGCGTACCCAGCGGGCGGGCATATATTCGATGTCCGACCAGTAAGGCTTCCACCTGCTGGCCTTGTCGGTCGGGATAAGATCGATACTCAGATCCTTGGCGGCCGCCGGGATCGACGTCGTGGTAGACGTCAGCGAGTTGGTGCTGGCCCGCTCCTCGATGCACCCCGCCCAGCGCGAGTACTTTGTCGCCGCCGCAACGGGCGTGTCGCCGTCACTGTCCGACGTACCGATCAACGACGATATCTCGACCGCCTTGCTGGCGTCCTTCAAGGATGCAACGAAATTTCCCGTCGGGAAGTTGCGAGTCTTGTAGGTGAAGTACGTGCACTTCCGCGTCGTGGCGCTGTAGCTCCCGTATTTGTTGCTGGTGCAGTCCGTGTCCGTAAACTCCCCAGCGCCGGAAATGGTGACTTCGCGTGACTGATAGTCCCAGTTATCCGATACGATGTAGTTCGCGTTCTGAGAAACGATTGCGTCTCCCACATTGACGCTGCTGGAATAGGGCACGATGCCGTAGCGAAGCCGCATGCCCGCGGCCTCCAGCTCCGTCTGCGTCTTGGCGAGTTCGTCGTACAGCGCCAGCACCGCCGAGCGCAGGCCAACGATCTTCGACGACGCCTTTTCCACGCCCGTCGAACTGTTCGTGCAGCTTGTTTCCGTCGTGGCGCAGAGCATCGATCCGGTGACGTCCAGCACCAGAACGATGTCGGTGTTGACGAAGTCCTGCTTGGCGAAGCAGTCGACAGACAGCGGGAGGGTCTTGAAGCCGAAAATCTTCATCACGGTCGTCGGCAGCGTCGTCGTTGCGCTGACGGTCACGGTCGAGTTGGCGGAGCTGCCGATGATCGGCTTGAACCCCTTGGCCTGGAAGGCGGCGGTGCCGTCGACATCGGCGGTGCCCGTGGGGAAATTGAACTTGAAGAACTTGTCGGCCTCGGTCTTTACCGCGTCGTCGAGCACGCCGCCGGTCATCGCCCGCCGGCCGGCCAGGGCCGCCGCGTCGCACGCCTGTTGCAGGCGCGACTGGGCCAGATAGCCGCGGCCCATATCGATCCCGGATCCGATCATCGCCAGCAGCGGCAGTAGCGACATAGCGACCAGGATAAGGGTGTTGCCGCGTGTATCCCTCCGCAGCCTGGCAAACAGGCCCCGGAAGGACGAAGATTCAGAGCGTGCGGCGCTGTTCCTGTTCACGCTTGTCCCCTGGGCCGGCTGCATGCTCACGCGCCGGTTCATTGGCCCAGGTTTAGCGGGTATGCCCTAACAGACCGTTCATGCGGCTCTAACCCCGCGCTAACCGTAGTGGCGGTAATTCCCGGCTTTCCTTGGCGGTGTGTAGCCCGCAGGGAGGGGCTATGGACATCAACGATCCGGAACGGGCGCTGACGATCGCCTATGCGCCTCCCGACAGCCGCGCGGCCTTGACCCTGCTCTGGCAACTCGACGAGCGGCTTGCGAGCGTCGTTCGTGCAACCAAAGAGGCACGGTTGGGCCAGATCCGCCTGGCGTGGTGGCGCGAGGCGCTGGAGCGGCTCGATACGCATCCCGCCCCCGACGAGCCGCTGCTGAGGGAAATCGCCGCCGGGCTGTTGCCGCGCGGAGTGACCGGCCGTGCGCTCGGCAGAATTGCCGACGGCTGGGTGGTGCTGCTTTCGCCCTTGCCTCTGGCGGAGGCGGAGACTGCTGCCCACGGCGCCGACCGGGGCGGGACGTTGTTCGAGGCCGCCGGCGTCATACTCGGCGCTTCGCGTGCGGAACTTGCCGTCGCGGGGGACGCATGGGCGCTGGTCGACCTCGCTTTCCACATCAGCGATCGGCCCTCAGCCGAGTCGGCGCTGGACATGGCGCGCCAGCGGATCGCGCGGGTTGGCAATCGGGGATGGCCGAAGGCGTTGCGCCCGATCGGGGCCCTTTTCACGCTCGCCAAGGGCGATGCTGCTGCCGGGCTGAGCGCCCCCAGGCAGGTAGGCTCACCGCGACGGGTTGCCCGCATGCTGCTGCACAATCTCACAGGGCGCTGAGTTCCCCCGGCCGCCTGCCGGTCATCGATCGTTCTGGGCGCGGGGCTGCGGGCATGCTCGTGGCGTACGAATTGCAGCGGGGGAGGCTTCAAGGTTCGCGTTGGCAGCGGGGCGACGCAGCCGCAGCCGCAGCGCGATCCTGTTCGGTTGGCTCAAGGACTCGATGACGGCCCTTGTGCCGCCTAAAGAGGTACGTCTGGTTAGGCAGGAGCCCATGTCCGAACGCGTACGGGAAACAG
>NZ_JAQGLK010000209.1 GCF_028292925.1 Sphingomonas bacterium
TGCCACCGGCCGGGCTGCACTCTTTCCGCGGCTCCTGCCGGGCATGCCGACCTGAACGTCTACTCTCCGGCCTGACGGCTGCCCCCGAAACTGCCGACACGTCATCCGCCATGGCCCAGCACGAGGCCATGGCGGCGCTTTTTCGTGCGCCTACACCATGTTGCACGGCAACAATTCATCTTGTTCGAACCAAAGTAAAACTGCCCTAGCCAGTGAACCTGATTCTCTACCATTGCGGTAGTCAATCCAAACTGGGGGAACGGGCGTTCGATGAAGACGATCAAAACACGGTATGGCAGCGTAGGCCTGGCCCTCCTCGGCGCGGGTTCCGCGACGATGTCGACGGCGCAAACGGCTCCGCCAGCGGCCGCAGCAACAACGCAGCGAGGGGAGCCCGCGCCTGTCCAACTGGCAGGCCAGGACGAAATCATCGTGCTCGGCAGCCAGCGTGCAACGGCGGCGATCAAGAGCGCGGTTCCGGTGGACGTCGTCGGCCAGGCCGCTCTGGAGCGCACCGGCACGATCAACCTCAACCAGGCGCTGCAGAGGCTCCTGCCCTCCTTCAACTTCCCCCAGACGCAGAATGCCGTGAAGGGCACGTATGGCACGCGATCGGCTTCGCTGCGCCGGCTGCCGCCGGACCTGACGCTCATCCTGGTCGATGGGAAGCGCCGCAACCCATCGAGCCGGCTGGCCGCAGTCGATCCGTACCGCGTCGGCCAGTTCGTCGATCTGTCGGCCGTGCCGGTCAATGCGATCGAGCGGGTGGAGGTTCTGCGTGACGGGGCGTCGGCACAATATGGATCGGACGCCATTGCCGGCGTGATCAACCTGATCCTGAAGAAGAGGACCGAGGGCTTCGACCTCAACGCGCAGATCGGCGAATATACGCGGGGCGACGGCTTCACCAAGTCGCTCGGGCTGACGGTCGCGACGCCGCTGACCGACGATGGTTTCCTCGATCTGAGCGTCAACGCGTCCACCCGCAACACCACGGACCGGAGCGGCGCGGATTGGCGCCCGCGCTACTTCCCCGGCGATCCGCGCGAGGAGACCGCGGATCGCAGCGCCGTCGGCCGCTGGGGGAACGCCAACACCGACAATCTCGCGATACTGGCCAACAGCGAAGTGGGGCTGACGGACGCCCTGCGCGCTTACGGCACCGCCAATTTCAGCATGACCGATACGCGCAACCGCGTGAACCCGACCGAGCCGAAGAACGACGGCAATCTGCGCGCCTTCAACCCGGATGGCACCCAGCCCCAGATACGCGGCCTCCTGTACGATACGGCGCTCACCGCCGGGCTGCGCTACGATGCCGGTGAAGTCGGCTCGTTCGATATCGGGGTGAGTGCCGGGCGCAACGTCAACCGCACGTTCGTGTATGACAGCGCCTCGCCCAGCTACGGCCTGGCCAGCCAGCGATCTTTCTACCTCGGCAAGTTCAGGAGCAGCCAGATCGCGGCGACGCTGGACTATGTCCGCGATTTCGAGCTTGGCCTCGCACGGCCGGCCAATTTCAGCGCCGGCATCACCTACCGGCATGAAAAATGGGAGGCGGCGGAAGCGGGAGACGAGCAATCCTGGAACAATGGCGGCGTGCCGATCCTGGATGGCCCAAATGCCGGCAAGGCAACGCGCTACGGATCGGACGTTGGCGGACTGACCCCGGACGATCTGGCCGGCATCTCGCGGAACGTGTGGGGCGGCTATGCGGGTGTCGATGTCTTTCCGCTGGAGGGGGTGACGATAGGCGCCGCCGGCCGCATCGAACATTATTCCGATTTCGGCACGACCAGCACCGGCAAGCTATCGGCACGGTGGGACGTAACGCCCGCCATCGCGGTGCGAGGTGCCTACTCGACCGGGTTCCACGCCCCCGGCATCGCCCTGCTGGGCAGCCAGACGACCTCCTCCACCGGCATCTTCAGTTTCAGTGGCGCACTGGACGAGGCGCTTTCGTCTCGCACGCGCTTTTTCCGCCCGAACGATCCGGCCGTCGCCGCACTGGGCGCGAAACCACTGGATCCCGAAAAGGCGCGCAACGTGTCGGCCGGCCTCGTGCTCCAGCCGCTGCGCGGCGCATCGCTGACGATCGATGCCTACCAGATCAAGATAGACGGGTTCATCCTGTCCACCGACGGCGCGAATGCGAACGGCCTGACCGGGCCGTTCGTGGCCGCAGCGACCGGCGCGGCGGGGCTCGCCAACGTCAGGACCGCCAACTTCTTCCTGAACGGGCTCGACACGAGAACCCGCGGGTTGGACGCGGTGGGGCGCTATCAGTTCAAAGCCGGCAGCATCGACAGCGATCTGTCGCTCGCCTTTTCCACGGGCAAGACACGGCTGTCGAACATCAAGGCGCCTCCGGCCGGATCGGGGCTGACCTATTTCAGCCGCTCCAGGCTTGGCGATATCGAGGACGGCACGCCCAACTGGAAGGTGATCGCCGGCGCACACCTGACGATCGGCGCCTTCGATATCGACAGCAACCAGATCATCTACGGGCCGTACACATATACTCACCCGACCGTGGCCGCCAACGTTCAGCATTATGATCCGCAGTGGGTAACCAATGTAGAGATCGGATATTCGCTTGGGAAGAA
>NZ_JAQGLK010000003.1 GCF_028292925.1 Sphingomonas bacterium
TTGCGTGGACCAGCTTCACCGGCAGCGCCTGGTTGGCGGCGCGCAGCACGCTTTCCACCATCGCTCCACCATTGTTCGCCTCGGCGATCACCCGGTCGGCACCGTGCCGTGCCGCCGCCTCGGCCACCGCGCGCGCCCATTGCTCGGGCCCGGCACTCGCCACGCTGGCATCGTCGATCACATAGGCCCCACCATCGGTGGCCAGCGCCACGACGACGATCCCGCAGGCATCGCCGCCGATCCAGGCCGGTGGATCCACGCCCACCACCACCCGCGTCGGTGGCGGGCACGCCCTGGCCCGGCACCGCTCGATCAGCACGCGGGACCAGTGCGCTCCCGCCACTTCCTCGATCAGTTCGCCGTCGAGTTCCTGCCGCCCCAGCCTGGTGCCGGCATAGGCGTCGCGCATGGCCGCCAGATAGGCGGGCGGCAGGTGCGCGCGATTGTCCAGCGTCCGCCCCCTCGTCACCGTCACGCCGGAGGAGCCGATCAGCGCGCGGACCAGCGGCACGGGCCGGGGCGTGGTCGTCGCCACGGTCCGCGGCCGCTCGCCCAGCCGCAGGCCCATCGTCAGATTGGCCCACACCGCCTCCCCCTCCGGCCATTTGGCGATCTCGTCGGCCCAGGCGTGGTGGTGCTGCGGCCCGCGCAGCGATTCCGGTTCCGCCGCCGAATAGAGGAACGCCTGCGCCCCGTTCGCCCAGCGCAGGCGCCGCAGCGATGGCTCGTAGGTCGGCCGCAGCCCCTCCGGCGCGATCGCCAGCAGCCCGCTCTCTCCTTCGATCATCACGGCCCGCCCCTCGGCGCTCGTCGCCGCGACCAGCGCGATGCGCAGCCGCCCGTCCGCCTCCGCCAGGCTGCGCACCCACTCCGCGCCCGCCCGGGTCTTGCCGAAGCCGCGCCCTGCCAGGATCAGCCAGGTGCGCCAGTCCCCCTCCGGCGCCATCTGTGCCCTGCGGCTCCAGAACATCCAGTTGACGTCCATGGTCGGCAGGTCGGCGGGGCGCAGCACATCGATCACCTGCCGCCGCTCCTCTTCGGGCAGGCAGGCGATCCGTTCGGCGATGGAGGGCATTACTGCCCCTCCCCGTCATCCTTCCGGGTGAGCCGGGCGTTCATCTCGTCCAGCTTGTCCAGGATGCGCCGGCGCACTTCCTCCGGGTCGGTCGGCGTCATCCGTCCGCCGGTTTCCCCCGTCACCGCCTCGCGGTGGGCGGTCAGCAGCGTCAGCGCGATACGGTCGGGATATTCGGTCACCTGGCCGATCTCCTTGCCGAGGTGGAACACCGGCTTCTGGGTGCCGTGGATCGCGCGTTCCAGCATCGCCATCTCCAGCTTGGCATAGCCTTCGCGCAGCGCCGCCTGCCACTCGGCCCGGAACTCCGGCGAACGCTGGCGCAGCGCATAGACGGCGGATTCGGACATGCTGATCGATCGCACCGCCGCGCTCACGTTGCATGTCGCCGCAAGCGTGGTCAGGAACGTGCGCTTCTTCTCGGCGGTCCAGCTTTCGCGTTTCGGCTTGGGCTTCGATCTCGGCCTGGCCCGCTTGAGCGCCGGCCCGACATCTGCAACGGGCGCGCGGCTGCCGCGCAAGGGGATCACCTTCTGATCGGTCATCTCTGCTCCGGACGCGAAAAAGGGCCGCAAGCGGTTGTCCGCTTCGGCCCTCGACGTAATTTCTCAGCTTGTCCTTTAAGTACCTGAACAGCGGGTCGCTGTCAACCGCTTTTAACCTATCTGGTTATTCAGCACCTCGATGAGCACCTCGTTCCGGCGCAGCGGACCGGGCATCAGGGGCGAATTGTAGAAGGCATGCTCTGCCGTATCCGCTGCGGCCAGTCCGCGCGCCCGCATCCAGCTGCGCAGTTCTGTCTCGCGCCGGATCATTCCCGCATCGTCCGGCCGCCCGGCAAAGCGGATCGCGGCAACCGTTCGCGCCGGTACTTCCTCGATCGTCACGTCGGCTCCCGCAGCCGGCAATGTCGCCCGCGTCCACTTCGCCGGCATGACGAACCGGATCCGCCACAGGCCTCCCTCGCGCGCGGCCAGCACCGGCGCGGTCATCGCGATCTCCGGCCCATCACGCGATTCGGCAAAGATGTAGTCGGCCAGCACGCCGAACCCGGTCTTCAGCGCCGCAAGTCGCTCCCCGCGCCGCGCCGTCTGCGCCACGATCAATTGCGGATAGCGGCGCACGCAACAGGGTCCATCGCGCTCGATCGTCTCGCAGGCCGGCGTTTCCGCCATCCGCTCGCGGGCGTAGAACCACGCCGCCCCGCCTGCGATCGCTGCGCCCAGTCCGCTCGCAATCTTGCCTGCCACCCGCATCCGCGCGAACTCCTTCGCCCGCCAATGCCCCGCACGGGGCGGGGTTCCGAACGGTGGGCGGATCGGGTCAGGCGGTCGCGGCCTGCGCAGCCTCCAGCGCCTCGGTCGCCTCGATCCAGCGGGCCTCGGCGGCGGCGAGCCATTCCTCGGTCAGCGCGCGTTCCTTCATCAGCTCGCCCATCGAACGGCGGGCATCGGCGGGGGCGGCGGCCTTGGGGTCGAACATCGCCAGGTCGATCGCCTTTCGCCGGTCGGCGAAGCGGGTCATCTCCGCTTCCGCATCCTTCACCAGCTTGCGCAGGCCCGCGTTCCGCTCGCGCGCTTCGGCGGCGGCGCGGCGATCCTCCTTCTTGTTCGTCTTCTGCGCCTGCCCGCCGCCGGATTGTCCGGCGTTCGGGCTCTTGCCCAGCACGAAGTCGGTATAATCCTCCAGCGTGCCGACGAACTCCTTGGCCGTGCCGCCGTCCACCAGCACCAGCCGATCGGCGGTCAGCGCCAGCATGTGCCGGTCGTGGCTGACGAGCACCACCGCGCCGTCATATTCGTTCAGCGCCTGGACCAGCGCCTCGCGCGTATCGACGTCGAGATGGTTCGTCGGCTCGTCCAGGATCAGCAGGTGCGGCGCATCGCGCGTGATCAGCGCCAGTGCCAGCCGCGCGCGCTCCCCGCCCGAAAAGCTCGATACCTTCTGCGTCGCCTTGTCGCCGGGGAAGCCGAACCGGCCCAGCTGCGCGCGCACGGCCGCCGGGGTCGCCCCCTTCATCAGCCGGCCCATATGCTCCAGCGGCGTGTCGTTCCCGTCCAGTTCCTCCACCTGATACTGGGTGAAGTAGCCGACCTTCATCTTGCCGGAAGCTGCCATCCCGCCATCCTGCGGCGCCAGTTGCGCCGCCAGCAGGCGGGCCAAGGTCGTCTTGCCGTTGCCGTTGCGGCCGAGCAGCGCGATGCGGTCGTCGGGATCCAGCCGCAGGTTCAGCCGCGACAGGATCGTCGTGTCGCCATAGCCGACGGATGCCATGTCCAGCGTGATCAGCGGCGGGCGCAGTGGCTGCGGATTGGGGAAGTTGAAGATCAGCGAGGGATCGTTGGCCGCCTCGGCGATCGGCTGCATCTTGGCCAGCGCTTTCGCGCGCGACTGCGCCTGCTTGGCGGTGGAGGCACGGGCACTGTTGCGCGCGATGTAGTCCTGCAGCTTGGCGCGCTGGCTCGCCTGCGCCGTGCGCGCCGATTCCAGCTGCGCCAGCCGCTCGGCGCGCTGCCGCTCGAAGGCGTCATACCCGCCGACGTAGAGCGTCGTCTGGCCGCCCTCCAGGTGCAGGATGTGGTCGACGACGTTGTTCAGGAAGTCGCGCTCATGGCTGATCACCACCATCGTCGCGCGGTAGCTTTTCAGGAAGTTCTCCAGCCACAGCACCGCCTCCAGGTCGAGGTGGTTCGAAGGCTCGTCCAGCAGCAGCAGGTCCGGCCCGGAGAACAGGAGCGCCGCCAGTGCGACGCGCATCTTCCAGCCGCCGGAAAAACTGTCGAGCGGCGCGTTCTGCATCTCCTCGTCGAAGCCCAGGCCCACCAGGATCCGCGCCGCCCGCGCCGGGGCGCTATGGGCCTCGATCGCGTTCAGCCGCTCGTGAAGCTCTCCGATCCGGTGGGGATCGCTGCTATGCTCCGCCTCGTCCAGCAGCGCGGCCCGCTCCGTGTCCGCCGCCAGCACCGTCTCGAACGGGGTCGCGTTCCCGGTGGGCGCCTCCTGCGCCACGTAGCCGATTCGGGCGCCGCGCGGCATCTCGACCGTGCCGGTGTCAGGCTCCAGCATCCCGGCCACGATCCGCATCAGCGTCGACTTGCCGGCGCCGTTGCGGCCGATCAGCCCGACTCGGGCACGGGGTGGCAATGCGGCGGAGGCGCCATCGAGGATCGGTCGGCCGCCCAGGCGCACCGTTACTGCGGACAGATTGAGCATAAGCGAGGCCCCTAGCGGATGCCGTAATGATCCGCCACCCGGTCCAGCGCCATCAGCAGCACCAGCTTGCCCGCACGTCTGGGCCAGCCGAGCGCCTTCTCTGCGCCCTCCAGCCCCTCCCCGGCGCAGGCGACGCGCCACAGCACGTCGCGCAGGCCGTGTCCCGCCGCCTCCAGCGCGGCTTCCATCCGCCGTTTGGCCGAAATCTGCGCCAGCGTCGGATCGATCCCCGCCGAAGGCCCGCGCCGCCCGCTGGACGAGGGCGACTGATCCCACCGCATCGTTACGCTCGGCGCCAGCCCGGCCATTTCCCAATCGGCCCGCAGCCGCTCGCCCGCCTCGAACTGGCGGTCGCTCACCAGCCCCCGCGCCTTCAGCCAACCGAGCGGCGCCTCGGCCAGATCGACGGTCACGTTCCGCCCTGCGGCCACCCTTCCCCGCGCTGCGGGCGTGGTCGGCACGAGCGCCCGCGCGAGTTCCGGGGAAAGCGTCCGCTCGGCAAGCAGCCGGTTGGGCGCATCGGGCCGCGCATAGCGCGCGCTCCATCCCGCGCCGGCGGCAGTCAGCACCAGCCGATCGCCTTCCTCGCGCACCAGATCGCGCCGCTTGAGATCCGCCACGAGACTGGATGGCGCGGCCAGCGGCCCCGCTGCCCAGCCCTCGCCCGCACGTCGCACCGCGCGCCCGGCATCCAGCGCCGCGATCAACCGCCGGCCATGTGCACTGACCCCGCTCGTCACCATAGAGGCTCCTCCAAAGTCGAGCGGTTCCCTTGTCATCGTCAGGTCCATGTAGGACAGCGGTAACCATCAAGGTGGAGAGGTTTGAACCATGATCACCTGCATTCGCGAGGTACGCCGCGCGAAAGGCCTCACGCTCCAGGACGTGGCTTGCCGCTGTTCGCCGCCGACCACGCCGCAAACGATCGGCCGGCTCGAAACCGGCATGCGGACGGTGTCGGTCGGCTGGCTCAACCGCATCGCGGAGGCGCTCGAGGTGACGGCCTCGGATCTGATCCGCCTGCCGGTGCGCGGCGATCTGCCGGTCGCTGCCGTGCTCGGCGCGCAGGGCGCGCATGCGCCGCGGCGCGAGGCGGTGGTCATGCCCCCCAAGCCGGATGCCGGGCTTCTGGCTGTCACCGTGGAGGCGGGCGTCGGCGAATATCGTACCGGCGATCAGATCTGGTGCGAACGGATGGCCGCGGGCGACTATGCCGGCGCGCTCAACCGCGACGTGCTGCTTCCCCGCCCTGCCGGGCGTTTCCTGTTCGGCCGGCTCGTCGGCCGCGAAGCCGGCAAGCTCCACCTGATGCCGCTCGGCACCGGCGGCCGTCAGCAGATCATCGCTGATCCGCCGTGGATGGCAGTCGCCTCCCGGCTGGTCCGGGCGCTCTGAGGGGGAAGATGCCGGTCAGGCCGGGCCCGCAAGGCCAGGGCCGCCGCGCGGAATACCGGACGCGAGCGGCGCAGTCCGTGCCTCTCGGCGCTATCCCCGGAATGATCTGGTGGGCGGTGACGGGCTCGAACCGCCGACCCTCTCGGTGTAAACGAGAGAAGTCGGCCTAGTCCAAGGCGTCAGACACCACGTTGTTGCCGAACGGAGCAACAACGTATGCAGAACGAAACGAAATTTGCTGTCCATTTGCTGTCCATTGGACGGCAGGCGCCGGCATGAACGCGCCCGACGCACCCCAGCGGGTGGAGCTTAGGGCGGAGGTGGCCAAGCAACTGC
>NZ_JAQGLK010000019.1 GCF_028292925.1 Sphingomonas bacterium
AACATCGTGTCTAGCAAGATGCCCTCCAGGATCGAGCGCAGTCCGCGCGCGCCGGTCTTGCGATCGATCGCTTTTCTGGCGACCTGCGTCAGCGCGTCGTCGGTGAAGCCGAGCTTGACCGTCTCCATCTCGAACAGCTTCTGATATTGTTTGACGAGCGCATTCTTGGGCTCGGACAGGATCTTGACGAGAGCGGGCTCGTCGAGGTCCATCAGCGTCGCGATCACGGGCAACCGGCCGACGAACTCGGGGATGAGCCCGAATTTGAGCAGATCCTCGGGCTCGCACTGGCGCAGCACCTCGCCGGTGCGGCGCTCGTCCGGGCCGGCGACGAACGCGCCGAAGCCGATCGACTTGCCCTGCAGGCGATCCGCGATGATCTTCTCGAGGCCCGAGAAGGCGCCACCGCAGATGAACAGGATGTTCGTCGTGTCGACCTGCAGGAATTCCTGCTGGGGGTGCTTGCGCCCGCCCTGCGGCGGCACCGATGCGGTGGTGCCCTCCATCAGCTTGAGCAGCGCCTGCTGCACGCCCTCGCCGGACACGTCGCGCGTGATCGAGGGATTGTCCGCCTTGCGGCTGATCTTGTCGATCTCGTCGATGTACACGATGCCGCGCTGCGCCCGCTCGACATTGTAGTCGCTCGCCTGGAGCAGCTTCAGGATGATGTTCTCGACATCCTCGCCGACATAGCCTGCTTCGGTCAGCGTCGTCGCATCGGCCATCGTGAACGGCACGTCGAGGATGCGGGCAAGCGTCTGGGCAAGCAGCGTCTTGCCGCAGCCGGTCGGCCCGACGAGCAGGATGTTCGACTTGGCGAGTTCGACGTCGGCACCCTTCGCGCCGTGGTTCAGCCGCTTATAGTGGTTGTGCACCGCCACCGAGAGGACGCGCTTCGCCTGCTGCTGCCCGATCACGTAGCTATCCAGGACGTTGCAGATCTCCTGCGGGGTCGGCACCCCACCGTCCTTCTTGCTGACGAGGGCGCTCTTCGTCTCCTCGCGGATGATGTCGTTGCACAGCTCGACGCACTCATCGCAGATGAAGACGGTCGGCCCGGCGATGAGCTTGCGCACCTCGTGCTGCGACTTGCCGCAGAACGAGCAGTAGAGCGTGCTCTTGGAATCGCCACCGCTTAGCTTGGTCATCTCTTATCCCTTCGGCCGCTCAGGCCGTCTACGCAAACGCATCCTAGACCCCGGTTCCAGCGCCCGGCAATGACCAATGTGCCGCTGCCGGACGTGGATATGGGTCAGGCCGCCGCCCGGTCCTGGGTCGGCTGCGGGCGCTTGTCGAAAACTTCGTCGATCAGCCCGTAGGCCTTCGCTTCGTCCGCTTCGAGGAACTTGTCGCGGTCCATCGCGCGCTCGATCTCCTCGATCGGCTGCTGCGTGTACTTGGCGTACAGCGAATTCAGCCGGTGGCGCATGCGCAGGATCTCGCGCGCCTGGATCTCGATATCTGCCGCCATGCCCTGCACCCCGCCCGATGGCTGGTGGATCATTATGCGGCTGTTGGTGGTCGCCACCCGCATCCCCGGCTCACCCGCGGCGAGCAGGAAGCTGCCCATCGACGCGGCCTGGCCGATGCAGAGCGTGCCGACACGCGGCCGGATATACTGCATCGTATCATGGATCGCGAGCCCGGCGGTGACGACGCCGCCTGGCGAGTTGATGTACAGATAGACATCCTTCTTCGGGTTCTCGGACTCGAGGAAGAGAAGCTGCGCACAGATAAGCGATGCCATATGGTCTTCGACCTGGCCGGTAACGAACACGATCCGCTCGCGCAGCAGCCGCGAGTAGATGTCGAAGCTGCGCTCGCCGCGGGTCGACTGTTCGATGACGATAGGAACGAGGCCGCCGACAATGTCGGCGTGGTCGGGATATGCCATGGGGGTATTCGGTCCTTCTGCCCTGCAAAGGCCAACATCGGCGTTTGCAGCGGTATGTTCAAGGGGCCTTCACCGCCGCCACCGCCCCGATGCGGACCGGGATCGCTCCACCCGCGAACTGCAACGGGCGATGGCGGGAAGGCGATCTACCGGGCCGGCGCCGCGCCATCGTCGGCAGATCGGGTGACGGTCAGCCGCGTGTGCGGCGGGGCACCGCCGCCCGCCTCACCCCTGCCCGGCGTCGATCTGTGAGAAAGCCGGGAAACGCAGATAGGCCAGCCGCCGCACCTCCCGCCGGCCCCGCACCACCGTATCCAGGATAAGGCCGGTGAAGATGTTGAGGAAGGCCAGGATCATCAGCCCCATCGACAGCAGGGCGGTCGGCAACCTCGGCACCAGCCCGGTTTGCAGGTAGGTGATCGCCAGCGGCACCGACAGCAGCACGGAGACGAGCGCCAGCACCATCCCGATCCCGCCGAAGAACAGTACCGGCCGTTCGATGCGGTAGAGCATGCCGATCGTGCGCAGGATGCGCCAGCCGTCGCGGTAGGTGGAAAGCTTGGACGTCGATCCCTCCGGCCGGGCAGCATAAGCGGTGACGACTTCGCCGACCGGCATGCGCAGCTCCAGCGCGTGAACGCTGATCTCCGTCTCGATCTCGAACCCTTCGGAGAGCACCGGGAAGCTCTTTGCGAAACGGCGCGAGAAGACGCGGTAACCGGATAGAATGTCGCTGAAACTGCGCCCGAACAGCCGGGCCAGCAGGCCGGTAAGCAACAGGTTGCCGAAGCGGTGGCCGCGCCGGTAGGCCGCATCGACCTCGGACTGCCGCGCACCGACCACCATGTCGAGCGTCTCGTCGATCAGCATGGCGACCATAAGAGGCGCGGCCGCGGCATCGTAGGTCGCATCGCCGTCGGCCATCACATAGACGTCCGCCTCGATATCGGCGAACATCCGGCGGACGACATGCCCCTTGCCCTGCATCCGCTCGCACCGAACGATCGCCCCCGCTGCGGCGGCGATCGCCCGCGTCTCGTCCCGGCTGTTATTGTCGTAAACGTAGATCGTGGCGTGGGGCAGCGCGGCGCGGAACCCGGATATGGTCGCCCCGATCGCCGCCGCCTCGTTATAGCAGGGCAGCAGCACCGCCACCCGCGGGGTGGCGGTAACGGGCGGCGTCAGCACCTGCGAAAGCACCGCGCCGCCCACTCGCATCAGGCTTCGTCCTTGGCCTTGCGCTTGCGCGGCTTCGGCGCGGCAGCACCCTCTGCCGCATCGGCGGGATCGCCTTCGACGGAAGAAGCCGCCTTGTCCTTCTTGCCCTTGCGGACCGGCTCCGGCGCCGCGACCGGCTCCAGCTCGGCATCGTCCCCGTAGCCCGCATCGACGGTAGCCGCAGCCGGCGCCGCATCCTGTGCAGGCTGGTGGCCGGAATGATCGTGATCGTGATCGTGACCGCCATGATCATGATCATGATCATGATCGCTGTGATCGTGGTCATGATCGTCGTGGCTGTGCATGTGGGTGCCGGTAGCGAAACCGTCCTCGGACTCGATCGCCTCTTCCAGCTCCGCCCGCGTCGCGGCGCGATCGGTGATCTCGGCCTGCGAGAACAGCCAGTCGACCACCTTGTCCTCATACAGCGGCGCGCGCAGCTGGGCGGCGGCCATCGGATCCTGCTGGACGTACTGGATGAACCGCTCACGGTCCTTCGGGCCGTATTGCTGGGCGGCCTGCGCCATCAGCCGGTTCATTTCCGCCTGCGTCACCTCGATGCCGTTCTGCTGGCCGATCTGCGAGAGCAGCAGGCCCAGGCGGACGCGGCGCTCGGCAATCGTCTGATACTCGGCGCGGTCCTTCTCCATCTCGGCCTTGGCGGCTTCGGGATCGGCCTCGTGCGTCGCCTCATGCTCCAGCTGCTGCCAGATCTGGCCGAACTCGGCCTCCACCATCGAAGGCGGCACCGGGAAATCGTGGCTGGCGGCCAGCTGATCCAGCAGCTTGCGCTTCATGTGGGTGCGGGTGAGCCCGTTCAGCTCCTGCTCGATCTGCCCCTTCAGCAGCCCGCGCAGCTGCTCCAGGCTTTCCAGGCCGAGCGACTTGGCGAACGCATCGTCCGGGCCGCCCTGCTTGGGGGTCCGCACCGCGGTGGCGGTGATCTCGAACTTGGCGGGCTTTCCCTTCAGCGTATCGACGCCGTAATCGTCGGGGAAGGTGACATCCAGCGTACGGCTTTCGCCCGCCTTGATGCCGATCAGCTGATCCTCGAAGCCCGGAATAAGCTGGCCCGATCCGATCTCGACGGTCATGCCCTCGCCGGTGCCGCCCTCGAATGCGACACCGTCGACCGATCCGGCGAAATCCATCTCGACCTGGTCGCCCTGGGCCGCGGCGTGATCCTCCGGCGCGTCGTCGAAGCTCTTCTGCTGGGAGGCGAGGCGATCGAGCTGGGTGGCGATCTCCTCCTCGGTCGGCTCGACCGTCAGCCGCTCGAGCGTGATACCGTCGATCACCGGGGCCGGCACATCGGGCAGCACCTCGAGAGCAACCTTCAGCTCGGCATCCTTGCCGTCCTCATAGCCCTCGACCAGCTCGACAGCCGGCTGGATCGCCGGGCGGAGCTGCTTCTCGGCGAGCAGGCGCTGCACGCCATCCTGCACCGCGCTGTTGAGCGCCTCCTGGGCCAGCGCCGGGCCGTGCATCTTGCGGACCAGGTTGGCCGGCACCTTGCCGGGGCGGAAGCCGGGCATCTTCATCTGCGGCGCCGCCTTGCGGACCTCCGCATCGATGCGATCGCTGATCTCCTTGGCGGGGATCGTGAGCGTATAGGCGCGCTTGAGCCCTTCGTTCAGCGTCTCAACAGTCTGCATCGGAATCTCAGAGCCTTTTCGTAAAGTGCGTTGCCGCTCCGCCGCTGGCGGCGGCGGCGAAGCTGGTGCGGGCGAAGGGACTCGAACCCCCACATCTTGCGATACTGGAACCTAAATCCAGCGCGTCTACCAGTTCCGCCACGCCCGCCAGGCCGCCGGTCGGCGCGCGCTCTATAACAGGGGGCGAGGAAGGGCAAGCCGCGTGCTGGACCTCAGACGCGGTCCCGCTACAAGATAGGGCCATGATAACCATCCGATCCGACCGGCTCGAGGCGAGCATCGCCCCCCTCGGCGCCGAATTGCAGACGATCACCGATCGGGCCGGGCGCGACTATCTGTGGAACGGCGATGCGAACTGGTGGACCGGGCGCGCGCCGATCCTGTTCCCGATCGTCGGCACGCTGGCGCAGGGCAGGCTGGCGGTCGACGGCTCGGAACATGCGATGCCGAAGCACGGCTTCGCCCGCCACAGCATCTTCCACGTCGTCGAGCAGGGGGAGGATCATGCCACCTTCCGGCTCGAGGCGACGGCGGGGACGCGGGTTGTCTATCCGTTCGAATTCACCCTCGACATCCGGTTCGAGCTGGCCGGCGCGACGCTCGGCGTCACGGCCACGCTCGCCAACCCCGGCGTTCGCCCCCTGCCCGCGAGCTTCGGCTTCCACCCCGCCTTCCGCTGGCCGCTGCCGGGCGGTGGCGACCGCGCCGAGCACCGCCTGCGCTTTGCCGAGGCGGAGCCCGCGCCGATCCGCCGCGTCGCGCCTACCGGGCTGCTCACCCCCGTCCTCCACCCGACCCCGGTGGACGGGCGCGACCTCGCGCTCGACGACAGCCTGTTCGAGGCGGACGCGGTGATCTTCGATGCCCTCGCCAGCAGGTCCGTGCGGTTCGGTGCGCCCGACGAACCGGGTATCGAGGTCGCCTGGCAGGGGCTGCCCGAACTCGGCGTGTGGACGAAGCCCGGCGCGCCCTTCCTGTGCATCGAGCCGTGGCAGGGCCATTCCGATCCGCAGGATTTCGACGGGGATTTCCGCGACAAGCCCGGCGTGATCGAGGTGCCGCCCGGTGGCGAGCGGCGCTTCGCGATGAACGTCACGGTGGAGGCGGTGGTCTGAGGCGGGCTTGCCCGAGCCGCGGGAGCCGGATCGCCGGGCGGCGCGTTGAGCGCGGCGAAGGAGATGCTGCGATGACCGCCACCACCCCCGACAACCACCCCGATTCCCTGCCCGCCGGCCCATCGGAAGATATCGAGCAGGTCTCCCCCGCCTCCGATCCCGGCCGGGAGAGCGTCGAGGGTTCGCCCGACAGCGGCGAATCGGGCGCCTCCTACGGCACGCATGACGGATCCCCGCTCGATCCGCCGGGGATCGAGGACGGCGTATCCGGCAGCGCCGGTTACAATAAGAGCCAGGACGACGTGACGAGCTGATCCGGACGCCCGGCGGCGGAATGCGCCGCCGGGCTATGCGGACGGATCAGCCGAGTGCTTTTTTCAGCAGTTCGTTGACGACGGCCGGGTTGGCCTTTCCGGCCATCGCCTTCATCGTCTGACCGACGAAAAAGCCGAACAGCTTGTCCTTGCCACCGCGGTAATCCGCAACCTTGTCGGCGTTCGCGGCCATGATCCCTGCAATCGCCGCCTCGATGGCGCCGGTATCGCTGGTCTGCTTGAGCCCGCGCTCCTCGACGATGGCGGCAGGATCGTCGCCCGTCTCGAGCATGATCTCGAACACCTGCTTGGCGAGCGTGCCGGACAGCGTGCCGTCGGCGATCAGGCCGAGCAGCGCGGCACCCTGAGCCGGTGCCACCGGGCTGTCCTCGATGTCGCGGCCGAGCCGGTTGAGCGCGCCGAACAGTTCCGACACCAGCCAGTTCGATGCCGCCCGCGCGACCTCCGCCTCGCTGCGCCCCTGCGCGCCCGCCGCAGCGGCCAGCAGAGCCTCGAAATAGACGGTGTTCGCCACGTCGGCGGTGATGACCGCCAGGTTCCCCGGCGACACGCCCAGCACGTCCGCATAGCGCGCGCGCTTGGCATCCGGCAGCTCGGGCAGGCTCGCCTCGCACTCGGCGACGAAGGCCTCGGTCAGCTCCAGCGGCAACAGGTCCGGATCGGGGAAGTACCGATAATCATGCGCGTCCTCCTTGGACCGCATCGATCGCGTCTCCACCTTGTCGGGATCGAACAGCCGCGTTTCCTGGACGATCGCGCCACCACCCTCGATCACGTCGACCTGGCGCTGCGCCTCATACTCGATCGCGGCCATCACGAAGCGAACCGAGTTGACGTTCTTGGTCTCCGTACGCGTTCCAAGCTCGCCGCCCGGGCGCCGGACGGAAACGTTGACGTCGGCGCGCATGGAGCCTTCCTCCATGTTCCCGTCGCACGAACCGACATAGCGCAGCATCGTCCTGAGCTTGCGGACATAGGCGCCCGCCTCGGCAGGCGATCGCATGT
>NZ_JAQGLK010000028.1 GCF_028292925.1 Sphingomonas bacterium
CGCCGGATCGCCGGTGGCGAGGCGCTGGCCGGGCCGCCCGCCGCGGCGCCTGCGGCAGCCGACACGCAGGCGAGTCTGTTGCAGACGGCGAGTGTGCCGGCGCCGCCGCCACCCCCGCCGGCTCCCCCCGCACCCAGTTTCCCGGCGGACTTCCGCGCGCTTCATGACGCGCTCGTGCGCGGCAACCATCATCTCATCGCGCAGCGGCTCCACGATTTCGTCGGGCTGGTCCGTTATGCTCCGCCCGATCTCGTGGTCCGCCGTACCGGCCCGCTGCCGGCGGACTTCGCCCGCGATCTTGCCGCGACGCTGAAGGCGATCAGCGGAGCGACGTGGGAGGTGACCTTCACCGAGGGGACGAGCGAGCCCAGCCTGCTCGATCAGGAGCGCGCGCTGGAGACCGCCGCGCGCGACGAGATCCTCGGGTCGCCGATCGTCCGCGCATCGTTCGAGGCCTTTCCCGATGCCGAGCTGATCGGCTACACCGCCGAGAGAAGGAGCATTGCCCCATGAAGAACCTCGACGAGATCCTGGCGATGGCGAAGAACGTCCAGGACGAGATGCAGAAGGCTCAGGACGGTCTCGACAAGATCGAGGTCGAGGGCGTTTCCGGTGGCGGCCTGGTGAAAATCCGCGCCAGCGCAAAGGGCCGGATCATCGCCGTCTCGCTGGATGATTCGCTGATGGTCCCGGCCGAAAAGCAGATGCTGGAGGATCTGATCGCCGCCGCGCTCAACGACGCGCGGGCCAAGGCCGATGCCGCCGGGAATGCCGAGATGGGCAAGATGACCGCTGGCCTGCCGCTGCCCCCGGGGTTCAAGCTGCCGTTCTGAGGAACAGCGCCGACGATCGTGCGAAGCCAACGATGAAGGAGGATGCTGATGAAGGTTGCCCTGGTAGGCGCGTCCGGAAACGCCGGATCCCGGATCCTGGCCGAGCTCGTTTCGCGCGGGCATGAGGTCACGGCGATCGCGCGCAACGTCGACAAGATCGAGGCGAAGCCCGGCGTCACCGTCATCCAGGCCGACGCGGACGATCCTGCGGCGCTGGCTGACGCGATCAAGGGGCACGACGTCGCGATCAGCTCGCTCAAATTCTCGGCCAGCGATGCCGCCAAGCTGATCGAGGCGGCACGCGCATCCGGCGTTGGCCGCTACATCGTCGTCGGCGGTGCCGCGTCGCTGAAATCGCCCGGCAGCGATCAGCGGATCATCGACAGCGGCCAGATACCCGAGGCGTTCATGCCCGAGATCCGCGCCGGCGCGAACTTCCTGGAGCGGCTGAAGCAGGAGCCGGAGGGGCTGGACTGGACGTTCGTGTCGCCGTCGATGGTCTTCGGGCCGGGCGAGCGCACGGGCGTCTTCCGGCTCGGCACGGAGGAGCTGCTGATCGCCGCGGACGGCAAGAGCTCGATCTCGTACGAGGATTTCGCGGTTGCCCTGGTCGATGAGATCGAGGCGCCAAAGCATAATCGCGGGCGGTTCACCGTAGGCTATTGATCGCGATCGGCACCGGGCGGCAACGGCCGCGCCGGCTGCCTCCGGTCGCGACAAGGCCGCACCCAGGCGATGCGACTCGGGTTGCCGTGTGCGATCCGGCGCTCGCACGTATATCCCGCAGTCGGCGTGCTTGCGCGCCATAACCGGGGCCTCTAAAGCATGCCTCGTTCGGGGAGTGGCGCAGCCTGGTAGCGCATCTGCTTTGGGAGCAGAGGGTCGCAGGTTCGAATCCTGTCTCCCCGACCACAAAACAATCACGGCAGTCGCGAGCTAGTTACCATGCGTATTCGAACCGGCAGGACGGCGCCGGATATATCGCCTGCGGGTCCCACGGATCCCGCAGCAGCGGAGGCTCCGCGGGTGCGTTCGGGCGATGCGACGGAGCCGGGTGCCGGCCCCCGTGTACGAATGGTCAGGCTTGCCCACCCGCAGCTTTCCCCCGGTCAGGTGGGCGACACGATGATGCTGTTCCAGGAGTTTCTGGAGCATCTCGATCGGCTGGGGCTGGGCGAATCGGCGACGCACGTCAGCCTGGGGTTCGAACGGTTTCGCGCAATGTACGAGCGGCCGGCGAAGGATTGAGGCCGCTCGCCTGACCGCAGCCGGGCGCCTTTGCCGCCATGCCGGGGGCGCCGCCGATCCTCCGACCCGTTGCCAGGGGCAAGGCGATAGCCGCCCCCGGCACGGTATCGATGCCCCCAACTTTATCTTTCCCCTGCGGGCGGAGCCGGCGCGTGGCGCTGCTCCATCAGGATCGGCGGTTCGGCATAGGGCATGACGAGCCTGCCGTCCGGTGCCGCGGTGAACGTCGTCTGCGTGGGATAGGCGAACTCGATACCGGCGGTATTGAACGCCTTGAGGATGGCGATCAGCACCTTGCTCTGCGTCGCGAAGACGACGTCGTACACGTCGGAATGAACATCGAACTGCAATTCGAAATCCAGGCTCGACGCGGCGAACCCGATCATCCCGCAGCGCACGAGGGTGCACCTGTCATGCCCCTCGACGATCGCGCGGAGCATTTCGGGGATCTTGTCGCACATGTCCGGCGTCGTCTGGTAGGTAACGCCCAGTTTGTGCACGAGCCGTCGGCGATCCAGCCGCGCCAGATTGTGCAGCTCCTTGTTGAGCAGGTTGGCGTTCGAGATCACCACTTCCTCCCCGGTCAGCGCGCGCACCCGCGTCGTCTTCAGCCCGATCGCCTCGACGGTGCCGGACGTCGTATCCCAGCGGATCGCGTCGCCGCGGCGGAATGGACGGTCGAACAGGATCGCCAGTGCGGCGAACAGATCGGAAAAGATGCCCTGCGCGGCGAGGCCGATGGCGATGCCGCCGATGCCCAGCCCTGCGACCAGCCCGGTGACGTTCACCCCCAGATTGTCGAGAACCAGGATGATGGCGATCGCGAACAGGGCGACGGTGACGAGCAGGCGGATGATCCCGATCGCACTGCCCAGCGCGCTATGATCCGAATCGCCGCCCCGGCTGACGCGATGCTCCACCAGCCCCAGGATCAGTTCGCGCGCCCACAAGGCGGCCTGCAGCGTCAGCCCGATCACGAACAGGAAGCGGATCGTGTTGGCCACCGCATCGGGCGCGTAGGCGTAACCCGCCACGAGATGCGCGGCGAGCACGACCATGAACAGGAACCGGGTCTGTGCGATCACGCGGCCGATGATCGTCCGCCAGTCGGCATTGGCGGTGCCCTCACGGCACAGCCGCATGCCGAGCCGCTTGATGCCGATGAGCACCGCGACGATCGCCACCCCGATCGCCAGTGCGACAAGGATCTGCAGGCTGTGCTGCACCACCCAGGCGCTCGCCTGCTCGACGAACGTCTCGATCCGCTGCTGCAGCGATGCCGCAAGCTCGCGGGGGCGCGGGCCGGCTACGGCGGGCGTCTTTGCCTTGCCGGTAAGCATCAGGCGGCCTGCTTCGCTTCCGCGTCGGGCGCGGCCTGCGCGACCGTGTCGAGGAAGGCGATCAGCCCACGCTCGACGCCGGTCAGGTTTCTGGCCGGGCGCGGCAGTCGGGGCTTCGGCTGGCCTTTGAGCCCTCCGCTCTGGGCGAGTTCGATCAGGGCGGGGTGGACATAGGATTTGCGGCTGATCGCCGGCGTGTTGCCGAGCGCCGCCGCAACCGGCTCAAGCATGGTCTTCAGTTTGATACCTTCCGGTGCGGAGTCGATGAGTGCCCCGAAGGCCAGCGTGCTGGCGCCCCAGGTGCGGAAATGCTTCGCGGTGAACGCTCCGCCCGATGCCTCGCGCAGATAGGCGTTGACGTCCGACGAGGTGACGGGATGCTGCTTGCCATCCTCGCCGATATACTGGAACAGCCGCTGCCCCGGCAGATCCTGCGATCGGCGGACGATGTGCGCCAGCCGCTTGTCATCGATGGTGATGCGCTGGAGCTTGCCGGATTTGCCGACATATTCCAGCTTCAGCCGGCCACCGCTGATCCTGGCATGGCGGTCGCGCAGCGTGGTCGCCCCGAAACTGTTGTTGGCGGCGGCATAGGCGTCGTTGCCGACGCGCACCCGCCCGAGATCGAGCAGGCGGACGACCGCGGCGACCACCGTATCCTTGCTCAGCCGCCGCCCGGCGAGATCCTTTTCCACCCGCGCCCGGATCTTGGGCAGCGCCCTGCCGAAATCCGCGCAGCGATCATATTTTTCGGCTTCCTGCTGGGATCGGAAATCCGCGTGGTAGCGATATTGCCGCCGGCCCTTCTCGTCATAGCCGATCGCCTGGATGTGTCCCTCCGGCGACGGGCAGAACCACGCATCGCGGTAGGCGGGCGGCAAGGCGATCCTGTCGAGCCGGTCGATCTCGTCGCGATCGGTGATCCGCTTGCCGTCGGGGTCGAAATAGGCCCAGCCCTGATCAAGCTTCTCGCGGGTGATGCCGGGTTCGGTGTGATCGACGAAGCAGAGCATGAGAGGTCCGGATATCCTCGGGGTCCGTGAACAACGCCATGCCTTTCCGCTTCGTTCCGATGGCGCCGACCGGCTGGCCGCCGTCACTGCCAGCCCGGATTAGCCTGCGGGGGCGCGGCACCTTCTGTGGGAACCGCCCCGAACGGCGTCTGCCGCCGGCCGAAACGGCGTGTCAGATAGCTGTCCAGCCCGATCTGCACGCCGATCAGCATCAGGATGAACGGCTGGAACGCGATGCCGACGAACAGCGATCCCACCATGTAGATGATCTGGCCATGCTGGAGCGCGGTAGCCAGCGGAGCGATCCACGCCCGGTCCCCCTCCGCTCGCAGGTAGCGCCGGCGCAGCACCTCCATCCGGAACAGGCTGCTCACGTGCAGCGCCAGCCACAGGAAGAAGCCTGGGAAGCCCTGTTCGCCCAGCATCTCGAAATAGGCGCTGTGGAAGGCGCGGCCCTTGTCGAATTCGTGGGTGGTCTCGATCTTCTCGGTGCCGCCCGACCGCTCGGTCGCCACCTTCTCGATCCGCAGCGTGTTGAGGAGATAGACCTCGAACCCGCCGCCGAGCGGGTGCTGCCTCACATAATCCCAGGTCCACCCCCACACCGCCAGCCGGGTGGAGGCGGAACTATCCGCCTTATAGCCCTGGATCGTATCCATGCGCTCGGTGAAGCTGGACGGGAGCAGCGGCACCGCTGCCATCCCCGCAACGCCGACCATCACCAGATAGAGGAAGCGCCGCTTCGTCGCGCGCAGCATCAGCACGCCCAGCAGCCCGATGCAGATCAGCCCGGTCCGGGCCTCCGTGCCGATCGGGATCAGCAGGCAGGCGAACACCAGCGCATAGGCGAACGTCCTGACCCGCCAGTCGCTGGGGAAGACCGTGCCGTAGCGGCCGAGATAGAGGATCAGCGGCACCATCGCGATCGCAACGGTGGAGATGGTGCTTCCCTCGTACAGCCCCGAATTGTTCGACACCATCAGGTTGAGCGCGCCGTAGCCGCCCCCCGACGCGAGTGTCTTGATGCCGCCGACGATCACGATCGACGCTGCCGAGAGGATCATGAACAGCAGCAGGCCCTCGATGCGCAGCCGGGTGCGCAGCGTCAGCGGCAGGAAGATCGCAAAGGCCAGCGCCTTCCACACCCATCCCCACTTTTCGGGGGCAGCCTCCGGCACCGCGGCGTAGGCGGTGGTGAACGCCGCCCACGCCAGCAGCAGCACGATCAGCAGGTGGCGCGGGCCCATCCGCGTGCCGCTCTTGTCGTCGGCCAGTGCCCAGCCGCCGACTGCCAGCAGGGCGCAGATCATCGATACCGGGACGCTGTTGAGCAGATAGTAGGACAGGCGCTGCGGCGCGACGATATCGACATAGACATAGGCCAGCACGAACAGGAACGGCCGGCGGAAGCCGAGTGCGATCAGCCCGAAGAAGAAGGCGACGAAGGCGAGGTCACGCACCGGGCGGCGGCTCCGATTCGCGATCCAGATCGGGCCGGTTCACCAGCCGCCAGGCAGCCAGCATCAACAGGCCGTGGGTGAGCGCCAGAGAAAAGAGATCGATCAAGCCCGTTTCGCCCCGTCAGTGCGGGCCGATCCGCACTGTTGCGGCCCTTCCTATCGCCAGCCGGTTGACGGCGCATTAAGCGTTAGGCTGGCAAGCGGACAAACGATGCGAATTCTCCACATTCTCGATCACAGCCTGCCGGTGCACAGCGGCTACACCTTCCGCACCCGCGCGATTCTGAAGGCCCAGGCAAAGCGTGGCTGGCACGTGGCGGGGGTGACGGGCGTGCGGCACGAACCCGCCGGGCCCGATCCCGAAACGGTGGACGACCTTACCTTTTACCGCACCCCCGCGCCGCCGCCGGCCCGCGCGCCGCTTCGCGAATGGCGCGAGGTGGCCGCGCTCGCCGCGCGAATCGATGCGCTGGTGGATACGTGGCGGCCCGATCTGCTCCACGCCCACTCGCCGGTGCTGAACGCGCTGGCCGCGATCCGGGTCGCCCGCAGGCGCAAGCTGCCGCTGGTGTACGAAATCCGCGCCTTCTGGGAGGATGCGGCCGTCGGCAACGGCACCGGGCGCGAGGGATCGGCCCGCTACCGCCTGACCCGGATGCTGGAGACATATGCCTGCCGCAAGGCCGATGCGGTGGCGGTGATCTGCGATGGGCTGCGGCAGGATCTGATCGCCCGCGCGATCCCGGCCGACAAGATCATGGTCTCCCCCAACGGCGTCGATCTCGGGCTGTTCGGCACACCCGGCCCGCGCGATGCGGCGCTCGGCGCGAAGCTGGGGCTCGACGGGCGCGAGGTGATCGGCTTCATCGGCTCGTTCTACGATTATGAAGGGCTGGACGATCTGATCGCGGCGATGCCCATGCTCGTCGCGGCGCGGCCGGGCGCCTGCCTGCTGCTGGTCGGCGGCGGGCCGATGGAGGCGGCGTTGCGCGCGCAGGCAGCGGCGTCGCCGGTGGCGGACCGGATCGTCTTCGCCGGGCGGGTGCCGCACGACAGGGTCGAGCTGTATTACAGCCTGATCGACGTTCTCGCTTATCCCCGCAAAGCGATGCGATTGACCGATCTGGTGACCCCGCTGAAACCGCTGGAGGCGATGGCCCAGCGCCGGCTGGTCGCGGCATCGAACGTCGGCGGCCACCGCGAGTTGATCGCGGACGGCATTACAGGCACGTTGTTTCCGCCGGACGATCCCGCGGGGATCGCAGCGGCGCTTACCGCGATGTTTGCGGATCGGGCAGGGTGGGAAAGGCGCCGCGACGTTGCGCGCGCCTTTGTCGAGCGCGATCGTAACTGGTCGTCAAACATTGCGCGTTACGAACCTGTTTACCAGAGGCTGGCGGGCAGAGCGGCATGACGGGGCGGGGCATGAACCAGATCGGCAGAGCGGGTGGCAACGCCGGGATCGACAAGGCGGTACTTCGGGCGGCCAGGCTGCCGCTGGCCGGCATCTCCGCGGCGATGCTGGCGACGGCAACCGCCTTCTTCTGCTACGCCATGCCGCAGCGCGTGCTTGGCTCGCTGCTTGGCGCGGTGGGCATCGCCGGGCCGGTAGGCGGCTTCGGACGCACCGTATTCCTGCTGCTCTGCGCGGTGCTTGCCGGGCTGTCAGGCCTGCTTGCCGTCACCATCGCCGGCCGCGCTGGCCGGACGCCCAAGGTTCAGCGCGAGCCGGACATGGCCGTCCCGTCGTCGCGCCGCCGCAATGCCGGGCCGGCCTATCCGCCCGGCACGATCGAGGGCGCGCCGCCACCGCTCGCCGCGCGGCGAAGCGATCTGCATCCCGATGCGCCGCCGCGGCGGCCGATCTTCGCCGATCACGATCTTCCCGGCCCGGATTCAGCGCAACCGGCCGGGCGAGTCGGAGGGGCGGACGGAGATGTCGGCACTCTCCCGGCGAGCCCCGCCGTTCCGCAGGGGACGGGGGCCGAGCCGCCCGCCGCCGCCACGACAGCGCAGGAGATTGTGCCGGTCCCCGCGCCCGCCCAAGAGGCTGCGGCGCCGGAGCCCGCTGCCGCCCCACCCGTTGCGGAGCCGACTGCCGCGGAGCCCCCCGCCGCGGAGCCCGCGACTCCGGAGTCTGCGACCGCGGAGCCCGCCACCCCGGAGCCTGCCGCCCCGGAACCCTCCGCCGCGGAGCCTGCGCCGGAGCCGCCCGGTGCGTCGTCCGAGCCGCTCTCCTCCCCGCCTCCGGTGCCTGGCGCCGGGCCGCAGGAGCGAACGATCGCCTCCCTGATGGCGCGGTTCGAACGTGGGCTCGATCGCTGCGGGAACGATCTCCCACCCGCGCCGAGTGCCGAGCAGATCGCGGCGCTCCACGACCCGCAGCCATCGCCAGAGGATACGCTGCGTAGCGCGATCGAGGCGCTGCAGCGCATATCAGGGCGACCGCGCTGAAGCAGGCGCAGCGGGCGGCTTGCCAGGCTAGCCATCCTCAAGGGTCAGCGCCTCGATCTCTACCGCCATGCCGTCCGCGTACGTTTTCCGGGCGGTCAGCGCGATATCGGCCACCAGGTGACCGGGCAGGCGGAACTCCATGATCGCCAGCGCGGCGGCCAGCTTGGTCGCACGATCGTCCCCGCCGTCGCCCTCCAGTTGCAGCGACAAATTGTGCCGGGCCCCCCGAAACGTGGCGCTGGCCCACGCCTCGCTCGAATTGGCGACGATGCGCGCGATGCCGTCGCGCTCCGCTCTTTCCCGCACCGCCTGCATCAGCATGCGGTGCGGATCGCCGCGTCGCGGGCCGGTCATCGTGCGCCCTGTGCGTTGCAGTGCACGATATAGGTAACAACCCGCTCGGCCGTGGACGCGCGCGGCTCGCGGCCGTTGCGCAGGTCCAGAACGAAGCGCGGGTCATTAACCGCGTCTCGGCCAAACCGGGTAGGAGCTACGCCGCTGTTGCGCAGGTAGCGTTCGATCATCGAGAGCAAGTGCATATGCGCCTCCGGAGCAGTAAGTGCACCGGAGGTTTCCTAGGTAAAATCCTACTCCACTAGGCAAAACCCCATCGTATTTGGATGAGGTTGCCGCCTTGCCAGCGCCGCCGAGGATCACCCAGCGGCGCGAATCGCGCGCGTGCGCCGGCCCGATCAGCCCGCCCGACGGTCCCGCAGCCAGAGCAGCAGCGAGGCCAGGATGCCCACGCCTGCCCCGATCAGCGTGCCCAGCGAGGGCTGGCCAAGGGCGACCCCGACGATGGCGCCGACAAGGACGGAGAGGGCGATGAAGAAACCGGCAGCGCGGGAGGGGGGAGGATTGCTCATGGAGGACCCTTGCCACTGCCCGCCTTCCTCTGCCAGCCGTTGTCGCGGCGGGCGGGATCGGCAGCCCCGCGCCACGATGATTCCGACTGCCTCCATTGCGGACCGACAACGTCGCCGACACAGCCTGGCGCAGTCCCATGTTTGAACGCTGGCGGCCTGCGCGCCGGGGCGCTAGTTTCGCGGCCATGCAGTTTGTGTTCCCGCGGGCGATCGGCGTCGGCTTGGCGTTCGCGGTAGCGTCCGGCGTCCCCGGCCCCGAATCG
>NZ_JAQGLK010000029.1 GCF_028292925.1 Sphingomonas bacterium
CGACGAACAGCACGGCAAGGCCCGCACGCACGATCGTGTTGCCGCCGAACACCCAGCCGCGCGCCGCCGCAAACGCCTGCTCGATGATGCCCGGCGCTGCGGGCGGGTTCGGTGCGAAGGCCGCCGGCTCAGCGAAGTCGTCGGTCGGCGTGGAGGGCGGATCCGGCCGGGGTGGGGCCGGCACCAGCCGCGCCGCGGCCGCAATGGCCCGTTCGGGTATGGAGGCGGCGGCAGACCCGGCGGGCAGGGCATCCAGCTGCGCGACAGCGGCCCGTACCTCCGCCCGCACCTCCGCTTGCACCTCGGCCCGGATCGAGCGCCGGATGCCCCAGCCGAAGATCAGGCCGAGCAGCCCGCCCGCCACCATGCCGAACGCGGCGAGATCCGCGGCGGCCCAGCCGATGAGCGCGCCGGCCGCCGCAACCCAGAACAACATGGCAGACCGTCCTTACTCGCACGGGGTGACTGTCGTCCCTCCGTGACAGAAGCGCGGGCGGCGACAAGCCCCTGGCGCAGCCGCGCCGATGCGTGAGGCTATGCCAGCCGGGCATCCTTGAACGAGACGAGGCGACGGGCCTCTTCGTCCCAGAGCGTCAGCCGGATCGCGCCCAGGCTCTGGCGAATGCCCAGCCGGCCGACGGACTGCAGTTCGGGAAAGGCGCGCAGCACGCTCTGCATCCGGTAGAAGGGGATGGTGCTGCACAGATGGTGGACGTGGTGCACGCCGATGTTCGCGCTGAACCAGCGGAGGACCGGCGGCAGATCGTAGTAAGAGCTGCCGTAGAGCGCCGCGTGGTGGAAGCCCCAGCGCTCGCTCCCTTCCCATACCGTTTCCTCGAACTGGTGCTGGATGTAGAACAGCCAGACCCCGATCGTCGCCGCGATCAGCGTGATCGGCAGGTGGACGAGCAGGAACGGCCACAGGCCGACCAGCCAGATCATGCCGATGGCGAGCAAAGCGATCGCGCCGTTCGTCGCCATCGCGCTCAGCCACAGCCGGCGGTCGCCCATCAGCCCGGCGGGAACGCGGTGGCGCAGCAGGAACTGGAAGGCGGGGCCGAGACCGAACAGCACGACCGGGCTGCGGTACATGCGGTATCTGCGCCGCGCCCAAGCCCCTAGCTTGCGATACTCGGCAACGGTCAGCGTATCGACGTCGCCCAACCCCCGCTTGTCGAGATTGCCGGTGCTGGCATGGTGATGGGCGTGGCTCCGTCGCCAGAACTCGTACGGCGTCAGCGTCAGCACGCCGATGATGCGGCCCACCCAGGTGTTCACCATGCGACGGCGGAAAAAGGAACCGTGGCCGCAATCGTGCTGGATCAGGAACAGCCGCAGCAGGAATGCGCCGGCCGGAACGGTCAGCAGCAGGCCCAGCCACATGCCCTCGCGAACGAGGACGAGCGCGGCGATCCACAGCGCGATCAGCGGCACCGCGGTGATGGCAAGCTCGATCGCGCCCCGCTTGTTGTTGGCGGCGCGGAACGGGGTCAACGCCTTCAACAGGCCCGGCACATCGATCGGCGTGGGCGAACAGGCGTGGGGGGTAGGCTCGCCGCGTTCGGCAGCGGCACCGCTGCCGCCGGGGTAAGGGTGATCGGACGTGATGGGAAATGCCCTTCTCTGAACCCAGAGCAGGAGCCCTCGGAGCGTAGTGGCGGATCGCCGATGTGCGTCGATCCAGTGCCGGGAAGATGGCCCGCGATGTTCGCAGGTGCAAGATAGATCAGTCTGTCAGGCACCCATTCGACGTTATTATCTCGGTTGGCTGTCAACGGGCGCGCGCGTACCTATATGGCTGCTGAACGAGACAGGAGATTGCATGGCGTTCCAGATCAAGCGGAAGGGACCGGACAGCCCGGCCGTGCATACCGAGGACCGTTACGAGGAGGCGATTCACGTCGCCAAGGCGCTCATCGACGAGCATGTTCCCAAGGCACGGACGACGGTGACCAACCTCAAGACCGGCGAGACGCTGAACGAGGCGCAGATCGGCGAGGCCGCTTTGTCGATCGGTCCGCGCAAGCGCCGCTCGAACGACGCCTGAGCGGCACCGCGCCCGGCCGATACTCATTTCGGCAGCGTGGTGCGGGCCGGCCGGGACCTTTGGTGGCGAGGATCGTTTAGGTGGCTCCACATCTGGAGCGACCCATGAGCACCGATAACGACATTTCCGTCCTGAATGGCCTGATCAAGACGACCCTGGACAGCATGAAGGGGTATGAAGACGCGGCCGAGGATGCGGAGAGCACCCAGTTCGCAACGATGTTCGCCGATTTCGCGCGTGATCGCGCGCAGCTGGCAACGACGCTGCAGGGCCATGTCCGCAGCCTTGGCGGGGACCCGGAACTGGATTCCAGCGTACTGGGTGCGGCGCATCGTTCTTTCATGGATCTGAAGCAGGCGCTCACCGGCAAGGACGACAAGGCGATCATCCTCGAGGTCGAGCGCGGCGAGGATCACATCAAGGCGAAGTTCGAAGCCGCGATGAAGGAGGGCGATCTCTCCCCCGCCACCGCCTCCGCCATCGCCGAGGGCTATGCCACGGTTCGTGACGGGCACGACAAGATGAGCGCGCTCAAGCACAGCCTTACCTGAGGATCTCGGCGGCGGCCTGCCGATGCAGGCCGCCGCCACCCGCGTTTGACCGGCGAGCGGAGACCATCATGAGCGACAAGGCCCCGGCAACCTCGAGACTGATCGCCTCCGATCGGGTGGAAGGCACGCCTGTGTTCGATCGCGATGGCGGCAGGATCGGCAAGGTGCACGCGCTGATGATCGACAAGCATAGCGGCATCGTCGCTTTCGTCGTGATCTCGACAGGCGGGTTCCTTGGGCTGGGCCAGGCCTATCATTCGCTTCCCTGGTCGGCGTTCCGCTACGATCCGGCGCTGGAGGGCTATGCCATCCAGATCGACAAGCAGTTGATCGAAGGTGGCCCCAGCTTCCGCCCCGATACCGCCCCCGTCTTCGACGAGGCCTATGGCAAGCGGGTGACCGACTATTACCAGTCGCCTCCCGGCGCGGTTTCCCTCTGATCCATGACCGCGCCTGACCGCCCAGCGGTTCGTCGCGCTGACGACTCCGGCTGCCGTGAAGCGCGGCCTGCGAGGGGTGCGTTAACCCATGGTATTAGGGCCTCGTAAAGACCTGGCGCTCGATCGTGCTGCGACACAGCAGCACATCGGGAACCATCATCATGTCCAGCATTCTGGGCCGGAAAAGCAGCGTCATCGGGCCGTTGGGCGAAGAGTTGACCATGGAAAACCTGCCGCCGACAGGCACCACGCGCTGGGTCGCGCGGCGCAAGGCGGAGGTCGTCGCGGCCGTGAAGGGCGGCCTTCTCTCGCTCGACGAGGTCTGCGATCGTTATGCGCTGACGATCGAGGAGTTCGCCACCTGGCAGCGCCTGTTCGAGCGGTCCGGGCTGCCGGGGCTGCGGGCGACGCGTATCCAGGTATACAACCAGTCCTACGGGCGGCAGGCGGTGGCGCGCGGAAAACCGGGCGGTGGTCGCCTGCCGGCCTCGTCCTAGGCGCGGCGGGCAGGCAGATGCGGATCGGCCGAGTAGTCCGGCCGGCCGCGCCAGACGAACAGCGGCCAGAAATAGCCACGCCACGGCCAGGCGAGTACCGCATTTGCCACGATGGTGAAGCCGCCGAACGTCCATTCCACGATGCCGCGGTCGAGCACGAAGTTCCAGTAAACGATCACCACGTTGAGCGGCACGATCGCCAGAATGGTGAGCGGCATGGCCCGGTTGAGCAGGATGGCGACGCCCGCGACCACCTCGATCGCCTTGACCCAGTCGAACAGCCCGCTCGCCAGGAGTGCCCTGGTGAAGGCGATCGCCGCCGGCGCGTTGCCCATCGGCTGAAGCCAGGGCCAGAAGAAATGCCAGAGGCCGGAGAAGAGGAACCAGCATCCGAACAGAATCCGGAACACGTGATAGGCTGGTTTCACGCTTGCCCTCCCCCAAGGTCGTAATCATCGGTCTGTATCGGGCGAAACGCGGGGATGCCAGCCGCCGTTATCGTGCGCTCCATCCCGTGCTCCGTCCCGCTTGGCACCGGCTTGTGCGGTCGATCGGAACGGCGGATGTCGGGTGCGCAGGCCGATCGGCGCCGCAGCGACGATCGCCGGCTATCGCCAGCACCCTATCAGCGATCGGTTTTCGGTGCCTGTGGTGGACTTTGTCCTCGAACAGCGGTTGTCAGCAGGCTTGCAACTCGGCTAGGCCATGCCAGAGCCGGCGACCGATGCGACAGACTGCGCGCCGAAGACTTTGGGGGAGTGGCCGGGAGTGCAGGAACGTTTGCCCATACGGGCGGGGCGGATCGCCCGGCGGCTGGCGGGGCTTGGTTCGGTAGCCGCATCATGCCTCGCGCTGGCGGCGTGTGCGGGCACTCCGGCCGGCCGGCCGGCAGCGTCGGCATCCGGATCTGCATCGGCGGCAGGCAAGACGTTCGATTATGTCGGCTGGGATTCCTATCTCGGCGGCGGCGAGTCCGCCCAATATTCATCGCTCCGCCAGATCGACAAATCGAACGTCGGCCAGCTGCAGGTAGCCTGGTCCTATCCGACAGGAGAGGGCCAGCCCTACCGCTTCAATCCGCTGATCGTCGGCACCACGATGTACGTCGTCGCCCACGACAACGCGATCGTCGCGCTGGAAGCGGCGACCGGCAAGGAATTGTGGCGCCAGCCGAACAAGGGGCGGGTCGGCGCGCGCGGCATGAATTACTGGGCGAGCGCGGACGGGGCCGACCGGCGGCTGCTGTTCATCAACGATGGCGTGCTGCGCGCCATCTCTGCCGATACCGGCCAGCCGATCGCGTCTTTCGGCGGTGGTGCGGGTGTCGATCTGCGTGCCGGGCTGGAAGGCGACTTCAGCAAGGTCCGGCCGCTGCAGACCGACAATCCCGGCCGCATCTTCGAAAACCTGCTGATCATCTCGCTGCCCGCGGGCGCGTACGATTACGCGTCCTCGCCGGCGGACATCCACGCCTACGACATCCTGACCGGCAAGCTGGTCTGGGTGTTCCACGTCGTTCCCAAGAAAGGCGAGTTCGGGGCGGATACGTGGCCGGAGGGCCAGCGCGAAAGCTATGGCGGCGTCCACAACTGGTCGGAATCGACGATCGATAAGGAAACCGGGATCGTCTACAACCCGACGGGCACGGCGCTGTACGATTTCTTCGGCGGCAACCGGCCGGGCAACAACCTGTTCGCCAACAGCATCCTGGCGCTCGATGCGCGCACCGGCAAGCGGATCTGGCACTTTCAGACGGTCCATCACGATTTGTGGGACTATGACGTCCCGACCGCGCCCAAGCTGCTGACGATCCGCAAGGGTGGGCGCCAGATCCCGGTGCTGGTCCAGGCGACCAAGCAGGGCTTCGTCTTCGTGCTGGATCGCCGCACCGGCAAGCCGATCTGGCCGATCGAGGAGCGCAAGGTTCCCGCCTCCGACGTGCCGGGCGAAAAAGCCTCGCCCACCCAGCCTTTCCCGACCTGGCCGAAGCCGTTCGCGCGGCAGAGCTTCACCGAAGCCGATATCAACCCCTACATCCCCGAGGCCGACAAGGCGAAGGTGCGCGAGATCCTGCGTACGCATCGCAACGAAGGGATGTTCACCCCGCCCAGCCTGCGCGGCTCGATATCGATGCCTGGGCACAATGGCGGCGCCAACTGGGGCAGTTCCGCGGTAGACCCGGTGAGTGGCCGCTTCTTCATCGTTTCCAAGCAGATCCCGGTCGTCAACAAGCTCACCCCGGATCCGCGTCCCGCCGCGTTGGCGGCGATGCCGAACGGCGGCGGCGACGTGACGCCGTACCGCGCCACGTACGATTTCATGATGCAGAGCAACAGCCTGTCGGCGATCGGGCCGCCCTGGTCGACGATCACCGCCTACGACATCAACGACGGCAAGATGCTGTGGCAGGTGCCGGACGGCGAGGTGTTGCCGCTGGTCGAAAAGGGCGTGCGCAACACCGGCAGCCATGCGCCGCGCGGCGCCCCGGGGGTCACCGCGGGCGGGCTGAGGTTCGTGGCGACATCGTCCGTTCGCAAGCTGCGCGCGCGCGACGTCAATACCGGCGCGGTGGTCTGGGAATATGATCTGCCGGCGGCGTCCGAAGGGGTGCCCGCAATCTACCAGGTCGGCGGGCGCCAGTTCGTCGTGATCGCCGTCGGCGGCAACGGGCTGTTCACCAGCGGCAGGGACATGCCGAAGCCCGGCCCCAACCAGTACATGGCCTTCGCGCTGCCCGCCGGCGGCGAGACCGGGGCACGCCGCTGATCGGCGCGACCGTCCCTCATCCACGGGCAACGGCCCGCAACTCGGAAGTCCGCACATGAGCTTTGCTGCTGGGATCCTACGAATCGCTCTCGCCTCGGCGATGCTCGCCGCCGGCCCGGCGGCGCATGCCGCGCTCGGCAAGCCGGTGAAGACCCGGTCCGGGCTGGTGTCGGGCACGCCGGGAAAGCTGCCCGGCATCACCGTGTTCAAGGGCATCCCCTTCGCCGCGGCGCCGGTCGGCGACCTGCGTTGGAAGCCGCCGCAGCCGGTCAAGGCGTGGAGCGGAGTTCGCGCCGCGGACAAGTTCGGCAAGGTCTGCATCCAGCCGCCCGGCGGCAACCGCATGAACGCCGCAACCGACATGCCGGATTCACCGGGCATGTCGGAGGACTGCCTGTTCCTGAATGTCTGGACGCCGGCCAGAACGGGCAAGGAAAAGCTGCCCGTGATGATCTGGCTGTACGGCGGCGCCTATGGCGAGGGTGGCGGTTCGGCCCCGTTCAGCGAGGGCGATCAGCTGGCGAAGAAGGGCGTCGTGCTCGTCACCTTCAACTACCGGGTCGGCTCGCTCGGTTTCATGGCGCACCCGGCACTGACTGCCGAATCGCCGCACAAGGCGTCCGGCAACTATGCGCTGATGGACGCGATCGAGACGTTCCGCTGGGTTCGCAACAATATCGCGGCCTTTGGCGGCGATCCGAACAACGTGACGATCTTTGGCGAATCTGCCGGCGCAGCGATGAACGGCGGCCTCGTCGGCTCGCCGGTGGCCAAGGGGCTGTTCAAGCGCGCCATCGCCGAGAGCGGCGGGTGGATGGGGCTTGGTATCGCCAAGATGATTCCGCGCGAAGTGGCGGAGGCGGCGGCAGTGAAGGCGGCCGACGGCCTGGGCCTGAAGTCGCTCGCCGATCTGCGCGCGCTGCCGGCGCAGGAGGCATTCGCGAAGCTGCCGCGGCAGGGGATGATCGTCGATGGCTGGGTGATCCCGGAAGACCTGTCGGTGACGTTCGCGAAGGGACGGCAGAACCCGGTCGACGTGCTGGTCGGATCGAACGGCGAGGAGGGATCCTTCACCGCCGCGTTCGGCCCGCCGATGACCCTGGCCAGTTGGAAGGAAGGCGCGGCGAAGCGTTGGGGCACGCTGGCGGACGCTGGGCTGGCCGCCTATCCGGCGACGACGGAGGCCGAGGCGAAGGCAATCGCCTCGGTTCCCTTCTCCGACGCGCTGGCGTGGAACATGCGGCAGTTTGCCGAGCGGCAGGCGAAGACGGGCAAGAATGCGTGGCTCTATTACTTCACGCACCAGCCGCCCTACGATCCCGGCAAGCCGAACCTGGGCGCGGCGCACACCGCCGAAATCCCGTACGTGTTCAACAACCTGGCGGCGCCGCGCACCTTCCCCGGCCAAAGTTCGCCAACCTTGTCGAGCGCCGATCCGCGCGAGATGGCGTTTGCCGATCAGGTCTCGTCCTACTGGGTCAATTTCGCGCGCACCGGCAACCCGAACGGCGCTGGGCTCCCCGAGTGGCCGGCGGTGACCAAGCTGGCGCCTACCGAAGCGATGGTGCTGGACATCGACGGATCGGGCCGCGGCCCGTGGCTGACCAAGCCGAAGATCGAATTGTACAACCAGATGTACCAGCGCGACGTCGGCGCGAACTGACGCATCGCCGGGCGCCCGTCAGGGCGTCCCGGCCAGTCTCGAACGAGGGGCGAGGGTGGCAGCGGCCATCCTCGCCCCTTTTCGTTGTCCGGCGTGCGCTGCCTACCGCGGTCGCAAGCGGCGGTGCCGCGAAAGGCCGGCATGCCTGACCCCGAACGCAGGACGCCCTGCCGCCGGGTGGATCACACCAAGCGGCAGGGCGTCCTGCGTTCGCTGAAGGGGAGGGGCCGGCCTGTTACTGGTAGATGCCGAGAGTGAATCCGATGACGCGTCCGAAGAAGACGACCATGATCCAGAAGAGGAGGGATGTTCCGCC
>NZ_JAQGLK010000097.1 GCF_028292925.1 Sphingomonas bacterium
ATGGAGCGGAACAAGGTACAGCCGATGACGGACCATAGCCACACCGGCGCCTTGCAAAACGCCCGGATACCGGCGCCGCACGAGGGGATCGGCCGGGCGCTGAGGGGATTGTATATAGACCCGAAGCAGTCGCTGCCGAGCGATCTGGAGCGCCTTCTCGACAAGCTTCGGTGAAATTAACCCACCGGATTAGCAGGTTCACCTGCTCTTAACCTTTTGCGTTCATCCCTCCCATGGTTAATGAAGTTTCCGCGCTTTCCGATTGGCGACCGAGCGCGAAGCAGGGGGTGATCGTATGCGCGTTCTTCTGATTGAAGACGAACCGACCACGGCAAAGAGCATCGAACTCATGCTGTCGGTAGAGGGGTTCAACGTCTACACCACCGATCTCGGCGAAGAAGGCCTCGATCTCGGCAAGCTGTACGATTACGACATCATCTGCCTCGATCTCAACCTGCCCGACATGCACGGTTACGACGTGCTGAAGAAGCTGCGCGTCGCCAAGGTGCAGACTCCCGTCATGATCCTGTCCGGCATCGGCGAGATGGACTCCAAGGTCCGCGCGCTCGGCTTCGGTGCCGACGATTACGTGACCAAGCCCTTCAACCGCGAGGAACTGGTCGCCCGCATCCACGCTGTCGTGCGTCGCTCCAAGGGGCATAGCCAGTCGGTCATCCGCACCGGCAAGCTGGCGGTGAACCTGGATGCCAAGACGGTCGAGGTGGACGGCAGCCGCGTGCACCTGACCGGCAAGGAATATGCGATGCTGGAACTGCTCTCGCTGCGGAAAGGCACGACGCTGACCAAGGAGATGTTCCTGAACCATCTCTATGGCGGCATGGACGAACCCGAACTCAAGATCATCGACGTGTTCATCTGCAAGCTGCGCAAGAAGCTGAGCCTGGCGTGCAGCGGCGACAATTACATCGAGACGGTTTGGGGCCGCGGCTACGTGCTGCGCGATCCGGACGAGATCCTGGAGGCGCAGGTCGCCTGAGGGAACCCGGCATCCCTTTTGCGCGTCAATAGGCAGGCGCCGCACACACTGCCGTTGACGGCCCGTAAACCCTGGGCACAGTAAGGCACATGGCAAGCAGCGTGTTCGACGAGATCCGGGGGAGCGGTGGCCCGGAGGCATCCCGCCCAGAATTCACGGCGCTGGCCGGCTGGATCGATTCCACGCCACAGCCAGAACTCGACCGACGCCAGAAAGCGGCGGAGGCGGCGTTCCGGCAGCTCGGCATCACCTTCGCCGTCTATGGCGAGGAGGAGGCCGCCGAGCGCATCATTCCATTCGACATTGTGCCGCGCATCTTCACGGCCAACGAGTGGAACAGCCTTTCCGAAGGGCTCGTCCAGCGCGTGCAGGCGCTCAACGCATTTCTGGCGGACGTCTACGGCGATCGTCGGATCCTGCGCGACGGCGTCGTCCCCGAGGCGCTGATCCTCGGCAATCCGCAGTTTCGCCCCGTATTGGCCGGAACTCGCCCGCCGCACGACATCTATGCCCATATCTGCGGCATCGATCTGGTGCGCACCGGGCCGACCGACTTCTTCGTCCTTGAGGACAATGCCCGCACCCCGTCCGGTGTTTCGTACATGCTGGAAAACCGCGAGGCGATGCTCCGGCTTTGCCCCGAACTGTTCCAGATGTACGAAATCGCGCCGGTCGACAGCTATCCGGATGCGCTGCATGAGACGCTGCGTTCGGTCGCGCCGCGCAGTGGCGGCAACCCGGTGTGCGTGCTGCTCACCCCCGGCCACTTCAACTCGGCTTTCTACGAACACAGCTTCCTCGCGGATTCGATGGGCATCGAGCTTGTCGAGGCCGCCGATCTGGAGGTCGATGACGATATCGTCTGGATGCGCACGATCGAGGGGCGCGTGCGTGTCGACGTGATCTACCGCCGGATCGACGACGACTTCATCGATCCGCTCGTCTTCCTTCCGGATTCGCTGCTGGGGGTGCCCGGGCTGATCGCCGCCTATATGGCGGGCAACGTCACCCTGGTGAACGCGCCCGGCACCGGGATCGCTGACGACAAGGCGATCTACAGCTATATGCCGGAGATCGTCCGCTACTATTCGGGCGGTGAGGCCAAGCTGCCGAACGTCGAGACGTATCGCTGCCGCGAGCCACAGGCGCTGCAATATACGCTCGACAATCTGGAGAAGCTGGTCGTCAAGCTGGTCGATGGATCCGGGGGTTACGGCATGCTCGTGGGCCCGACTGCGAGCCGGAAGCAGATCGAGGATTTCCGCGCCGCCCTGATCGCACAGCCGGACCGCTACATCGCCCAGCCGACGCTGGCGCTCTCGACGGTGCCGACACTGACGGAGAAGGGCGTGGCCCCACGACACGTCGATTTTCGACCGTTCGTTCTGTCCGGCACCAATGGCGTCACCATCGTGCCCGGCGGCCTGACCCGCGTCGCGCTTCAGGAAGGGTCGCTTGTCGTCAACTCCAGCCAGGGCGGCGGTACGAAGGACAGCATGATCCTGACGAGCCACCGCCAGTCCCAATCCCAGTCTCAGTCCGGTGGTGGATCGCAAGGCCAGTCGCAGGGCCAGTCACAGGGGCAGTCACAGGGTCAGATGCAGGGCGGTGAGTGGAAGCCTTTCCCGCCGCTGACGCCGTTCGGTTCGGTGGACAGCTGATGCTCTCCCGCACCGCATCGAGCCTGTACTGGGTTGGCCGCTATGTCGAACGGGCCGAGTTCACCGCACGGCTGATCGAGGCGACGATCCGGCTGGACGCGCTTTCCGCCCGGCCGGCAGGTGACGCCGCGTGGGAAAGCGCGCTGATCGTCGCCTCCGCCGATGAAGGGTTCGCCGCACTGGGCGAACCGGTCGGCCCGCAGTCCGTGATCCGCTACCTTGCGCTTTCGGCCACCAATCCCAGCTCGATCCGCAGCTGCCTGGATGCGGCGCGGAGCAACGCCAAGGCGGTGCGCACCGCGCTGTCACGGGAAGCCTGGGCAGCGATCAATCGGGCGTGGCTATCATTGCGCGGCGACCCTGCGGTCGATCACCAGTCGACGATGGCGCTGGTCGATACGATCAAGGCCGAGACGCGCGGTTTCGAGGGCGCGCTGCACAACATGCTGCGCAACGAGAGCAGCGCCTTCCTGGAACTCGGCGCCGCGATCGAACGGGGCGACAACACGGCCCGTTTGATCGACGTCAAATACCACCTGCTGCTGCCCGAGGGCGAGAAGGTAGGCGGCGCGATCGATCGGGATCAGTGGACGACGATCCTGCACACCGTCTCCGCCGTCACATCGTACCGCTGGCTGTACCGCGAAGGCCTCAAGCCCTGGCTGGTTGCCGAACTGCTGATCAAGCGCCGCGAACTGCCACGCTCGCTCGCCGCTTCGATCGACGAGGTGGTTAGCGTTCTCAACATGCTGGGCAAGGCAACCGGGCTGCAGGGCGAAGCGGACAGGCTGGCCCGGCATCGCCAGTCGATGCTCAACCGCACGTCGACCGATGCGATCTTCGCCCGCGGGCTGCACGAATATCTGGAAGCCTTCATCGACGAGAATGCGGCGCTGCACCGCGCGATCGGCAACCAGTTCCGGTTTTCCTGATGCGGTTGTTCATCGAACACCGCACCGTCTATCGGTTCAGCGAGCCCCAGTCGCGGCTGGTCCAGTTGCTGCGGATGTCCCCCGGCAGCCATGCCGGCCAGAACGTCGTCGAGTGGCGGATCGACGTCGATTGCGACGCGCGGCTCAAGCCGGGTCGCGACGGGTTCGGCAACGAAACGCACATGCTCTATATCGGCCGGCCGATCGACTATATCGGGGTGACCGTGACCGGCGAGGTGTTGACCGAGGATCGCGTCGGCATGCTCTCCGGCACGTCCGAGCCGCTGCCCGCTGCCCTGTTCCTGCAACGCACCCGGTGCAGCAACGCCGACGAGGCGATCCGCGATTTTGCGCGGGAGCTGGCGGAAGCGGGGGGAAGCCGGCTGAGCCAGGGACACCGGCTGAACGAGGCACTGCACGATCGGCTGAGGCTGATCCCCGGCCGCCACCGCGGCAGCGGCGATGCCGCGGCCGTCTTTGCGGAGGGCGAGGGTTCTTATTCCGATCTGGTCCACGTTTTCCTGGCAGCCGCGCGAACGACAGGCATCCCGGCACGCTACGTCTCCGGTCACCTGTTCCGGCCGGAAGCGGAAAACGAGCTGCATGAGACGGCGCATGGCTGGGCGGAGGCCTGGGTGGACGGCATGGGGTGGATCGGGTTCGATCCGTCTGCGGGGCGGTGCCCGGACGACGGCTACGTCCGCGTGGCAACCGGGCTCGACTATCGCGATGCCGCCCCACTCTCCGGCGCCCGCATCGGCGGCGGCGAGGAGGCGATGGAAGTCGGCGTCCGTGTCGGGCTTACCGCTAGCCGGAGCCGGCACTAAGCTTGCGTTTCGAAACCGACGGAGAGGCCGACGATGACATATTGCGTCGGAATAGCCGTTCGCGACGGTCTGATCCTGATCTCCGACACGCGCACCAACGCCGGCCTCGACAACATCTCGACCTACCGCAAGATGCACATGCTGGCCGAAACGGGCGGCTACCTGATCTTCTGCATGAGCGCGGGCAATCTCTCCGTGACGCAGCACGTCCTGGGGCAGCTCGCCGAAGGGTTGCCCGCAATCTCCCCGGACGAATGCCCGCGGCGTATCGCCAATATGCCGTCGATGTTCCGGGTCGCGCAGCTCGTGGGCGAGGCGGTAAGGGCGGCAGGCAGTGAACTGAAGCCCGCCCTGCGCGCGGCCGGGGTGAATGCGGGTATCAGCCTCATCGTCGGCGGGCGGATCGGCGATGGGCCGATCAAGCTGTACCTGATCTACGACGCGGGCAATTTCATCGAATGCTGCCCGGAGACGCCGTTCCTGCAGATCGGCGCCACCGCCTACGGAAAACCGATCCTGGACCGGGCGATGAACTATCACACCTCGCTGGACGAAGCGGTGAAGGTCGGGCTGCTATCGTTCGATTCGACAATCCGATCGGATCTGTCCGTGGGGTTGCCTCTGGACCTGGTGGTGATCCCGGCAGACCGGACCCGCGAAGTGATCCGCCGCCGCATCGAGCGGGACGATCCTTATTTCACCGACCTGTCGGCGCGCTGGTCGATGCTCCTGAACCAGAGCCGCGCCGCAATCCCCGATCCGCCCTTTCTGGCCCCCCGCAGCTACGGCAGCAGCAGCGAGGCATCCCCGTACGAGTAGAAACGGTATTCGTTTTCAATGGCATGAGCGTAGGCCGCCTGCATCCGGTCGAGCCCCATCAATGCCGATACCAGCATGAACAATGTGGACCGCGGCAGGTGGAAGTTGGTAAGAAGACCATCGACACCGCGGAAGCGGTAACCAGGCGTGATGAAGATCGCCGTGTCGCCTTCATAGGGGTGGATCGTCCCGGCCTGGTCCGCGGCGCTTTCGATCAGCCGCAGGCTCGTGGTTCCCACCGCGATAAGCCTGCCACCGGCAGAACGCACAGCGTTCATCCGGGCCGCCGTGGGCGCATCGATGCGGCCCCATTCGGCGTGCATGACGTGATCCGTCGTATCGTCCACCTTCATCGGCAGGAACGTGCCCGCGCCGACATGCAGCGTCAGCGTAGCCGTCTCGATATTGCGGTCCGCCAGTCCGGAAATCAGGGCGGGGGTGAAGTGGAGCGCCGCGGTCGGCGCGGCGACAGCCCCGGCTTCGCGCGCGAACATGGTCTGATAATCATCGGCGTCCCGCGCATCGGGGGTGCGGCGGCCGGCAATATAAGGCGGCAGAGGCACCTGGCCGGCGCGCTCCAGCAGCAGTTCGACGGGCTCGTTGCCGGAGAAGGTGAGGAGCAGACTGCCGTCCGCGCCGCGTTCTCCCGCCGCCGCGGTGACCCCATGACCGAAATCGATCACATCCCCGTCGCGCACGCGCCTGGCGTTGCGGACGAAGGCGCGCCACGCGCGAGGGCCTTCGCGCTTGTGCAGCGTCGCGCCGATCCGCGCCTGCCCGCGAAGACCCTCGAGCTGTGCGGGAATGACGCGAGTATCGTTGAAGACGACCATGTCGCCGGGGGCGAGCAGCCGCGGCAGATCGCGCACATGGGCATCCTGCGTGTCACCGCCGGCAAGCACGAGCATCCGCGCCGCATCCCGCGGCACCGCGGGACGCAAGGCGATGCGATCCTGCGGGAGATCGAAGTCGAACAGGTCGACGCGCATGACGAAGCGGCTAGCGCTTGCGCCTGGCAGTCTTCGCGGCCGCGCCGACACGCTGAGCGGCAGGTTCCGGCGCGATCTTCGCGGCGTCGGCACGCGCCGCTCCGTTGGCGACGGGGGCGGCCTGCGCGGAGGCGGCAGGAGCCGTAGCGGCGGGCGCATCCTGCGGCGGACCGGCAGGCGCCGCTGCGACGGGGGGAGGCGCGATGCCATCCGAGGCGAGCGACGCGCGCAGAATGCGTGACGGGTTGGCCGGCGGCTCGCCGCGCTCGATCGCATCGACATAGGCCATTCCGGAGACCACCCGGCCGATCGGAGAATATTTGCCGTCGAGCCGCAAATTGGGGGAAAGCATGATGAAGAACTGGCTGTTGGCGCTGTCTTCCGACTGTGCCCGCGCCATCGCCATCTCGCCGCGGACATGAGGCATGTCGTTGAACTCGGCCTTCAGGTCCGGCAGGTCGGATCCGCCCTCGCCTGTCCCCTTGGGATCGCCGGTCTGCGCCATGAACCCTTCGATGACGCGATGAAAGGTCAGTCCGTCGTAGAAGCCGCGCCGGGTCAACACCTTGATTCGCTCGACGCTGTTCGGCGCCTTGTCCGGCCGCAGCTGGATAGCGACGCGTCCGCCCGTCGAAAGATCGAGGTAGAGGATGTTTTGCGGATCGGGCGCGGGCGGCGCGGCCGGTGCCGGAGTTTGCGCGGCGGCCACCTGCGCGAGCAGCGCGCCGGCGATGGTGGCAAGCATGACCTTGAACCGCATGACCCGATGTTCTCCCGATCCGGATACGCCCGGACGATTTCTATAAACGTTATCGCTGCAGGCCGCCTGAACGCTCAGGCGCCTCGGCGGCCGATGCTTCCCACCCGCGTCGCAACTTCCGTCGCCACATCGGGGGGCACGAACTTCCGGATATCGCCGCCGTAGATAGCGATCTCCTTCACCAGCCGCGACGCGATCGGCTGCAACGCGACGTCGGCCATCAGGAAGACGGTCTCGATGGCGTCGTTCAACTGCTGGTTCATGCCGGCCATCTGATACTCATATTCGAAATCGGCCACCGCCCGCAGCCCCCGCACGATGATCGACGCGCCCTCGCGCTCGGCAAAGTCCATCAGCAGCGAATCGAACGCCACCACGGAGATATCGCCGACGATTTCGGCGACTTCGCGGCGAACCATCGCCATCCGCTCGTCCACGGTGAACATCGGCGACTTGGACGGATTGGTCGTGACGCCAATGACCAGGCGGTCGACCAGAGTGGCGCCACGGCGGATGATGTCCATGTGGCCCAGCGTCACGGGATCGAACGTCCCCGGATATACGCCGATGCGGTGCATCAACGATCGCGTTCGATGACGAACCGGGCGATCGCGCGCAGCAGATCGGCCTCCGCGCCAAACCCCTGAAGGTGATCAACGCTCTGCTCGATCAGCATCTCCGCCTGCCGACGGGCCCGATCGACGCCGAGAAGCGACACGAAGGTGGCCTTCCCGGCGGCGGCATCCTTGCCGGTTGCCTTGCCGACGGCGTTGCTGTCCCCCTCGACGTCGAGCAGGTCGTCGGCGATCTGGAAGGCCAGGCCGAGATCGCGCGCATAACCGCGCAGCGGCGTGCGCCCCTCCGGCGGCACGCGCCCCATGATCGCCCCCGCCTCCAGGCAGAAGCCGATCAGCGCGCCGGTCTTCAACGCCTGCAGCCGGGTGACGGTCGGCAGGTCGAACCGCTCCTGCTCCGCGGCCAGGTCCATCATCTGGCCGCCCGCCATGCCCGCAGGACCGCTTGCACGCGCAAGCTCGACGCAGAGCTCCACCCGCACGAACGGGTCGGAATGGGTCGCCTCATCCGCCAGGACCTCGAACGCGAGCGCATGGAGGGAGTCGCCGGCAAGTACCGCGATCGCCTCGTCGAAAGCCTTGTGAACCGTCGGCTTGCCGCGGCGCAGATCGTCATCGTCCATGCACGGCAGATCGTCGTGGATCAGCGAATAGACATGGATGCATTCGATCGCCGTCGCCACCCGCAGCGCAGCATCGTGATCGACGTTGAACAGATCGCAAGACGCGCAGACGAGAAGCGGCCGCAGCCGCTTGCCGCCGCCGATCGTGGCGTGGCGCATCGCCTCGTACAACCGACGGCGGGGATCGGCCGGAGTTTCGAGCAAAAGATCGAACTGGCGGTCGATCTCGGCGGAGATGCGCTCCAGCACCGGCTTGAGCGCGATGGACACCGTCATGCGGTCGTTACCCCGCGTCGAACGGCTGCAGCCCGGTGGGCTTGCCGTCCGCACCGAGCGTGATCTTCTCAATCCTCGCCTGCGCCGACGCCAGACGCGCTTCGCACTGGCCGCGCAAGGCATCGCCCTCTGCGTACAGCTGGATCGATTCGTCGAGCGACGCGTCGCCGCTTTCCAGGCGATGTACGATCGCCTCGAGCCGCTTGAGCGCATCCTCGAAGCTGAGGTCCGCGATTGTTTCCGGTTTGGCCGCCATGGCGCGACTTGTGGCTCCGGCGTGGCCGAGGGTCAAGGCACAGCCGAGCCAGGCCTAGCAGGCGGTGAAATAGAGGACGCCGCCGCGCAGTTCGGCAGACGCCCTCCCCTCCCGCTCCAGCCGGCGCAGATGGGCCATCGCCTCGCCGGTGGCGAGCGAGAGATCGGCATCGCCGATGGCGCGCCGGAACAGCGATGCAAAGCACTCGACGGCGGTGCGGGGTTCGACAAGGAACCGCGCGAGCGCGCCCAGCTGCGCGCAGTGCCCGTCGCGCAACGCGGCCAGACGGACGTGCAACCCCGTGAACGGCTCCCCGTGCGAAGGGAGGACGAGGATGTCCTCCGGCAGCGCCCGGAGACGGTCCAGCGACGCCAGCCAGTCGCAAAGCGGGTCGCCCTCCGGCTCGTGGAGGCTGACGGAGACGTTGGAGCTGATCCTAGGAAGCACCTGATCGCCGGCGATCAGCACGTTGGCGCGCTCGTTCCACAGGCAGACATGCTCGGGCGAATGGCCGCTGCCGATCAACACCCGCCAGGCGCCGGCACCGATCGCAATCTCGTCCCCTGCCTGCATGCGGACGTAGCTCGCCGGCAGCGGGCCGACGATCCGACTGATCCGCCGCCAGCCCTCCGCCGCGACGCGGGCGATCCGTTCCTCGCCCCAGCCCGCCGCCCGCCAGAAGCGGATCGCCTCGGGAGGGGGAACGTCCCGCACGTCCAGCGTCATGGCACGGGCCATGAGCCACTCGCTCCGGCTCATCCACAGCGCGACGTCGAACCGCTCGGCCAGCCACCCGGCCAGGCCGACATGATCGGGGTGAAAGTGGGTGCAGATCAGCCGCGTTACGCCGCGGCCGGCCAACGGACCTGCGAGCAGCGCGTCCCATGCCAGACGCGTCGCGGGAAGGTTCAGCCCGGTGTCGACCAGCGCCACACCGTCGCCATCGTCAAGGATCCAGACGTTGACGTGGCCGAGGCTTCCCGGAACACCGAGCCGCGCCCAGCAGATGCCATGCCCGACATCGATGAGAGCGCCGAGGCCGGGCGCCTCCCGGCCCCACGTATAGCTCAGCCCGCGATGGCTGGTGGCGGCAGCGTCCGGCACGCGAGCGCAGCCGCCCGGTGGATCAGCGCTTGAACGGATCGATAAACGCGGGCTTCTGTTCGGGCACCGGCCCACCCGCCAGCGCGATTTCGGCCGCGTGGGCAGCAGCTTCGCGCTGTGCGCGCAGTTCGCCGATCAGAGCGGCCCGGTCACCATCCAGGCGCGTATCGACCGGCGCCTCGATGCCGGCCGCCTTGGCAGCCTTGGCAACCAGCCCATCCAGTTCGCGCTGTGAGCACAGGCCCAGCGTAACCGGATCCTTCGGCGTGATGTTGGCGATGTTCCAGTGGGTGCGATCGCGCAGCGCGGCGATCGTCGTGCGGGTCGTGCCGATCAGCTTGGAAATCTGGCCATCCGTGACTTCGGGATGGTTGCGCAGGATCCAGGCGATGCCGTCGGGCTTGTCCTGCCGCTTGGACACGGGCGTATAGCGCGGACCCTTGGTCCGGCGAACCTGGTCCGGCCCCTTCGACATGACCGGGTGGTAGGCGGGATCGGCCTGTCCCTTCTCGATCTCCTGCATCGTCACCTCGCCGGCGCGCACCGGATCGCGCCCGGTCAGCTTGGTGGCGGCGGTATCGTCCGCGATGGCCTGAACTTCCAGGATATGGAGCCCGCAAAACGCCGCGATCTGTTCAAAGCTCAGCGACGTGTTGTCGACCAGCCAGGACGCGGTCGCGTGGGGCATGAGCGGCTGGGCCATTATGTTCTCCGGATAAAGAAAGGGCCGCCCCTTTACGGAGCGGCCGACATGTTGGCGCCAATCTAATCCTCCACGTGCCCGCGCGCAAGCGGCGGCGCGGCCTGGGCCTCCCGCGGCAGCGACGCGGAGACCGCTCAGAGCGTCAGGACGATCTTGCCGATGTGGTCGCCCGCCTCCATCCGCGCGTGGGCGGCGGCCGCCTCCTCAAGCGGGTAGGTCCGGTCGATCACCGGCTTGAGCCGCCCGGCCCGAACGTGGGGCCAAACCGTCCGCGAAAGTTCGTCGGCAACGAGCGACTTGAACTCGACAGAGCGACCGCGGAGCGTGGATCCGGTCAGCGTCAACCGCCGCAGCATCAAGTCTGCAATCGCGATCTCGGCACGGCCTCCGCGCTGCGCCGCGATCGAGACGTGGCGCCCGTCCATAGCGAGGCACTCCAGATTACGCGGCAGGTAATCGCCGCCGACCATGTCCAGCACGGCCTGCACGCCCTTACCCCCGGTGATCCGGGCCACCTCCGCCACGAAATCGGCGGTGCGATAGTTGATCGCATGCGCCGCCCCGAGCGCGACGGCGCTGGCGCACTTCCCGTCGGAACCAGCCGTAACAATGACCGTCAGGCCGAAGATGCGCCCGAGCAGGATGGCCATCGTACCGATGCCACTCGTCCCGCCATGAACCAGGACGGTGTCTCCCTCCACGGCGTAGGCGCGCTCGAACAGGTTGGTCCAGACAGTGAAGAGCGTCTCCGGCAGCGCGGCGGCCTCGATCATCGAAAGGAGACCAGGCACGGGCAGGCACTGGCCGAACGGCGCCGCTGCATATTCCGCATAGCCGCCACCAGAGAGGAGCGCGCAGACCGGCTGACCGATCAGCGACGCATCGTTGCCCTCCCCCACCGCCACGATCGACCCGGCGATCTCAAGGCCGGGAATGCTCGGCGCGCCGATCGGCGGCGGATACTTGCCCCGGCGCTGCATCACGTCGGGCCGATTGACCCCCGCCGCGGCCACCCGCACCAGGACTTCGCCCGCCGCAGGCCGCGGCACCGCCCGCTCAACGATCTTCAGGACGTCTGGCCCGCCTGCCCTCTCGGGATCGATCGCCCGCATTCGATCCGGCAGTTCGGTCATTCGGCACCCCGGCGCAGGAAATTACTAGGGTTTATTGACATGCCGGCCCGGCGGGTCAACGTTGCAGGCATGGAGCTCGATGAACTTTCTTCGAAGCAGCCCGATGATCCGCTGGTGCGACTGGCCCGGCAGGATCTCGACCCATTTTCCGTTGACGAACTTCGTGATCGTGTCGCCCTTCTGGAACACGAAATTGCGCGATCTCGGGCCAAGATGAACGCGGCCGTCCGTCAGCGGGCGAGCGCGGATGCGCTGTTCAAGCGATGACAGCCACCGCACCCCCACGCTTCTGTCGGGCAGATGGTGCGGAGTTCTTGATTGGCGGCACCGTCATCCCGACATCCCGTTCGAGGGTTCGCTACAACCGGGCCCGAAGGAGTAGATAAACATGCCCTCATTCGCCCGCGAGCTGGAACAGACGCTGCACAACGCGCTCACCGCCGCCAGCAGCCGCCGCCACGAATATGCCACGCTTGAACACCTGCTGCTCGCGCTGATCGACGATGACCATGCTGCCAAGGTAATGGCCGCGTGCGGAGTCGAAACCGGCGAGTTGAAGGACGCGGTGACCCTGTATCTCGATACCGAGCTTGATGCGCTGAAGGTCGAGGGCGGCAGCGATCCGTCGCCGACGTCCGGCTTCCAGCGCGTGGTTCAGCGCGCGATCCTTCACGTGCAGTCCTCGGGTCGCGACGAAGTGACCGGCGCCAACGTGCTGGTCGCCCTGTTCTCCGAACGCGAGAGCTACGCCGTCTTCTTCCTGCAGCAGCAGGATATGAGCCGCCTGGATGCGGTAAGCTTCATCAGCCACGGCGTCGGCAAGGCCGGCCAATCCACGGAGCAGCGCGAAGTGAAAGGGGCCGAGGAAGAGAAAGCCGCCAAGCCGGACGCCAAAAAGGGCGAGAGTGCGCTGAAGCAATTCTGCGTCAACCTCAACGAGAAAGCCAAGGACGGCCGCGTAGATCCGCTGATCGGGCGCGGTCCCGAGGTGGACCGCACGGTGCAGATCCTGTGCCGCCGATCGAAGAACAACCCGCTTTACGTGGGCGATCCGGGCGTTGGCAAAACCGCCATCGCCGAGGGGCTGGCGCGCAAGATCATCGAAGGCAACGTGCCCGAGGTGCTCAAGCCGGCAGTGATCTACTCGCTCGACATGGGCTCCCTGCTGGCCGGCACGCGCTACCGCGGCGACTTCGAGGAGCGGCTGAAGGCGGTCGTCACCGAACTCGAGAAGCTGCCCGACGCGATCCTCTTCATCGACGAGATCCACACCGTGATCGGCGCCGGCGCGACCTCAGGCGGCGCGATGGACGCGTCCAACCTGCTGAAGCCGGCTCTCTCCGGTGGCACGATCCGGTGCATCGGATCGACCACCTACAAGGAATTCCGCAACCACTTCGAAAAGGATCGCGCGCTGTTGCGGCGGTTCCAGAAGATCGACGTCAACGAGCCTTCCGTCGAGGACGCAATCAAGATCCTGTCAGGTTTGCGGCCGTCCTACGAGAAGCATCACGCCGTCCGCTACACGCCGGAAGCGATCAAGTCCGCCGTCGAGCTTTCGGCGCGGTACATCAATGATCGCAAGCTGCCGGACAAGGCGATCGACGTGATCGACGAGGTCGGCGCGATGCAGATGCTGGTCGCCGAGAACAAGCGCAAAAAGGTGATCACGCCAAAGGAGATCGAGCAGGTCATCGCCACGATGGCGCGGATCCCGCCGAAATCCGTCTCGACCGACGACAAGAAATCTCTGGCGACGCTGGAGACCGATCTCAAGCGTGTCGTCTTCGGGCAGGACAAGGCGATCGAGTTGCTCTCCTCCGCGATCAAGCTATCGCGGGCCGGCCTGCGCGAGCCGGACAAGCCCATCGGCAACTATCTGTTCTCCGGCCCTACCGGCGTCGGCAAGACGGAGGTTGCGCGGCAGCTGGCGGCGATCATGGGTATCCCGCTGCAGCGGTTCGACATGTCCGAATATATGGAGCGGCATTCGGTCAGCCGGCTGATAGGCGCACCGCCCGGCTATGTCGGCTACGATCAGGGCGGCCTGCTCACCGATGCAGTTGATCAGCACCCGCACAGCGTGCTGCTGCTCGATGAGATCGAGAAGGCTCATCCCGACCTGTTCAACATCCTGCTTCAGGTAATGGACAACGGGAAGCTCACCGACCACCACGGCAAGACGGTCGATTTCCGCAACACCATCCTCATCATGACCACGAATGCCGGTGCGTCCGACATGGCGCGCGAGAGCGTCGGCTTCGGAAACCTCACCCGCGAGGGCGAGGATGAGGAAGCGGTCAAGAAGATGTTCACCCCGGAGTTCCGCAACCGTCTCGATGCGATCGTGCCCTTCGGCTACTTGCCGACCGAGGTGATAAACCGCGTCGTCGAGAAGTTCATCCTGCAGCTTGAGCTGCAGCTGGCGGATCGTGATGTCCACATCAGCCTGGACGACGAGGCGAAGGGTTGGCTTACCGAGCGTGGCTACGACAAGCTCTATGGTGCGCGGCCGATGAGCCGGCTCATTCAGGAGAAGGTCAAGCAGCCGCTGGCAGAGGAACTGCTGTTCGGGAAGCTCGTCCACGGTGGTGAGGTCAAGGTTCATCTCAAGGACGGCGCCCTGGCGTTCGAGATCGTCTCCGCGGCTCCTAAGCGGCCGCGCAAGAAGGGCGGACGCACCAAGGGGCAGATCGAGGCCTAACCGTTCGCGTGGAATCGCCCCGGGATCCGGATCGGGGCGATCCCAAGTTATTCCGGCTGCCACCATCGAAGGCGATCGCTCCGTGCATGGGGCGGTCGCCTTTCTTGTGACGGCCCCCGCCGGTCTATGGACCGGCTCCTCGCCCAGATAGTTTGCGGCAGAACCGTCACACGCGAACACAGGGGATCCGTAAGGAAGAGGTGGCTGTGCGGCCGGCTATCTGCGACGGATGCTCTTTAGGCAGGCTGCTGGAGCACGCGTTCACCGATCCGGCACTTGGTAGCCGAGCG
>NZ_JAQGLK010000105.1 GCF_028292925.1 Sphingomonas bacterium
TGCCGGACGATGCCGGGTGCGCTAGGCACGTCTCCTCGGACGAGGACTCTAGGTTTATGTCGGCTTCCATCGCGCTGGTCGACGATGACCGCAACATACTCACCTCCGTCTCGATCGCCCTTCAGGCGGAGGGTTTCCTTGTCCGCGTCTATTCGGACGGCGATGCGGCGTTGAAGGCGCTGACCGACAATCCGCCGGACCTGGCCGTGCTGGACATCAAGATGCCCCGGATGGACGGCATGGAGCTGCTGCGCCGCTTGCGCGAGAAGAGCGCGCTGCCTGTGGTGTTCCTGACTTCCAAGGACGACGAGTTGGACGAGGCACTCGGGCTGGCACTCGGTGCGGACGACTACATCACCAAGCCATTCTCCCAGCGGCTGCTGATCGCGCGGATTCGGGCGCTCCTTCGCCGCACCGACGCGCGCGCCGCGGGCGACGCGGCCAACCCCGACGGGCCACCGGCAGAGCGGATCGTGCGGGGTAGCCTCGAAATGGACCCGGCGCGGCACCGCGTCGTCTGGAAAGGTCGGGACGTCACGCTGACGGTTACCGAATTCCTGATACTCGAGGCGCTGTCGCAGCGGCCCGGATTCGTGAAATCGCGCGACCAGCTGATGGACGCGGCCTATCAGGACGACGTCTATGTCGACGATCGTACCATCGACAGCCACATCAAGCGCGTGCGCCGCAAGTTCCGTCAGGTGGACGGGGACTTCAAGGCTATCGAGACGCTTTACGGTGTCGGGTATCGCTTTGCCGAGGAGTGATGCCACAGAGCCGCGCCTCGTCTGGTCCGGGCGATGGTCGGTCACCAGCCGCATCCTGGCGGTCAACATATTCGCGCTGGCGCTGCTGGCGGGCGGGTTCTTCTATCTCGACAGTTATCGCGCCCGCCTGATCGACGAGCGGCTCGACCAGTTCGCGCTGACCACGCGGCTGATCGCAACTTCCCTCGAAACGTCGGCGGCGGGGCGGCAGGGCTTGCCGACCTTTGATCGCCTGGCCGCCCAAACCGGCTTCAGGCTGCGACTCTATCCGGCCGTGAGCGGCAGCGCACCTCTCGATAGCTGGGATCGCGCATCGCCAACCTATTCGCTGCGGGATCCCTCCACCCAGGGCTGGAACCGGCGCGCCGCGCGCTTTCTGGACCGCGTCGTTGGCTTCGTCGCGGGCGCGAAGCCGCTGGACGACTATGTTGAAGACACGCACCCCCTCCGGCGCGCGGTGCTGCCGGAGGTTGTAGAGGCTCGGCGATCCGATCAGCCGGTCTCGAGGGTGCGGCTTGCACCCGACCTGACGCCGATCCTTTCCGCGGCGGTGCGGACCAGCGACGGTGCGGTCCTGCTTGCGACCAATAACGATCGGGACATCACCCGCACTGTACGCGCGGAGCGGCTGCGACTGGGGATGGTGCTCGCGGTCGTCATCACCGTGTCCGTGCTGATATCGCTGTTCCTGGCACGCACGATCGCCCGCCCGCTCCGACGGTTGGCGATCGCAGCGCAACGGGTGCGGCTCGGCCGCGCCCGTGAGGTCCAGGTGCCGCGGCTTCCCTCGCGCCGGGATGAGATCGGTATGCTTGCCCGCGCGCTTTCGGATATGACGCAGACGCTGCGCCAGCGCATCGATGCCACCGAAGCCTTTGCCGCCGACGTCACGCACGAACTCAAGAACCCGCTGGCCTCGCTGCGATCGGCGGTGGAGAGTTTCGGGATGGTCAAGGATCCGGCGCTGCAGGAGCAGCTCGTCGCGGTGATCCGGGACGACGTGCGCCGCCTCGACCGGCTGATCACCGACATCGCCGAGGCATCCCGGATCGATGCGGAGCTGAGCCGGGCCAGCTTCGATCGTATCGATCTGGGGGTCATGATCGAGGGGCTGGTGACGGCGCGTGAGGCGCGCGGGCTCAATGGAAACGTGAGAGTTGCGTTTGCCCGGCCGCACGTCGGCTCGGCAGTCGTGATGGGAGACGGATCGCGGCTGGCGCGGCTGATCGAGAACCTCGTCGACAACGCCGTATCCTTCTCGCCCGCCGGCGGACTTGTCGAGATTGCGGCGACGCGGGACGGGGCCGAAGTGCTCTGTCGGGTGGAGGACGAAGGCCCGGGAGTGGTGCCCGAGGCGCGGGAAGCGATCTTCACACGCTTTCACAGCATCCGGCCCGATGGCGAGGCGTTCGGGAAGCATAGCGGGCTGGGCCTGGCCATCGCCAAGGCGATCGTCGAGGCGCATCACGGATCGATCACGGTGGAGAACCGGGACGATGCCCCATCCGGTGCCCGCTTCGTCATCCGCCTTCCGACGGCCGACACGTGAGCGACCCTACCGGCGACCAGACGCTGCTTCACGCATCCTGCGTGTCCGTTGGCGGCAGCGCCGTGCTGATTACCGGGCGTTCCGGAGTGGGAAAGTCGGATCTGGCGTTGCGGTTGATCGATCGCGGGGCCGCTCTGGTGGCCGACGACTGCACGTTGGTCAGGCGGGAAGGCGATGGCCTGATCGCGCGCGCGCCGGACACGATCGCCGGGAAGATCGAGGTGCGGGGAATCGGCATCCTCCGCTTCGCGCACCGCACCGACATGCCTGTTCGCTTGATGGTATCGCTCGACGCGCCTGCCGACCGGATGCCGGACCGGGACGTTACCCGCGAGGTATTGGGCGTAGCTGTTCCGATAATCCGGATTGCGGCGTACGAGGCTTCCGCGCCGATCAAGGTTGAACTGGCGCTGCGCTATGGTGCTGGCGAACAGGAAGGATGACGATGTCGGGGGCGGCACAGGATGGGCCGAGACGGATCCTGATCGTCACCGGCATGTCCGGCGCGGGAAAGACGACCGCGCTCAAGACGTTCGAGGATCTGGGCTGGGAAGTTGTCGACAATCTGCCTTTGCAGCTGCTCGATCGTTTACTCGGTACTCCGTTGCCGGAGGGAGTCGATCGCTCCGATCGCCCTCTGGCGATCGGCATCGACAGCCGCACCCGTGGTTTCGATGCGGAGGCGATCGTCCGCCGTATCGAGCGGCTGCGGGCGGACGGCACCCATGACGTCGCCATGCTCTTCCTCGATTGCGCCAGCGCGGTGCTGGTACGCCGTTTCTCGGAAACACGCCGGCGCCATCCCCTCGCCCTCGATCGTCCGCCTGCGGACGGTATCGCCCGCGAACGGGAGCTCACGGCAGCGCTGCGCGCCTCGGCCGATCACCTGATCGATACGAGCGAGACGACGAGCAACGTGCTGCAGTACCAGCTGCGATCAACGTTCGGAACGGGCCTAGAGGGTGGCGAACCGACTCTGTCGATCCAGTCGTTCGGCTTCTCGCGCGGAGTGCCGAGAACGGCAGACCTGATGTTCGACATGCGTTTTCTGCGCAACCCGCACTGGGACGACGCCTTGCGGCCGCTGACCGGGCATGACCCCGCCGTATCCGCCTACATCGCCGCCGATCCAGCCTACGAGGAGGCGATCAGCCGGATAGAGGAGTTGATCCTGCTGTTGCTGCCGCGCTACGCAAGCGAAGGGAAATCGTATGTCACCATCGCCTTCGGCTGCACCGGTGGGCGACACCGCTCCGTACATGTCGCGGAGCGGGTGGCGCAGCGGTTGCGCGATGCGGCGTTTTCGCCCACGGTCGGTCATCGGGATCTGGTGGCCGGCCCACGCGACTCGGCCAGGGAACAGCCTGCCGTCGGCGGGGAACGGCAAGCTTCGGGTGGTTAGATGATCGGACTGGTGTTGGTGACGCATGGCCGCCTTGCCGCGGAATTCGTGACGGCGATGGAGCATGTCGTCGGCCCGCAGGAGGGGATCGAGGCGATCTGCATCGGTCCAGACGACGACATGGAAGCACGCCGCGCCGATATTGCGGCGGCGGTGAACGCGGTCGACAAGGGCAGCGGCGTGATCCTGTTGACGGACCTCTTCGGCGGCACGCCCTCCAACCTGGCGATCTCGCTCATGGAACCGGGTCGGATCGAGGTAATCGCCGGGATCAATCTCCCCATGCTGATCCGCCTGGAGGGGGCGCGCAAGATGATGCAGGTGAAGGCCGCCGTCGCTGCTGCGCGGGAAGCCGGGCGCAAGTACATCTCCGTTGCGTCCGAAGTGCTCGGCGAGGCAGCATGAACGACACTTCACGCACCGTCCTCATCACCAACAAGCGGGGGCTGCACGCGCGCGCCAGCGCCAAGTTCGTTACCTTGGCCAGCGCGCAGGCGGCGATCGTCGAAGTCGAGAAGGATGGATCGCGCGTGGTCGGCACGTCGATCATGGGGCTGATGATGCTCGGCGCGGCGAGAGGCGACAGCGTGACGATCAGCGCTACCGGTGAGGGCGCACAGGCGGCCGTGACGGCGTTGTGCGACCTGGTCGAGGCCAAGTTCGGCGAGGATTGATCCCCCTGCCCCGTTCCATCACCGCTTTTTCCAACCCGCTCGTCAAGCGGGTGCGGACCCTGCGCGACAAGAAGCATCGCCGCGATGAGGGCCTGTTCCTCGCCGAGGGACTGCGCATCCTGACGGAGGCGCTGGAGGCGGGGCACATCCCGGCTTACGTCTTCTATGCCAGCGACAGCGCCGGGCACCCGCTCGTGCGGGATCTCGTTCACGCAGTCGAAGGCGCCGGCGGCGAGGCCATCGAGACCAGCAGGGACATCCTCCACAAGCTATCCGGCAAGGATAACCCGCAAACGGTGCTCGGCGTGTTCGCGGAGTTCGCGACCGAGTTGAACGCGATCGATCGGGCAAGCGCCGGGATCTGGATCGTTGCGCAATCGCTGCGGGACCCCGGCAATCTCGGAACGATCCTACGCACGGGCGATGCCGTCGGGGCGGGCGGGCTGATCCTCGTCGACGACTGCGTCGACCCGTTTTCGGTCGAGGCGGTCCGGGCGTCTATGGGGGCGACGTTCACGCAGGCAATTGCACAGGCCCGCTGGCCAGAGTTCGTGCGCTGGCTGCGCAGCGGGCCGGGTCAGTTGGTCGGCACCAGCCTTCGGGCGACGCACGACTATCTGGAGCCTGCCTATGCAGCCCCGACCTTCATCCTGGTCGGCAACGAGGCACAGGGGCTGCCGGACGCGTACGAAGCGGAGTGCGACCTGCTGGTGCGGATGCCGATGCTCGGCAAGGCCGACAGCCTGAACGCTGCGGTGGCAACCGCGGTGATGGCGTATGAGGTGTTGAACCAGCGTCGGCGAAGCTGATCGTCACCCGCGATTGCGATCGCACCGTGCGGAGTGTAGGCGGCGGGAATATGCGTTCGTGGTCGTTGCAGCCTTCGCCGGACCGGGAACGTGGGCTGTTCTGGCGCCGCGCCGGAGCGATGTCGCTTTCGATCGGGATCCAGATCGGCATCCTGCTGCTGCTGTTCGCGCTCGCACCGAGATTCACTGCTCCGCCGCCCAAGTCGGAGCCCAAGTCCTTCTCGCTCTTTCCCGATGTCGGCGTGGAGAAGGCGCAGAAACCGGTCGAGCGGAGCGAGGTAAAGCGGGCGGAGAAGCGGGCGGGCGCGGCACCCGCCGAGGCGCCGGTGCGAACGCCGCCGCCCCCTTCCGAGATCGATGCGGAACCTGCGCCGCTCGCGATGGTGATCGTCACCCGTGACGTGTTCGCTGCGTCCGATATCGGGGCGATCAAGTCGCGATCGGCCGGAGCCGCCGGCATCGGCGCGGGCACCAGCGCGGGGCGGGCCAGCGGCGATTCCGAGGAAGCCGGCCAGGGGCCGGGAGGCGAGAAGCTGTACAAGGCGGAATGGTATCAGAAGCCGGGCCGCGGGGTGCTCGCTTCCTACCTGAAGCGAGCGACGCCGCCGGGAAGCTGGGCGGTCATCGCGTGCCGCACCGCCGAGCGCTATTCCGTGGAGGATTGCCGGGAGTTGGCCGACTCGCCACAGGGTTCGGGACTGGCCGGCGCGCTTCGCCAGGCAGCGTGGCAGTTCAAGGTGCGGCCGCCGCGGATCGGCGGACGCGCGCTTGTCGGCGCGTGGGTGAGCATCCGGTTCGACTTCACGGAAGACCCGAAAGACGCGCCGGAGCGGTGACCGTCGCGCCCGCGTCTCCCGCGCCCGGCCCGCTCAGAAGCTCGGCATCGGCGTAGCGGGGCAGCGCCTCGACCGGGGGAACATCGTCGAGCGCGGTCTTGCCGGTTTCGATGTTGAGATCGCGGAACTTGCGCCCGGTGACCATCAGCCGCCCCTCGAACGAGCTGACGAACTCGTTGTAGTTCTTTACGGCGGACGACAGCCCGCCGCCGACGCTGCGCAGCTTGCCGGCGGCTACCGCGAGGCGATCGTACATCTCCTTGCCGAGCGCGCCGATCTCCTGCGCCTGCTTGGCGAGTTTTTCCTGTCGCCACACCCCGGCCACGGTACGGGCGATCGCGATCAGGTTGGTCGGCGTGGCGAGCAGCACCTTTCGTTCGAACGCGAAATCCCAGAGCGTCGGATCGTGATCGAGCGCGGCGGAAAGGAAATGCTCGCCGGGCACGAACATGATGACATAGTCCGGCGCCTCGTCGAACTGGCTCCAATAGGCCTTGGCGGAGAGGCCGTTGACGTGGGCCTTCATCGCCGCGGCGTGCGCCGCCAGGCCGATCCGCCGCTCCGCCTCGTCCACCGCCCCGAACGCATCCTGGTAGGCGTTGAGAGAGACCTTGGCATCGATGACGAGTGACCGTCCGCCGGGGACGTTGATGATGACATCGGGCCGCAGCCGCGCACCGTCCTCACCCGCGACGCTTACCTCGGTGCGGAAATCACAATTCTCGCTCAGCCCACAGGTTTCGAGCACGTTGCGAAGTTGCTGCTCGCCCCAGCGCCCGCGCGACTTGGGGGCGTTGCGCAGGGAGTTGACCAGCTTGGCCGCTTCGCTGCTGACCTTTTCCTGCCCGATCCGCATCGAATCGATGAGGCCGGTAAGATTGCCGAAGGCATCGCGCCGTTCCGCCTCGACCTTGGCGACACCCTCCTCGTACCTCTGGAGCCGTTCGGACACGGGCTGGAGCAAGGCCTTGAGCCCCTGCCCGGCAGTCTCCTCCGACTGCTTGAAGCGGGCGTCGGCGCGTTCCAGAAACGCCTTCTGTGCGTCCCCCAGCAGCTTGGCACCCACCTCCCCGAACTGGCGGGACAGGGCTTCCTTCGCCTCGCGCAATTCCGCCAAGCGGACCTCGAACGCGGCGGCGTGGGTGTCCGCCCCGGTCTTCAGCGCCTGCCCCTCGATCCGTGCCGCCTCGCGCTCCGCGCGGGTGGTCTCCAGTTCAGCCCGGACGTCGGAGAGTTCGCGCAGGCGAAGCTCGAAGGCGGCGGCATGGGCCTCCGCCGCAGCCTTCAGCGACTGCGCCTCGATCCGCGCCGCTTCCCGATCGGACCGGGCCACGTCCAGCTCGACCTGAAGGGTGGCGGCCCGCTTCGCCCGTTCCTCCGCACCGGCGAGTTCGGCGATGGCCCTGCCGAACTTCTCACGCCCCTCGTCCCGCTCGGCACGGAGCGCCGCGCCCGCCTTGCCCCACGCGAGCCAGCCGACGGCCAGCCCGAGGGCCAGCGCGCCGAGGATGAGGAGAGATGCGATTGCTGCGGACATGCGGCTTCCCGGTGAGAACAGATTGGGAACTTGTGCCCAGGCGCGGGCCGGTTTGCAAGCGATCCGCGCCGGAAGTTCGCGCCTAAGTTCGCACGCGGAAGTTCGCTAAGTTCGCGAGGAGGACGGAGGATCGGGGTTTCGATGCAGCCCATAGCCATGGGCCGTGGCATGCTTGTAGCCGCAGGCCGGCCATGTAGGAAAGCATGGCCCCGCCAGGCGCCGTGCGGATGGGCGCGACGGGCGGCGCAGGACAGGACCCGGCCCCGCGGACCTGCCGACCCTTCTACCGCCCCTTTCTACCGCCGCTTTTATCGCCCCTTGTGGCGGATGTTGGCCGGACGGCCCCTTCTGACTGCCGTCGTGCGATCCTTGCGATCGCGGCCGCCCCTGGGCGGACCGCCGCGCATCGGGCGCTGGCTGGAGCCCTCGGCCAGTTCGAAGCGCAAGGCGCCGCTGATCGGGTTGGCCTCCGCCAGGCGCAGCTTGATCTCCTGCCCGCGGACGTAGCGATCGCCCGTGGACTCTCCGGTCAGCGCCTGCATGGCCTCGTCATAGTGGAAGTGCTCGTCACCGAGCGTCGACACGGGCACCAGACCGTCTCCCCCCAGCCCGACCACCGTGGCGAAGAATCCGAAATTCTGCACGCCGGTGATCCGCGTATCGATCAGCTCGCCAACGCGGGTGGCAAGGAAAGCGGCGACGTAGCGGTCGATCGTCTCGCGCTCGGCCTCCATCGCGCGGCGCTCATACTGGCTGATCGTCTCGCCGATGCGCTCCATGCCCTCAGCCTCGTCCGCGGTGAGCCCGCCGGGGCCGAGCGCATGCGCCGAGACGAGCGAACGGTGGACGACGAGATCGGCGTAGCGCCGGATCGGCGAGGTGAAGTGCGCATAGCTGCCCAGCGAGAGGCCGAAGTGGCCGGTATTCGCCGGGGAGTAATATGCCTGGGTCTGGGTGCGCAGCACCTGTTCCATGATTTCCTGGCGATGATCGGATTCCGCGACCCCCTTGAGGATCTGGTTGAACGTCGCCGGGCGGATCACCTGGCCGAGCGCGAATTCCAGATCGAAGCTCTTGAGATATTCCTTGAGCGTGACGAGCTTCTCGCGGCTCGGCGGCTCGTGATCGCGGTACATGACGGGCGCCTTCTTCGCCTCCAGCGCCTTGGCCGCGGCGACGTTCGCAGCGATCATGAAGTCCTCGATCAGCCGGTGCGCGTCCAGCCGCTCACGCGGGGCGACCGAGAGAATGCGTCCCTTCTCGTCCAGCACCACCCGCCGCTCGGGCAGGTCGAGATCGAGCGGTTCCCGCCGATCGCGAGCCTTCGACAATGCCGCCCAGCACGCCCACAGCGGGCGCAGTGCGACATCGACCAGTTCGGCCGGGACGCTGGCGGGTTCGCCGTCGATCGCGGCCTGCGCATCTTCATAGGCGATGTTGGCGGCGATGCGGACGAGCGCGCGGGTGAAGCGGAACGACTTCAACGCGCCTTCGGCCGAGATGACGAGATGGCAGGCAAGCGCGGCGCGATCCGCGCCTTCCTTCAGCGAGCAGATATCGGCGCTGAGCGTTTCCGGCAGCATCGGGACGACGCGATCGGGGAAATAGACGCTGTTGCCGCGCTTGCGCGCCTCGCGATCGAGCAGGCTGCCGGTGCGGACGTAGAAGCTGACATCGGCGATGGCGACGATGGCCCTGAACCCGCCGGGATTGGCGGGATCTTCGTCCGGCACGGCCCAGACGGCATCGTCATGATCGCGCGCGTCGGCGGGATCGATCGCGACGATCGGCAGATGGCGCAGGTCTTCCCGCCCCTGCCCCAGATCCTGCCGCGCCGACTTCTCCGCCTCTGCGATAAGATCCTCGGAGAAGACGTTGGGAATATTGTGTTTATGGATAGCGATCAGGCTGAAGCTGCGCGGGGCGAACGGATCGCCCAGTCGCTCGCTCACCTTGACCGTGATGCGTGGCGGGCGGCCGGTCTTTTCGGCCAGCACCAGATCGCCGGCATCGCCATCGCCGGCGTCCGAGACGGGCCACTCGCGGCGCTCGCGCTTGTCGACGGACTTGAGCCACAGCCGGTCCCCCTCACGATGGAGGACACCGAGGACGAGTTCCTCGCCGCGGGCGAGCTTCTTCATCGGATGGGCGATCCAGCCCTGCCCCGCTTCCTCGGTGCGGGCGAGGATGCGATCGCCAACCCCAAGCGCGGAGCGGCGGCCGCGTTCGACCACGCGCAGGCGCGGCGGCGGCGTACCTTCCGCCTGCCAGTTTTCGGGCACGGCGACCGGCGTGCTGCCATCGACATCGACGATGCGCAGCACCGTCACCTTCGGCACGCCACCCATCTTGTGAAAGGCGCGGCCGGGGGCGCTGTCGATCAGGCCCTCGTCCGCCATGTCCTTCAAGAGCGCCTTCAGCGCGATCTTGTCCGCCCCGTTCAGCCCGAAGGCGCGCGCAATCTCGCGCTTGCCCGCGGGCGTATCGCTGGAGGCAATGAAATCGAGGATCTGCTGGCGGCTCGGAAGCCCAGGTGTCTGGCGTGGCATCCCGCAGAGATAGGGATGCGCAGCGCCGCCGTCACCTGCCGATCATCCAAGCCGATCATTCGCCGGAAAACCGCCCGCCATCAGCCGCGCCGGGCGCGGGCGCGCAGATCGGCGAGGCAGCGTTCGGCGGTGTGCCCGTCCCACCGATCCGGCCGACGGCGCTGCTCCGGCGGGACGGCCAGCGCGTCGGTGAGTTCGGCGACGAGGGCGCCCACCTTGACGAGCCGGCTGGTGCCCTCGCTGATCGTGATCGGGCGTTCGGTATTGTCGCGCAGGGTAAGGCAGGGGACGCCCAGATAGGTCGTCTCCTCCTGAATGCCGCCCGAATCGGTGATGACGGCGGCGGCGCCGACGACGAGGCTCATGAAGCGGATATAGGGTGCCGGGTCGATCAGCCGGACGCCTGCCGCCTCCAGCGCCGGGGTAAGCCCGGCGGCGGCGAGCCGGGCGGCCGTGCGGGGGTGGACCGGGAAGACGAGCGGCAGGCGCGCCTGCGCGGCGCACACTGCATCGACCAGACGGACGAGCTGCGCCGGATCGTCGACGTTGGAGGGGCGGTGGAGCGTGAC
>NZ_JAQGLK010000182.1 GCF_028292925.1 Sphingomonas bacterium
GCATGCGCAGCGCGTTGAAGAAAAGATAGCGGATGATGATCGCGCCATTTCACTCCAGGTTGGCGTGGCGGGTTTACATCGGCAGCCATTGCGGCTGCTGAAGGCGGAGTTCTGCGGCATCCTCGATGGTGATGACCCGTTCGCCGGGGTCGATCATCTTGGACAAGGCGTTGAGCATCGTCGTCTTGCCCGAACCCGTGCCGCCCGAAATGACGATGTTGAAGCGGGAGGCGCCGGCGATCTTCAGCGTGGTCGCCATCTTGTCGCTCATCGATCCGCCCTTGGCCATCATGTCCAGCGTGATCGGCTTGGCGGAGAATTTGCGGATCGAGATGGCGGTGCCGCGCAGGCTCAACGGCGGCACGATGACGTTGACGCGGCTGCCGTCGGCAAGACGCGCATCGGCCAGCGGCGAGGTCTGGTCGACCCGGCGGCCGACGCGGGAGACGATCCGCTGCGCGATCTGGAACAGATGTTCCTCGTCGCGGAAGCTGATCGGGGCGATCTCCAGCTTGCCCTTCTTCTCGATGTAGGTCTGTTCGGGGCCGTTCACCATGATGTCGGTGATCAGCGGATCGTTGAGCAGTTCCTCGAGCGGCCCGAGGCCGAGCAGTTCGTCGACCAGCACCTTTTCCAGCGCGAACTGTTCGCGGCGGTTGAGCGTGATCTTCAGCTCGGCCAGCACCTCGCCGATGATCGGGCGGAATTCCTCGGCCAGCTCGTCCTTGCTGAGCGTCGCCGCGGCCTCCGGATCGACGCGCTCCAGCAGGCGCGGCAGCACCTGTTCCTTGATCTTGTGGATCGAGGCCTCGAACCCCTCCACCCGGCTGGACGCCGCCTCCCCGGAGGCATCCTGGCGGCTGGTGAGCCGGGCCATCGCATCGCGCGAGGCGGGCGAGGTCGACAGGTCCGCCGCACCGCCGGCCAGAGGCTCGGAATCGATCGGAGGAAACTGGCCGCCGCCTTCCGGCGAACCGCCGGCCGGCCCACCGCCCTGCATCGGCCGCGCCACCCCGAAGGAGGGGCGAGACGCGCTTGCGCCCGCATTATTCCGACGTCCGAATGCGCTCATCTGGTTTCACGCCTTGCCTTGCCCGCTTCGGGCACCTGCCGTTCGGGGTACGGACGAAGCTTTGACAATTCGCTAACCGAGTCTGATGAGCCGCCCGTGACCAGTTCCCCGATTCCAGCCGCCGCCAGCCCGCCTCGACCCCGCCGTGGCGACCGCCAGAGCGGGATGTTGCTGGCGTTGCTGGGATTCGCCTGCCTGTCGATCGGCGATGCGGTGGTGAAATCGATGGCGGGGGAGTGGCCGGGGACGGCGATCTCGGCACTGCGCTATCTGTTCGGAATGGTCGGGCTCGGGATCGGGCTGGCGGTGACGCACGGGCGCCGCGGCTTCCGGATGCCGCAGCCGCTGGTCCAGATCGGGCGCGGCCTGGCGATGACGATCGCGAGTCTCGGCTTCTTCCTGGCGGTGCAGCGCATGCCGCTGGCCGATGCCACGTCGATCCAGTTCACCAGCCCGATCCTCACCGCGATCCTCTCGGCGCTCCTGCTGCGCGAGAGGGCGCCTGCGGCGGCATGGGGGGCGACGGCGCTGGCCTTCGTCGGGGTGCTGATCGTGCTGCAGCCGAACGTGCTGACCCTGGGCCCCGCGGCCTTGCTGCCATTGATCGCGGCGTTCGGGATGGCGATGCTGCTGACGTTCAACCGGATGGCCGCCGGATCGGCATCGGTGCTGACGATGCAGTTCCTGGTCGCCGCCACCGCGACGCCGATGCTTCTGGCGATCGCGGTGGCCGGGCATCTGAGCGGCGCGGCGATGTTCCACGTGCCCCAGCCCGACTGGTCGATCGTGCTGCGCTGCCTGGTGGTGGCGGCAACGGGGACGCTCAGCCACCTGCTGCTCTACGTGGCGACCACGCGGGCGTCGGCCGCGGTCACCGCCCCGATGGTCTATGTCCAGTTGTTCGTGGCGACGACGATCGGATTTGTCTGGTTCGGCGATGCGCCGGACTGGACGACACTGCTCGGCGGCGCGCTGACGATCGCGGCCGGGCTGTGGCTCTGGCACTCGCAGCGCGATCCCGTCGCGGGCGGCGTACCGGATTGAGCGGAGCCCCCGCGCGCCGGGCAGGCGCGCGGCGGGAGGATCAGACCTCGGCGGCCTGCTCGGCCAGCACGGTAAGCCCGCGCTCGTTGACTTCGGCGAACCCGCCTTCGACGCGGATCCGCGCGGTGACGGTATTCGCACTGGAATAGACGGTCAGTTCGCCGGCGCGGATCACGGTCATGAACGGGGCATGCCCGGCGAGCACGCCGAAGTCGCCCTCGTTGCCGGGGACGACCACCATGTACACCTCCTCCGAGCGGAGGAGCTTCTCGGGGGTGACGAGTTCGAAGTGGAGGTCGGCCATGGGCTATTCCTGCGAGGAGGAGGCGATCGCGTCGTCGAACGCGGTGATGGCGGCGGCGAACCTGTCGCGGCAGCCGGCATTGCAGAAACCGACGACCGCGCCCCGGTACAGCGTCAGCGCGTCGCCCGAGATCGGATTACCCGACCAGGGGCAGCGCGTGTTGACGGCATCGGCGAGGCGCAGGTCGCGGTCGATCAGGCCGCCTCGGCCAGCTTCTGCGCCTTGGCGACCGCCTCATCGATGCCGCCGACCATGTAGAAGGCGGATTCGGGCAGGTGATCATATTCGCCGGCGACGACGGCGCGGAACGAGGCGACCGTATCCTCGATCGCGACGAACTTGCCGGGAATGCCGGTGAAGACCTCGGCGACGTGGAACGGCTGGCTCAGGAAACGCTGGATCTTGCGGGCGCGGCTGACGGTGAGCTTATCCTC
>NZ_JAQGLK010000188.1 GCF_028292925.1 Sphingomonas bacterium
CAGGCGTGATCCCCGCCGTCCAGCGCATCCGGGGGTTCGATATCGTTGCCGAGTAGCGCCGCCAGCTCCGCCAGAGTCGTCGCGTTGCCGATCATGATGCGGGGGGTCTGCAAGGGCTGCAAGGCGACAGGTGCCGGCCCACCCCCGCCAACGAACAGCCGGGTGTACCCGGCAGCAGCGATCACCTGCTCGATCCTGGTGTCCGACAACCCGGCCGGGGCGATCGTCGTCACCGGCGCGCCCAGCACATGCTCCAGCGTCAGCCGCGATCGAACCGCCTCGTCGAGCAGCGCCTCGCTGTCGAGGGCGTCGGCGGCGGTGCCGGAGGCGAGCGCACTGCCGAAGGTGACGCCCTGCCCGGCGAGGTCCAGCAGCGCGCGCCAGTCGACAACCCGGTCCGTCGCCACGAAAGCATGGAGCCGGAAGCCGCTCCGCCGGACGACGGGCCAGATCGCCTCCGCCCTGCCGCCCTCCCAAGCCACGGTCAGCAGGACGGGGCGACCGCGCAACGAGCCCGCCTTCGCTGCCCCTTCCGCCAGCTCCGCGGGCGCGACCGAGCGAAAGCCGCGGCGACGCATGAAACGCAACATGGGCTCCACCGCGCCCGGATCGACGATGTCGAGCCCCAGCACGGGGAGGCGAAAGGCACGGTGGCGCGTTACCTCGGCCCGAGTGCGGATCGCACCGTTCCAGACGATATCCGCCGCGACCTGCGGATCAAGAACGGTATCGATCGTCGCCGTTTCGATGATCGCTGCCGCGGGGCGGACGGCCCCAGGCTCCACCCGGCGGAACAAGTCTATGCGGTAAAGCTCCGTCTCGATCGTGCGGACATGCGCCAGCCGCGGCTCGTCGGCGAAGGCGGCGTGGATCGAGCCGGCCCCGAACGCATTGCCCCAGTCGAACCCAGTCCGTCCGGGGGTATCGACGACGGCATAGGCATGGGCGTGGACGAAGTGCCCGCCCGGCTGCAACGCCGCCGCAACCTGCGCCGCAACCCGCGCCAGCGCCGCCGCCGACGGTGCGAAGTAAAGCATCTCCGAACAGGTGATCAGATCGAAGCTGCCGCTCAGTTCCCCGGCGAACAGGTCGTGCTGCGCGAAAGCGACATTGCCGAAACGCGCGGTGCGCCGGGCCGCGCGGGCAATTGCGGTGGCCGAGATGTCGAGCGCGGTGAGATGGCCGACCTCGGGCGCGAGCAGTTCGGTAAACCTGCCCTCCGCGCACGCGATCTCGAGCGCCCTGCCCCGTGGATATGGCGGGATCAGCGCCAGCGTTCGGCGGTACTTCTGCTGCTCATAATCGCTGCCATAGTTCCACGGATCCTCCTCCGCGAAGAAGCTCTCCCACTCAGCCACGGAGGAGCCGGCGCCGGGGTGGGCGCGGCCCGCCTCCGGCGCGATGCGCACGGGCAGACCGGAGGCGGCAAGCGCCCCGGCATGGATGCGCGCACGATCGGTCGCGAGCCGGTGGGCGGCCGACGGAGCCTCCGCGCCCGGCGCCCCGCGGGCGATCGGCACCACCCGCCGGCCGATCGCTGCCAGGCGCAGCACCCTTGCCAGCACCGTCACGGCGCGATCCTTTGCGGCAAGACGGTTGAGCAGGCGGCGGCGGGTCTCACCGCGAATGGCGCGGGCGATGTCGCGCGCGCTCAGCCTGCCGAGCGCCGGCACCGCGAAGCTGAAGAATGTCGCCGGGCGCAGCCAAGGCATGCGCAGCACCACCACGTCGATATGGCGCGAGGGGGCATAGCCACCGAACAGGTGCCGCAGGCCGAGCATGACGGCGGCCACGCAGCCGAGATCGATGGTCCCGCGGAACCGCCCGTAGCGCGCGATCGTGACCTGGATCAGCTCCATCAGGGCGAAACTGTCGTCCCGCCCCCCGGCATTGTCTTCTGGAGTACCGGCACGATGACCGGCCACCCCGTCGAGGAACGCGGCGACGGCAGGCGCGAAGCGGACCCACGCCTCGGCGAGTTGCGGGTAGCCGACGCCCGATCCAACGACGAGACCATCGACCAGCCGATCGACAAGGTGCGTCTTTTGCAGGCGCAGATCCGCACCCCGAGGCAGGTGGACGAGCAGCTCGTCGGTTGCCTGGCCGTGGCCGATCGCCACCCCCGCGCTCCAGAAGGCGTTGCGCATCGCCAGGTCGGCAGACGTGACATGCCGCCGATCGAACGCCTCCAGACCTCGCGTGGGCTTCTGTCGGAGTTCGCGCGCGCGCTCCATCACGACAGCCGCATCGCGGATCATCTGTCCACCGGACCTGGAAAGCGAATTGGGCGTGGACCAGTAGAAAGCGAGCTGCCGATCGATGGTTGCGAACCGCGCGCCGCCGCGTGCCACCCGCAGCCACAGATCCCAATCCTCGTTGGTGACGAGATCCTCGTCGAAGCCACCTGCCTCGATTACGGCGCTGCGCCGGATGAGGAAGCTGTGGATCGCCCCCGGCGGCCCCGCCACGCACACCGCCAGCGGATCCTCGTCGAGCGGCAACGGCGGCACGCGCGCGCTCACCCGCCCGCTTTCATCCAGCCGGTCGAAGCCGCAGGCAACGACGTCGACCGCCCGGTCCGTGGCGGCACGGCGACGCGCCTTGCCCAGCATGAGCTTCAGGAAAGCGGGCGCGATGGTATCATCGGCATCCAGGAACACCAGCCAGTCGCCGCTGCTGCGCGCAATGGCGTTGTTGCGCGCCCGCGCCGCGCCGCCGTGCGGCTGCTCGAACGATCGGATGCGGGGATCGCACGCCCCCCACGCAGTCGACACGGCGAAGCCGGTATCCCCCGCCCCGTCATGAACCACGATCGCTTCCCAGTCCGGCACGCTCTGGGCAGCGATGCTGGCCAACGTCCGGCCGATGGTGGATCCGCTCCGGTAAGCGGGGATGATGAAGGATACTGCCGCGCTCATGCCCCCGCCGTTCGGCAATGTCTCCCCTCCCGTAGCCTGCGCAGCCTAGAGGCTCGGGGCTTTGGAAAGGCGCCCCAAAAACGTCCGATACGGGTTCAAGCAGGGCCGACTTGCTCCGGCACGGCGCAGCATGGTGTCCCGCACCCGGTGCCGTGGTGGTTAAAGGAGGTTCGTGGGCAATCAGAGGTACGGCGATGAAGCGGTGGTTGTTCATGGTCCTGGCCGGGCTCGCGCTGGCGATCCCCGCTTTGCCGGAACTGCACGGTGCGGCGCTGGCGCAGCCTGCTGCAATGGGGGCGAGGGCGACTGGCAAGCCGGCACCGTTCACGCTCGGCCCGGGCGACAAGATCCGGGTGACGGTGTTCGGCGAACAATCGATCAACGGCGAATATACGGTCGGGCCGGACGGTGCCGTCTCCTTCCCGCTGATCGGTGCGGTCGATGCGCGGGGGCGCAGCGTTTCGGAACTGCGCGATGCCCTCACCCGAAAGCTGGCGGCGGGCTACATTCTCGATCCGCGCGTCAGCATCGACGTGCTCAACTTCCGCCCCTTCTACATCCTGGGCGAGGTCAACCGGCCGGGCCAATATCCCTATGCGGACGGCCTGTCGGTGGCGCAGGCGGTGGCGACGGCGGGCGGCTACACCTACCGCGCCCGCACCAGCAAGGTGTTCATCCGCCGCGCCGAGCAGGAGATCGAGGAGGAGGTCTCCCTGAAGGGCGGCCGGCAGATCTGGGTGATGCCCGGCGACACCGTGCGCGTGGGCGAGCGTTATTTCTGACGGACGGGTGCCCATCCACCTTCCAGCGATGGTGACGATGGCCGCGCCGGCGGCCGGTGTCGATCGGCCGCACCGTGCAGCCGACGGCCCGCGGGCCTGGCCTGAGCGCCACGTCGACACCGGGTTCACCTTCGTGCTCTTCGCGGCAACCTTGTTCTCGCTCCAGATCGGCGGGCTGGTCCTGATCTACGCGGCGGCGATCGGCCTGTTCCTGACGATCCGGCTGCGCGCCGCCGGCCCGGCCCTGGTGCGGTGCGCACCGATTTTCGTGCTGCCGGCCTATGCGCTGGCGTCGACGCTCTGGTCGGTCGCGCCGGCAACGACACTCTATTACGGCACCGAGTTTCTGCTGACGGTCCTCGCCGCGATCCTGATCGGCGCGGCAACCTGCGGCCAAAGCGCGCTGAAAGGCATGTTCGCGGCCTTCTTCCTGTGGGCCTTGCTCAATCTCGCCGCCGGAATCCTGTATGGGGATTTTACGCGCGGCTATCCCTTCGTCGGGCTGGCGGGAA
>NZ_JAQGLK010000198.1 GCF_028292925.1 Sphingomonas bacterium
ACCGTTCCCGCCCCCGACGCCCTGGCCACCGATGACCTGCCCGCCGGGCGCCTGATCGGCCGAGCCCTGTCCGGCCGAGCCCTGTCCTGCCGAAGCACCCGCCGAGGCACCCCCGCCAGAGCTGCCGCCGGCACCGCCGCCGGCGGACGCTCCGCCGCCGGGTGCGGCCCCGCCGGCATCGGGCGCCAACTCGGGCGCGCTGGAGCTTGGAGCGGGGCTGGCCGCATCCTGGGCGAATGCCGCACTCGGCAGCATCATGGCGGCGGCGGCGGCGGCGACGGGAAGAAATTTCATGTTCGGCTCCTTGGCAGGGCGGATTGCCCAAACCCGGTCTTTCCGGGACGGGATGGTTAACGACATTCGCGGCGATTGTTTCCGTCCCGCCCGCCCGAGCCTTCAGGCGGGCTCGCAATGTTCGACGGTAAGTGTCGGCATTTGCTCGCCCTGTGCCGTCCGCCCATCGATCCGCACCTGCGCGCCGCGCCCGATCAGGTCACGCATTTCCGCCCCCGCGCAAAGATCGGCGGCAAGTTCGGCGGTCGCTTCCTCGTCGCTCCTGTCGGGCTGCCACGGCATCCGCCCGTCGATCGTCAGCACGATCGTACGCCCACTGGCGGCTACCGCGCGCAGCGTCGATCCATCCGCCATCGGCTGCGGGGTGACGCGGTGCATCCGCTGCGCCAGGGCCGCCACCTGCCCGCTCACCGTGGTCGGCGCGCCGGGCTGCAGGATCCAGATGCCGATCGCTGCGAACACGATCGCCGCCAGCAAACTCTTCCAGTCGAACAGTCCCGTCCGCACCGCCTGCTCCCTCGCTCAACGCCGCACGCTATGCCAAGCCGGGCCGATCGGGCACAAGCCGGCGCCATGAGTGCGGAGCGTGACTTCATCCAGCAGCTGCGCGGCATCGCCCGCCACCCGGCGGCGCGCGGGCTGCTCGACGATGCGGCGGTGATCGCCCCGCCGCCGGGGGCGGAGATCGTGCTGACCCACGATATGCTGGTGGAAGGTATCCACTATCTGCCCGGCGATCCGGCGGAAGACGTTGCGTGGAAGCTGGTTGCCGTGAATCTTTCCGATCTGGCGGCAAAGGGCGCCACCCCCACCGGGCTGCTGCTCGGCTATGCGCTGGCGGAGGATCCGCACTGGAACCGCCGCTTCGTCGCCGGGCTGGCGGAGGCGGTCGCCGCGTTCGATGTGCCGCTGCTGGGTGGCGATACGGTGCGGATGCCGGCCGGCGCGCCCCGCGCGCTCGGCCTTACTGCGATCGGCAGCGTCGCCGCCGGGGCCGCCCCGTCGCGCAGCGGCGCCCGGCCCGGCGATATCCTGTGGGTCACCGGCACGATCGGGGATGCCGGGGCGGGGCTGCGCATCGCCGCGGGCGCGCTTGCCGGCCCGCCTGGGCTCCTCGCCGCGTATCGCCGCCCGGTGCCGCGGATCGCCGCCGGGTGCCGCATCGCGCCGCTCGCCCATGCCATGGCGGATGTGTCGGACGGGCTGCTGATCGATGCCGCGCGCATGGCGGCGGCAAGCGCGTGCCACGTCGCGATCGATCTGGATGCGGTGCCGCTCTCCGCCGATCTGCGCGCCTTTGCGGGCGAGGATCGCGCCGCGCGGCTTGCCGCGGCGACGGCGGGGGACGATTACGAACTGCTGTTTGCCGCGCCGCAGGGCGCCCGCGCCGCCTTGTTAAGCCTTTGCCAACCCCTCGGCCTCACTGTGTCCGCGATCGGGCGCTTCGCCATCGGAGAAGGGTTGTCGATCACCGATTGCGGCGGCCCGCTGCCGCCCCCGGAAAGGCTCGGCTACGAACATGGCGCCCCGGACCACCCTTGACGTCCGCCGTGCCGCGATCGCCTTCCTCGGCACTCTCGGCGGCCTGACCGCCGCCTGGGCGGGCATGCCGCACCTGCCGATCGGCTAGGCGCCGGTCTGGCCAAGGGGCAACTTCTCAAGTAACGGATAGTCGGGCATATTCACGTCAGTCGTGGAGGCACGTCTTGATCGATCCGGCGTCAGTCGATGCAATTGCGTCCGCTTCCTATGTCGCTGCGATCGAGGATGATGGCTGGCAACGCTGGCTGGCGGAACTTGCCGGATCGATCGGCAGCGCCGGCGGCATCTTCGCGGTTCTGGATCGGCAAAGCCTCGCCCTCGATTATTCCGTGCAGCTGGCCGACAATCAGGCGGGGATCGACGAATATCGCGCCGAAATGTGGCGGCGCGATCCCTATGCGCACCATTTCGCGGCGTTCGGGTCCGGGCCGCCGGAGCTTCGCACCAACAATGAGCTGCCGATCATCCGCAACGCCAGCGCCGATTACCGGGCATGGCAGGAGGATCGCTTCGGCTTCCATTCCTCGATCGTGCTGACCGGCCGGCTGGATGAACATCATGCCGCCGGGTTCTGCCTGCATTTCCGCCGCGAACACGCCGATCGCGCGCACGCCGCGCGCGCCGCGCTGGCTTCGGCCACCGGGGCGATCTTCCAGGCCATCCAGCTCGGCATGCGGCATCGGCAGCTGCTGCAGGAAAGCTACTGGCGGGGCCTCGATGCCGTCGTGGACGGTCGCGCCGCCTTCCTGCTGGGCGAACGCGGCAAGGTGATCCGGATGAACCAGGCCGCGGAGGCGCTGGTCGCCAGGCGGGCGGGCATCGCCCTGCGCGGCGGCGAACTCGCATGTGCCAGGGGCGATCGTGGCACGCTGCGGGCGCTGATCCACCATGCCGTGCACGAGGAGCGCGGCGGCACGATCCTGGTTGCCGGGCCGGACGGGGAACCGGCGCTGTCGGCCACCATCTATCCGATTCCCCGGCGGATGCGGCCGATGGTCAGCCACGAGCCGATGGCCATGCTGACGCTCAGGCCGATCCGCTGCGCCGCGCCGGTCTCCCCGTTGTGGCGGGGCGCGTTCGGCCTGACGTCGGCGGAGGCGCGCGTCGCCGAACAGCTAAGCGAAGGCATGGCGGACCGGGCGGTGGCGGATCGCCTGAACGTGGAGGTCTCGACCGTCCGGTCCCACGTCAAGGCGATCCGCGCGAAGACGGAAACGCGCAGCAAGGGTGAACTGGTCGCCCTGCTCGCGCGTCTGGCGGGCAGCTAGGCTCCCCCCCGGGGGCCTCGCTTTGCCTGCTTCCGTCCACCGGAAGGGTGGGCGGCGGCGGTGCGTGCCGGCCGCCACCACCCACCCGACACGTTTAGAAGCGGTAGCCGATCCGCAGCTGCACGATCGGATAGATCTTGTAGTCGTCGATATCGTCTTCCAGATCGGCGCGCTCGGCGTCCAGGTCGGCCAGCCCGACCCCGTTGCCCGACGATGTCAGCGCCGGCAGCCGCACCCGCCCCTGAAAGAGCGCACCGCCCTCGGTCCCGAAGTAGAAGCCCCGGCCCATCGCCCCGCCGAAGCCGAGCGTCAGTTGCGGGGCAAAGTTCTTCGTCTCCGCACGGCCACGCAGCGTACCGATCTGGGCCGGCGTATACGTCGTGCCGTTGATCTCGACCGCGGCGGTCGGCGTCGCCACGGCGCGCCCCTTGTTGCCGTTGATCCGGGCCCCGCCCGACACGAAGAAGCCGCCGCCGAACGGAAAGACATCCAGCATCACCCCGGCCGAGCGGAGCTTCACCTTGCCGTCATACTCGATGTCGTCGCTGTCGAAACCGTGGCTGATCGACAGAAAGGTCGCGTTGGTGCGGACCCCGGCGTTGGCCGAGAAACGATAGGCCGCCTCCGGGCCGATGCCCAGCGTGCCGCCGGTGACGCCCAGCCGGAACGCCCCCTCGTCCTGCGCGATCGCCGGCGCCGCGATCAGCAGCGCGGCCGCCGCCATTCCGCACCCCATGTTCCACCGAAGATAAACCATCGTCCCTGTCCCCCCATGACAATTCGACCGAAGTCGGAGTGCACTTGGCCGAGGGGCTGTTCGCGCGCCTCCCCACAAGTGGGGAGAAGCCGGCATTTCGGCTGAAAAGCTTGATCTCGAACAAGCCGGTTGCGGCGGGGGATCGGCCCGCCGCGCCGCTTGCGCCGCCCCTGCATCACGGACATACTTTCCCGGTCCACGAGGTCAGGGCGGCAAACGCCCGGCTTCGCACGAAAATAAGCAAGGGGAGGATTGTCGATGAGCATAGTCGTTTTTGCGATGCTGTGCGGTCTCGTCGCCGTGGCCTATGGCGCGATCACCGCGCGACAGATACTTGCCGCCTCCCCCGGCGATGCCCGGATGCAGGATATCGCCGCCGCCATTCAGGAGGGCGCGCGCGCCTATCTCGCCCGGCAGTATCGCACCATCGCGATCGTCGGCGTCGTCGTCGTCCTGCTCGTCGCCTGGTTCCTCGGGCCGGTTTCCGCGATCGGCTTCCTGCTCGGCGCACTGCTGTCCGGGCTGACCGGGTTCATCGGCATGAACGTGTCGGTCAAGGCCAACGTCCGCACGGCAGAGGCGGCGCGGACCAGCCTGCAGTCCGGCCTGACGCTCGCCTTCCGCTCCGGCGCGATCACCGGCATGCTCGTCGCCGGGCTCGGGCTGCTCTCCATCTCGATATTCTTCTGGTATCTCACCGGCCCCGGCGGGCAGGCGCCCAACGACAGGGTCGTCGTCGATGCCCTCGTCGCGCTGGCGTTCGGCGCGTCGCTGATCTCGATCTTCGCGCGGCTCGGCGGCGGCATCTTCACCAAGGCGGCCGATGTCGGCGCCGATCTGGTCGGCAAGGTCGAGGCGGGCATCCCCGAAGACGATCCCCGCAATCCGGCCACCATCGCCGACAATGTCGGCGACAATGTCGGCGATTGCGCCGGCATGGCCGCGGATCTGTTCGAAACCTACGTCGTCACGCTGGGCGTCACGATGGTCTCGATCGCGCTGTCGATCGGCGGCACTCCGGCCGAACTGATGCGGCTGATGTCGCTGCCGCTGATCGTCGGTGGGGTGTGCATCCTCACCTCGATCGTCGGCACCTACTTCGTCCGGCTGGGCAAGGGGCAGTCGATCATGGGGGCGCTGTACAAGGGCTTCTGGGTCGCGGTGGGGCTCGCGGTGCCGGCCATCTACGTGGCTACCGCGTGGACGCTGGGCGACATGAACGCCGTGATCGGCTCCGCGCGCGAGGCGGCGGGCGTCGATGTCGCCGGATCGGTCGCGCGCACCGCGATCGGCAGCGGGTTCACCGGGATGGACCTGTTCTGGTGCATGATGGTCGGGCTGGCGCTCACCGGCGCGCTCGTCTGGATCACCGAATATTATACCGGCACCGCATACCGCCCGGTGCGCAGCATCGCGAAATCGTCCGAGACGGGGCATGGCACCAATGTCATCCAGGGCCTCGCCATCAGCCTGGAATCCACCGCGCTGCCGACGCTGGCCATCGTCGTCGCGGTGATCGCCACCTATCAGCTTGGCGGCGTGATCGGGGTTGCCTTCGGGGCGACGTCGATGCTGGCGCTGGCCGGCATGGTCGTCGCGCTCGATGCCTACGGCCCGGTCACCGACAATGCCGGCGGCATCGCCGAGATGGCGGGCCTGCCGCACGAGGTCCGGCTGCGCACCGATGCGCTGGATGCGGTCGGGAACACCACGAAGGCGGTGACGAAGGGCTATGCGATCGGCTCGGCCGCGCTTGCCGCGCTCGTCCTGTTCGGCGCCTACACGACTGACCTCAAGGAGTTCTTCCCCGGCGTTCCCGTCGATTTCTCGCTCAGCAATCCCTACGTCATCGTCGGGCTGCTGCTCGGGGCTCTGCTGCCCTATAGCTTCGGCGCGTTCGGGATGACGGCGGTCGGCCGCGCCGCCGGTGCCGTGGTGGAGGACGTCCGCGCCCAGTTCCGCGACAATCCGGGCATCATGGCCGGCACCAGCCGGCCCAATTACGCCCGCACCGTCGATCTCGTCACCCGCGCCGCGATCCGCGAGATGGTCGTCCCCTCGCTGCTGCCGGTGCTGGCGCCGATCGCGGTCTACTTCATCATCACCGCCGTCGCGGGCCAGGCCAGCGGGTTTGCCGCCCTCGGCGCGCTGCTGCTCGGCGTGATCGTCTCCGGATTGTTCGTCGCCATCTCGATGACTTCGGGCGGCGGCGCGTGGGACAATGCGAAGAAATATATCGAGGACGGCCACCATGGCGGCAAGGGATCGGAGGCGCACAAGGCCGCGGTAACCGGCGATACGGTCGGCGATCCGTACAAGGATACGGCCGGCCCGGCGGTCAACCCGATGATCAAGATCACCAACATCGTCGCGCTGCTGCTGCTCGCCGCCCTGGCCCGGGCCGCCGCCTGACGCCGATCCTCGGGGGCGATCGCGCCGGGGGTCAGCCCCCGCCGATCCCCTCGATCACCGTGCCGGTGCCGCCGCAGGTCGGGCATTCGCCCGCATCGAGCCGGCCGGTTCCGCTGCAATCCGGGCAGAGGCCGTCGCCCGTGCCGGGTGTTCCCGGCAGGGCGACGTCGCCGGGGTTCAGGGGTTCGTCGCTCATCGCTTGTGCCCTTTCGTTATCCGCCCGGAAAACGTGCCACGGCCGCCGCCGGGTCCATGTCGGCCGGATCGGTCGCGATGGCAGGCGCAGTCGCAACGGATAGTCGCGATGGGCAAGCGTGCGACCGGCATGATCGGCCCCATTCGTCTGCCGCCTTTCCTTTTGCAGCGTCCGGCGCTAAGGGGTCGCCCGCGATTTTCCCACGTCTCAACCCGTCGGCCTGCGGAGAAGCCTTTTTGGCGAAAGAAGAATTGCTCGAGATGCGCGGCTCCGTGGTGGAGCTTCTGCCGAATGCGATGTTCCGCGTCCGGCTGGAGAATGATCACGAGATTCTGGGGCACACCGCCGGCAAGATGCGCAAGAATCGCATCCGCGTGCTGGTGGGCGATGAAGTGCTCGTCGAACTGACGCCGTATGATCTCACCAAGGGCCGGATCACCTACCGTTTCAAGTGATGCCATCCTCGCGGGCGCGGCGGAGGGTGCCGCCGCTGGCGCTGCCCCGCTGCTGATCCTTGCCTCGGCCAGCCCGCGCCGGCTGGATCTGCTCGCCCGCATCGGCGTGACGCCGGCGGCGGTGGATCCTGCCGACATCGACGAGACGCCCGGCCGCACGGAGGTGCCCGCCCCCTATGCCGCGCGGATGGCAGCCGCCAAGGCCGCCGCTGCCGCCGCCCGCCACCCCGGCGCGCTCATCCTTGCCGCCGATACCGTCGTGGCCGCCGGCCGCCGCATCCTGCCCAAGGCCGAGGACGAGGCGGCCGCGCGCGCCTGCCTCGATCTGCTCTCCGGCCGCCGCCACCGCGTGCTCACCGCCGTCACCCTGATCGACGCCGCCGGCCGCGCCCGGCACCGCCTGTCGAACAGCGTCGTCGC
>NZ_JAQGLK010000216.1 GCF_028292925.1 Sphingomonas bacterium
CCGATGCAGGCGGCGGAGCGGGCTAGGCGCCTGCCGGCAACAGCCGCCGGACCTCTCCGGCAGAGAGGCCGAACTCCTCGATCTGGTATCGATGCCCGCGATGCGCCTTCGATCCGCTGAGGAACCGCTCCATGCGGCGCATCGTCGCGGGCGTAAGCTCCAGCCCCAGAAAGTCGTAGATCCGGGCGATCTCGTGGCGCCAGTCGCGATCCATCGCGGCATATGCGATGTCGAGCTGCGGCACCTCGGGGTGGGCCAGGCGAACCGCGCGCGCGGCGCCGACCCGCCGGACGGTCTTGTGCAGCCATTCGCGGCCGATCCAATGCCGGTCCGCAGCGTCGGACTGGATGCGCTGCTGCTGCCAGACCAGCGAACAGGACGATCCGACGACGTCGACGGCGTCCCGCCCCAGGCACAGCAGCCTTGCATCGGGAAACACGGTCAGCAGCGCATCCAGCTCTTCCAGGAATTGCGGCGCCTTCAGCATCCAGGGCGCGTCGGCCCGCTGCCCGCGTGACCAGCCGATCGTCTGCAACAGCCGGCGGAACTCGCGATAGACGGGCACGACATCCGCCCCCTCCCACCAGCGCGCGAAGCCGGGAGTACGCCATTGCGCCTGGAACTGCGCGCCGCTGAACGCGAAGCTGAACAGCCCGAACTCCTCCTCGGGCGAGCGGGCACTGCTGGGGTGGATAGCGGCAAGCGCGGGATTGAGCGCGTGGAGGAAGGCAAGCCCGGCCGACGCCTTGATCACCCGCAGGTCCACCGACGCAGGCCCCGCTTCCGGCACGGGACTCAGCGATTCGAACAAGCGCGTATGGGCAAAGCCCTCGTCGCAGGCGAGCAGCCGCTGGATCCGTGTCGTTCCCGATCGCATCGATCCGAGCACGACGATCGGCGCGACGATGGGGCGCTCCAGGATCTCGGGATGCGCCTGCCAGAGCGCCTGTGCGCGAAGGCGTTCGCGCAGCACCTTCACCAACTGCCCGAAGGCCAGCGTCCGCCCGACTGAATTGAGCGCCGCCTCCTCGCGCAAGGCCGCGATCAGGATCGCGAACGGCGCCCGCCAGTGATCGCCGCCGAAATCGTCGAGTCCCTCCGCCCGGACCGCGCGATCGATCATCGCCTGCTCATCCAGCGGCGGCCGCGACGCAAGCCCGGCACGCCAGCAGCTATCGAGGCCAGCCGCAACGAAGCGCGCCGTGCGGGATGGCGCCGTGCCATGGTGCGCGCGCTCTGAGGTGGACACTTCGATCGGGTTCGACACAGCGGCGAGCACGCCGTTGTCGGCAGAAGTCGTCACCTCACGTCGCACGCTGCTGCGCCTGCGTCCGCTCGCCGACCACCTTCTCCAGAACCGTCAGCGGCATCGCGCCGATCAGCAGGACATCGTGGAATTGCTTGAGATCGAACCGTGGGCCGAGCGCCGCCTTGGCCTGGGAGCGCAGCCGATCCCAGACGATGTGCCCGACCTTGTAGCTTGTCGCCTGCCCCGGCCATACGGTGTAGCGATCGATCTCGCCCTGGCTGCGGCCGCGGGCGATGCCGGTGGTGCCGATCAGGTAATCGGTGGCCTGCTCGCGCGACCAGCGTTTCGCGTGCATGCCGGTATCGACGACGAGGCGCGCCGCACGGAACAGGAACGACTGGAGCATTCCAGCACGGCCCAGCGGATCGCCTTCGTACAGGCCCATCTCGTCGGCCAGCTGCTCGGCATAGAGCGCCCAGCCTTCGGTGTAGGCGGAATATCCCCCCAGCCGCCGGATCATCGGCACGTTCGGAGATTCGAGCGCCAGGCTGATCTGGAGATGGTGGCCGGGGGTAGCCTCGTGATGCGTGAGCGTCTTCAGCCCGAACTTCGGCCGATCGAACGTGTCGCGTAGATTGATGAAGTAGGTTGCGGGCCGCGATCCATCGAGCGGCGCATGCTCGTAATAGCCGCCCGGCGCGCCGGCCTGGATGAACTCCGGCACCCGCTTTGCCTCCACGCTCGCCTGCGGCAACGTCGAAAACGCTTCCGGCAGCCGTGCGCTCACCACCTGGATGTGGCGGTTGAGGAAGGCGACGAGTTCGGCCCGGCCGGCATCGGTATTCGGATAAAGCTGCGCGGGATCCTTGTTGAGCGCGGCAAGCCGCTCGCCCGCGCTGCCCTGCGTCATGCCCTGCCCGCGCAGGATCGGATCGAGCCGCGCCTCCAGCTCGCGTACCTGCTCCAGCCCGAGCGCGTGGATCTCGTCGGCCGACATCGTCGTGGTCGTCGCCGCCTTCAGCGCACCGGCGTAGAAGGCCTCGCCATCGGGCAACCGCCATGCGCCGGCATCGTGAACGGCGCGCGCGCGCAGATCGGTGATGAAGGCGATCTGCCGATCGAGCGCGGGAAACACCTGCGCCGCCACGATCCGCTCCGCCTCCGCCGCATAGCGGCCGGGCAGCCCGGCCTGGTCGGCACGGGTGGCGAGCGACGACACCAGCAAAGTCTGCGCCGCGGGCTTGGCGCGGAGCGCGTGAAGCAGCTTGAGCGTGGTATCCAGAATGTAATCGGGGGCGAACACGTCGCGGGCGGCATCCGCCTTCTGCCGCGCCAGATCGTCATCGAGCGCCTGGGGGAACGCGCCGAGCCGCGCGACATAGCCTGCGGCGTCCGTCGCAGAAGCGATGGGGTGCTTGGTATCGAGGAAATCGGGAACGTTGCGGTATGCGCCGGTCAGCTGTGTCAGGACATATGGCGCATAGCGGCGCCCGGCGGAGCCGTAGGCGAACCGTTCGGCACCGGCGACCATGTTGGCCAGGCCATATTCCACCACCTCGCGGTCGATCGCCGCGGCTGGCGAAAGGCGGGCCGGATCGAACGTGCGTAGCGCCGCCAGATGCCGGCGCGCCATTGCCAGATCCTGCGCCCGCCCGCGGGCACTATAATCGTCGAGTCTGGCCCGCAGCCCTGCAAGCCTGCCGACGTCGAGACCGAGTTCGGTGGCGTTTTCCGGACTGGCGGCGATCTGTACGTCGAAGAAGCCCTGCAGCGTCTTCTGCAGCCGCGCATCCTCCGCGCCGATCGCGGCCGCGGCGCTCCGCTGTGCGGCGGCCGGGCGGACCAGTCCGCCGGCCAGCGCCAGCGCGGTGCCCGATACTACGAACGAACGTCTGTCCATCTGCTGCTCCGCTCTTCGGCTCGCAGCCCTAGCAAGCAGCAGTGGGTCATGTCGCTGAAACAATTTGCGGATGCACCGGGCGGGCTGGCTGGCGCGCCCGGTGCATCCGGTCAGAAGCGGAAGCCGGCGGTCGCGCCGTAGGTGCGCGGCGGGATGTAGGTGACGCCGATGATCCGTCCGGTCGCCAGCGCGAAGGTGCTGGAGGGGCGGAACACGTCCGTCAGGTTCTTCACCCAGCCCGACAGGCTGAACCGCTCGTCGGCGCTGCGGAAGGTGAGCGTCGCGTTGGCAAGCGTGTAGGCGCGGGCGCCTTCGATCAGGCGCGCGAACTCGGTGAAATAGGTCTTCCCCTTGTACGAAACGTCGCCCGCCAGGACGAGCGAACCGCCCGCCGGTGCGAACGGCAGGTCAAGATCGCCGTGAAGGTTCCACGTCCACTTGGGCGTGTTGCGCGTCGGATTGCCGGCGAGGTTGATGTTGCACGGCGCCAGGTTGGTCGCCGCTTCCGTGCCGCACGGGCCGCCAAATGCCGTGCGATCATCGTTGCGGGGCAGCGCCGGGTTGAGCAGCGCACCCCCCGCGAGCTGCGGGTTGTAGCGGTTTCCGCCGGCGACGTTGACCGGGTTGAGCGGATCGAGCGTCAGGAAATCGTCGAACTGCGCGTCGGTATAGCCGATCGAACCGCTCAGCCGGAGCATGTCCACCGGCCGTGCGAAGACTTCCAGTTCGATGCCCTTCGCCGACGTCTTTGCCGCATTCTCGAAGATCGTCGAGAAGCCGGCGGCGCCGCCGGAGATCGTCTTGTTGATCTGGAGATCCTTCAGCTTGTAGCTGTAGCCCGCCAGATTGATCGCCAGCCGACGATCGAGCAACGTCGCCTTGATGCCGACTTCGTGGTTCTTCACCGTCTCGGGATCGACGATCACCGTGCTGCCCAGCGAGTTCTCACCGGACCCCGCCTTGAACCCCTCCGAATAGGTATAATAAACCAGGATATCGCGGTTGGGCTTCCACTCGATCCCGGCTTCCGGGGTGAAGTCCTTGAACTTGCGCTTGCGATACGTGCCTTCGCGCGTCGTCCGGATCACCGGACCGCGGCCCGCCGCAGCCAGGATGTAGGACGGATTGGCGCTGTCGCGGGTTTCATGGCTGAACCGGCCGCCAAGCTTCAGCGATACGCTCTCCAGCGACGGGGAGAACATGCCGAGGCCGATCTGGGCACGGCCGAAGGCGGCAAAGGCGGAGGTGCCGAGGTGGGTGTCGCCGCACAGCCGCTTGGGCGCCAGCGTGCCGTTCTCGGTGCCCGGCTGCCCGTCCTGCTGGCAAAGCCGATACGCCTCGTCCAGGTTGAAGCCCGCGTTGCGCAGCACCGTCAGATAGCTCTGCTCGCCGCCCTGCACGGTGATGCCGAGGTTATCCGCGGGATTCTGCTGCTCGTTGAAGTAGAACGCGCCGGCGACGACGTTGACGAAGTCGGCATCGTAGTTGAGCCGGACCTCGTCGCTCCACTGCTTGGAGCGGGTAAAGCGGTGCTGGATGGTCGATGGCTGGCCATTGGTGGCGAGGCTCTCCACCACCGAAGACACGTCCAGATCCTGCGTGACCACCGTCTTGAAGTCGCGGTAGTTGGTCAGGCTGGTGAGCGTGACCGTATCGGAAAGTTCCAGCCCGATGGTCGCGGTGAACGCGTAACTCTTGGTGTTGACGCCGACGTCCACCTCGGAGGCGGTGTCACGCGGCTTCGTCGCATATCCACCGATCCCCAGCGACGTCAGGCGGGCGATCGTCGGAAAGCTCGGCGAGCGGTAGTGGACCGCGCCCGACGAATCATCCTGGCGGTAATATTCACCCGTAAGGAGGATGTTCAGCTTCTCGCTCGGATCGAACTGAAGATGGAGGCGCGCCATCTGGCGGTTGGCGCCGTCCACGTCGTTACCGGTCACCGGGTTGCGGCCGTATCCGTCGCGATCCTGCGTCTTGAACGCAAGCCGTGCCGTGATCCCCTCGGTGATCGGGCCGCTAACCGCACCTTCAACCTCGAACAGGTCGTAATTGCCGTAGCTCGCATTGGCGTAGCCGCTGAAATCGTCGGTCGGCTTGGCGGTGATCAGGTTGATCGATCCGCCGGTCGAGTTACGGCCGTAAAGCGTTCCCTGCGGCCCGCGCAGCACCTCGACGCGCTCCAGATCGAACAGGCCGGTCAGCTGCGCCTCGGGCCGGGCGATCACCGCGCCATCGATGTGCAGCGAAACCGCCGGCTCGCTGCCTGCGGTAGACGTATTCTGGCCGATGCCGCGGATGAAGATCTTGGCCATGTTGAAGTCCTGGCCGAAGCTGACCGTGGGCACCAACACCTGCAGATCCTCGACCGTCGCGACGCGCGCGGTCTGCAGCCGTTCGCTGCCCAGTGCAGTGACGGATGCGGAGATGTCCTGCAGGTTCTGGCTGCGCTTCGTTGCGGTGACAACGATGTCGCCGATGCCGGTATCCTGCGCCTGCGGCGCGGCGGCAGTCGCCTCCGGAGTCGTCACGGCAGTCGCCTCGGGCGCCGCAGCGGGCGATGTCGCAGGCGCCGCCGCGTCCTGCGCAACAGCCGGCACGCACCATGCCAGCGACGAAACGCCCAGTGTCAACCAACGTCCGATAGCCATTGCAAACTCTCCTGCCGCGTGCGTTGACTCGCCCCGCGCTTGTACGCCTGCTGCATACGCGCGATCAGCCAACCGCTTCAACGGGTGGGCAGAAGCTGAAGCAATTATGCCCGGAGGTGTGGCGGCGTTGCCGCAGCCGACACCTGGCGCGGCCGTCACGCCGGAAGCTGCTCCCCCGGCACCCAGAAGCCATGAACCTGGCCGACGATGCGGCACGGCATCTTCACCGTCGCAACCGGCCCGGCGGCCATGTCCATGGTGTCGACGATAACCAGATCCGAGCGCCCGCCCTCCTGCATGCGGCTGACGATGCCGATCAGGTAGCCGTCCCCCTCGGCCGCATCCTTCGACCGCGGCACGAAGCACATTTCGGAAGGCACCGAACCGGCTGGCGGCATGAACGTGGTGGCCTGGCCGGTCTGGTGATCCACCTTCGTCCAGCATGGCCCGGTTGGCCCGATGCTCAGGATGAAGCCGTAGCGATACGGCAGGGTGTGATAGCGATCGTCCTGCCGGGCCAGCACGCCGACGATATCGGGGTAGAGAACCTCCATCTTGAAGCTGTTCGCGGCCGGATCCGCCAGATCGACCGTGAAGCGGCGGATGTTGCCCGGCGCCATCCCCTCATCGCTGCGCTGCTCGCCAAACGGCGGGAAGAACGGAAACTGATTTATCTCCGCCCCGTCCATATCGACGTGGAGCACATCCCCTTCGGACCACGCCCCCATGGTGTGCGTACACATTACCGGCGGGCCCGGTATCCAGCGGATATCCGCACCATCGCCGCCGCGGCGCATCACGCCGAGGTAGCTCGGCACGTCCTTGTTCCAGCCGAAATGCACGCCCCCCGCCTTCATCCGATCGAGATCGGGGACCAGCGGGATCGTCAAGAACGCGATGTGGCGATCGGTGACCGCGAAATCGTGGAGCATACAGGCATAGGGTGCCTTCACCCAGGTGTGCCAGTTGCACTTTCCGGTCGGATCTATCGACAGGATCTCGATATCGTCGGTGGCCAAGCCCCTGGCTTCGTAGCCGAAGCCGATCAGATCGCCGGTGACCGAATCGATCTTCGGATGCGCGGTGTAGGTCTCCCCCTGCAGCGCGCCGCCGAACGTGTAATAATCGTCGATCGTTTCCAGCGTGACGGGATCGAGCACGACGGGCGGGCTGTCCTCCTTGAAGGCGAGCAGCTTGCCGTGGTGGAAGAACACCTGGGTGTTGGCGGTGCCGCGGCTCAGGCCGGCCACGGAGGGATCGTCGGTGGCCGGGTTGCGGTACATGCCGAAGAGGGACCGCCGCGCCGCCCGCTGGGCCTTGAAACGCTGGGTCTGCACATAGCGGCTGCGATAATCGACATGCCCGCCTTTGATGCGAAACATGCTGGCATGGCCTTCGCCATCGAAATCGATGTCGTGGGCGTATTGCGGCGGCTTGGGATATTGCGGATCCGGGCCGACGCGGAAGAAGGTTCCGTCCAGGCCCGGCGGCAGAGTACCCTCCACCTCGCAATCGACGATGTCCGCCTCGATACGATGGACGAGCCGTCCGGCACTGCCCCCGCTGCCGAAGGTTTTGGGCTCCTTCGGAAACAGAACCTGCATGTTGGCACCTGCGTCGGTTCGCTGCGCTTCATCCTGCATCGATCTCTACCCTCTCGCCGGGTTTCCGCAGCACCACGGTGGCGGCGCGTGCACGACCCTGTTCCGGCTAGCTTATGGCGGTGTCGCCTGGTCGGCAATGGGCGGGTGACATTGTCAACAACTCGGCGGTTGAGCATGGATCGGCCTGTGACTACACCGGCCCTCAGATCATGGCCATTCGCACCCCGCGCACATCATTCCCCGCCGGCGCGGGATCCGACGGTCCGGATATTTCGTCGGCCGCCCCTGTGCCATCAACCCGGTCGCGGGCTGATGGCAGCCGCCCCGGCGCCGGCACGCCCCTCCCGCCGCCTCTGCGCCTTACGACCGACATCGTACTGGCCGCCCGCCGCTGGCGCGCGCTGCTGGACGATCGGCTCCGCGCGCTCGGGCAGAGCGCTGCACGGATGGAGGCGATGGCCGTCATCAGCCGCTCGCCTCCCGGCAGCGCCCAGATCGAGATTGCGCGCCGGATCGGCATCGAAGGGGCGACCTTCACGCGGATGCTCGACGCGCTGGAAGCGGACGGCATGGTCGAGCGGCGGCCGCACCCCACCGACCGCCGCACCAAGCACATCCGGCTCACGCCCGCCGGGCAGAGCGCGCTGGCCGAAATACTCGAGCTGGCCTCCCGGCTGCGCGCGCAACTGCTCACCGGGATCGATCCGTCCCAACTGGACCGTACCAGCGCCTTGCTCGAAACGCTCCTCGAACGGATGGAGCAGGGCCTGCCCGATCCGGACGGGGCGGCATGATCGAGCCCCCCGCCCCTTCCCCACCTGCTTCGGCGCATTGTTCATTAGCTTGCTAATAGTACCGACCCCGGCTAATCCGGTGTGCGGCGCAACCGTGCGCAGCGATTCGGCCAATGCCCAAGCGTTCGGCCTGTTTCTGAAGGAGTTCGGAACCGTGCAGGTAACGCCGCTCACCCTCGATTTCGGCGCGGAGATCTCCGGCGCAAATCTGGCTGACGCCTCGCCCGCCCTTGCGGCGACGTGCTTCGATCTGTTCGACCGCCATGCCGTCTGCATATTCCGCGACAGCGGGCTGGACGATGAGGCGCACGTCGCGTTCAGCCGCCTGTTCGGGGAACTGGAGATGGCGCCGCGGATCAGCGCCGCGGGCGCAACGCCGCGCTTCGCCTGTCCCGAGCTGTTCGACGCCGGGAACCTCGACCGCGAAGGCAGGATCGTTACCGACGAACGCCGCCGGCTCATCAACCTCGGCAACCAGCAATGGCATACCGACAGTTCTTTCCGCCCCGCCCGCTCCTCTTATTCGATGCTGCTCGCCCACCGCATTCCGGATGTCGGAGGCGAGACCGAGTTCACCGATCTGCGCGCCGCCTACGATGCCTTGCCGGACGAGATGAAGGCCCGGATCGCCGGGCTGGAGGCGGAACACTCCTATTGGCATTCGCGCCAGCTGGTCGGCTATCCGGCACCGACGGAGACAGAGATCGCGGCGATCCCCGGCGCGCGCCAGCCGCTGGTGCTGGCCCATCCGCGGACCGGGCGGCCCTCGCTCTATCTGGCGGCCCATGCCTCGCACATCGTCGGCATGGATCCCGCCGAAGGGCGCGCTCTGCTGCGCGAGTTGATGGACTTCGCGACGCAGGAACGCTTCCGCTACGTCCATCGCTGGCAGGTCGGTGATCTGGTGGTTTGGGACAACCTCTGCACCATGCACCGCGCCACCCCGTTCGACGACAGCCGCTATGCGCGGGACATGCGGCGGACGACGGTGATCGACGGTTCGGGGCTGCGTGCGCAGGCGGCCTGACGCCGCGGCGTACCGCCTTCTGCCGGAAATGCACGCCCCCGTAACGAGCAGGTGAAACTGCGCTGCCCATCGCACGTTGCGACCCGATGGCCAGAATTGCTCACCTATCCGACATCCACTTCGGCGCGCATGACCCCAAGATCGTCCGGGCGACGGAGGCTTGGCTCCAGGAGCACCAGCCCGATCTCGTGATCATCAGCGGCGACTTCACGCAGCGGGCGCGGATCGATCAATTTCGCGAGGCCTCGGCCTATCTGAATCGGCTGCGTGCGGCCGGATTCAAGGTGCTATCCGTCCCCGGCAACCACGACGTGCCGCTCTACGATATCGTGCGGCGGTTCGCCGCTCCACTGGATCGCTACAAGAAATACATCGCCCACGATCTCTGCCCCTGGTTCGAGAATGACGAGGTGGCAGTGCTGGGGCTGAACACCGCGCGATCGCTGACCATCAAGGACGGCCGGATCAATCACGAACAGATCGCGATGATGCAGGAACGGTTCGCCGCAGTGCCCAAGACCAAGACGCGCATCCTGGTGACGCATCATCCACTGTTCGCGATGCCGATCGGCGAAGGCGGCGAGTTGAGCGAGGCGGTCGGCCGGCATGATGATGCGGTGGCGGCGGCGTGCAAGGCGGGCGTGCACATCGCCCTGGCCGGCCACTTCCACCGGACCTATGCGGAATCGGCACGCAAGATGGTGGAGAATGCCGGATCGGCGCTGGTGATGCAGGCGGGCACCGCCACATCGACGCGGCTGCGCAACGATGAGCTGCAAAGTTTCAACTTCATCCACGCGCATCGATCGAACGAGATCGAACTGCAGGTGATCGCCTGGGACGGCAACGGCTTCCGCCGTGGCAACCACGTCCGCTACTCGTACGACAGCACCAACTGGACTTCGGAAACGCTGGGATGACGGCCCGCGCGGCTTCGCGCCTCAGGCGGCGGAGTCGCGCAGCCTGATCCACGTCGGCGCGTGATCGCTCGCTTTGTCCTTGGCCCGCGCTGCCTTGTCCACGCCCGCATCGACCAGCAGGTCCGCGGCGGCCGGGCTGAGCAGCAGGTGATCGATGCGGAATCCCGCATCGCGCGCCCAGCATCCCGCCTGATAATCCCAGAAGGTATAGACCTTGCCGGTCGGGTGAACCGCACGGATCGCATCCGTCCAGCCGTGGTGGATGAGCCGCCGCCACGCAGCCCGGC
>NZ_JAQGLK010000185.1 GCF_028292925.1 Sphingomonas bacterium
CGAGACGTCTTCGGTCTTCGCCGTTTCGATGCTGGCCCACGCGCCGGGCGCCGCCCAGCCGAGCCGGGTGAGCCGTTCGATCAGCGCACCCGCCCCGCCGCTGCCATAGGGCGGATCGAACAGCAGCACGTCGAACGGCGTCGCCACCGGCCCGAGCCCGGCGACGGACTGCGCGCGCACGTCCGTACCCGTCGCGCCGACGGAGGCGACGTTCCGGCGCAGCGCATCAAGGGCGGTGCGATCCTGCTCGACGAAGGTGCAGTGCGCCGCGCCGCGCGAAAGCGCCTCCAGCCCGAGCGCGCCGGTGCCGGCGAACAGATCGGCGACGCGCAGCCCCTCGAAGCTGCCGACCCGGCTGGCCAGCATCGAAAACAACGCCTCGCGCGTGCGATCCGCGGTCGGTCGGGTGGCGTCGCCGGGCGGTGCGACCAGCTGCCGCCCGCGCCACGTGCCGGCGATGATCCTCATTTCAGCGTCTTCCGGAACGCGACAAGCTCGTGCTGTTTCACCTCGTCCACCGCGCCGACGGGCAGATCGGCGAGCGGGAACGGGCCATAGGCAGTGCGGATCAGCCGCGAAACCTTCAGCCCGAGATGTTCGAGTACGCGGCGGACCTCGCGATTCTTGCCCTCGGTCAGCTTCATCTCGATCCACGTATTTGTGCCGGTGCGGCGTTCGAGATTGGCGTCGATCGATCCGTAGCGGATGCCGTCAATCTCGATGCCTTCGATCAGATCCTCCAGCTGGGTCTGGCTGATCGGGCCGTAGGCGCGCGCGCGGTAGCTGCGGGTCACGCCCGTCGCCGGCAGTTCCAGCTGGCGCTTCAGCCCGCCGTCTGTCGTCAGCAGCAGCAGCCCCTCCGTATTCAGATCGAGCCGGCCGACAGGCACGACCCGCGGCAGTTCGGGCGGCAGCCGATCGTAGATCGTCGGGCGGCCCTTCGGGTCGCGCTCGGCCGTCAGGTAGCCTGGGGGCTTGTGGAAGCGGAACAGACGGGCGGCGGTGGGCGCCTCGACGGGCTGCCCATCGACCGTGACGTTGTGGAGCGAGGTGACGATGGTCGCCGGCGTCTCGATCGGGACGCCGTCGATCGAGACGCGGCGCGCCTCGATCATCCGCTCGATCTCGCGGCGGGAGGCGACACCGGCACGAGCCAGCAGCTTGGCGATGCGTTGCGGCTCCGCCTTGGAGGCGCGAAGCGGGCGATCTGGCTCGCGGCGGGGTTTTTCGGGTGGGGGCATGTGCGCCTCCTAGCCCCGCGCGCGCTTCCTTGCCAGTGTCAGGACGGGTCGAGCTCCAGTCCGGCCTTGCCGCCGTGCTCGGTGCGCGTGGGCGCATGAGGCGGTTCGATCTCCGCCGGCTCGACCACCTCCAGCGCGCCCTCCCACTTGGCGACGACGACGCTTGCCACCGCGTTGCCCACGACGTTGGTGGCCGATCGCCCCATGTCGAGGAAATGGTCCACTGCCAGGATCAGCAGCAGCCCGGCCTCCGGGATCTTGAAGAACGACAGGGTGGAGGCGATGACCACCAGGCTGGCCCGCGGCACCCCCGCCACTCCCTTCGACGTGACCATCAGGAGCAACAGCATCGTCACCTGCTGCCCGGCGGTGAGCGGGATGCCGTACGCCTGCGCGATGAACATCGTCGCGAAGGTGCAATACATCATCGTGCCGTCGAGGTTGAACGAGTAACCGAGCGGCAGCACGAAGCTGGCGATCCGCCGCGGCACGCCGAACCGATCGAGCGCCTCCAGCGTGCGCGGAAACGCCGCTTCCGACGAGGCGGTCGAGAAGGCGAGCAGCAGCGGCTCGCGGATGTAGCGGGCGAGCAACCGGGCGCGGCCGCCGACGATCAGGAACGCGGCCAGCATCATCAGCGCCCAGAGCAGGATCAGCCCGATGTAGAAGCCGCCCATGAAGTAGCCGAAGGTGACGAGGATTCCCGCGCCTTCCTTCGCGATCGCGCTCGCCACCGCCGCGAACACCGCGATCGGCGCGAACCGCATCACGTAATCGGTGATCTGGAGCATGACGGCGACGAGTCCCTCGATGCCCCGCACCAGCGGCGCCGCCTTCTCGCCCACTGCCGTGATCGCCACGCCGACGAAGACGGAGAAGACGACGATCTGCAGGATCTCGTTCGTCGCCATCGCCTCGAAGATCGATTTGGGCACCAGATGGGTGACGAATTCCTTGAGGGTGAAGGCCGACTTGGCGACTCCGCTGTCCGCGGTGACGGGGGGAAGCGGCAGATCCAGCCCGGATCCCGGCTGGAACAGGTTCACCAGCAGCAGGCCGAGCGTGAGCGAAACCAGGCTGGCGCAGAGGAACCAGGCGATCGTGCGCACCCCGATCCTTCCCAGCGCCGCCGTATCGCCCATGTGGGCGATGCCGGCGACAAGCGTGCCGAACACCAGAGGCGCGATGATCATCTTGATCAGCCGCAGGAACAGATCAGTAAGGATCGAAAGATATCCGGTGATCGTTTCGATATCCGATGGATCGCCAACGCTCCGGTTCAGGACGAAGCCGACAATAATGCCAGCTACCATCGCGATTAGAATGAAAAGGGTGAGCCGCTTGGCCAAGGGATGCTCCGGACGCTGGATGGAAGCGCGCACGTTCGCTGAAAGTTGCCCGGCGTCAAGCCGCGGTGACGGCTGGCGGTGGCCTAATGGCCGGCGCAGCGCGGGTTGGGGGCACGATCATGCTGTTCGGTAAGCGCGCGCGCACCATCCACCGCCTGCTGATCGTCGAGGACGAGCCGCTCGTCGCGTTCGACAACGAGCATTTCCTGACCGACAAGGGGTTCGAGGTGGTCGCGACCGTGGACACGGTGGCCGATGCGCTCGCCGCGATCGGCACGCACGCGATCGATCTGATTCTGGCCGACGTCAACCTGTCGGATGGCAACGGTATCGATGTGGCGCATGCCGCGCGGGCGAAGGGCATCCCCGTGCTATTCGTCACCGGCGCCTGCCCGATCGAGGCGCAGGCGGTGTCGCTCGGCTGCCTGGCGAAGCCCTATGCGCAGCGCGACCTGATCGACGCGCTCGACGCCCTCGACGCATCGATCGCCGGAAAACCGCCCAAGCGGCTGCCGCGCGGGCTCAGCCTTTATCCCCGGCCCTGATCCGGGCGACCCCGATATCGGCGGGGCGACTTTCCTCGGGGCGCATCTGCGCTATGGTCGGCCGATGGAAGCACCCGCCGCCGCCGCCGCGCCCGCCGATCGCCTCGCCGGGCTTCGCCCGTATCTGGAACGCGCGCCGCTCGCCGCGCTGTTCCTCGGCGTGTCGTCCGGCTTTCCCTATGCGATGATCGGCGCGACGCTGACCACGCGGCTGGCGCAGGAGGGCATCGACAAGAAGACCGTCACCGCCTTCAGCCTGGCCTTCCTGGTCTATAACCTCAAATGGCTGTGGGCGTGGGTGGTGGATGGCGTGCGGCTGCCGCTGATCGGACGGCTGGGGCAGCGCGTATCGTGG
>NZ_JAQGLK010000217.1 GCF_028292925.1 Sphingomonas bacterium
TTCCCCTGGGCGCGCTTCCCCGGCGTCGATCCAGTGCTCTCGCCGGAGATGAAATCCACCGGCGAAGTTATGGGGATCGATAGCGATTTCGCGACCGCTTTCGCCAAAGCTCAGCTCGGCAGCGGTATCGTCCTGCCGACCGGCGGCACGGTGTTCGTCTCGGTGAAACAGAGCGACAAGCCGCATATCCTGCCTGCGATGCAGACGCTGGCCGAGTTGGGCTTCACGATCATCGCAACCGACGGCACCGCCGACTTCCTGGCTGCCGAGGGCGTGCCGGTGAGCCGCGTCAACAAGGTGCAGCAGGGGCGCCCGCACATCGTCGACCGGATCAAGGATGGCGGGGTCGCATTGATCTTCAACACGACGGAAGGGTGGCAGTCGCTGAAGGACTCGGCGTCGATCCGCGGATCGGCGGTGACCGGCAAGGTGCCTTACTACACGACGGCGGCCGGTAGCGTCGCGGCGGTGCGCGCCATTGCTGCCATCACTGCACGAAGCCTTGAAGTAAGACCCCTGCAATCATATTATTCCCGTTCGCACGTCTGATCCCCCGCGACCGTTTCAAAGTGCGGGCGGCCCGGAACAGGGGCGCTCGGGATCCAGTTTTCACGAAGGGTACGGTTTGATGGCCACGGTCGACAAAATGCCGATGTTGGTCGAGGGCCAGCGGATGCTCATCGAGGAGGTCGGCCGGCTGAAGGCCGAGCGTCCCGACGTGATCGACGCGATCGAGGAAGCGCGCGCGCACGGCGACCTTTCCGAAAATGCGGAATATCATGCTGCCAAGGAACGCCAGGGCCAGATAGAGGCGATGATCGCCGACATCGAGGACCGCCTGAGCCGCGCGCAGGTGATCGATCCGCGCGATCTTTCCGGTGACAAGATTGTCTTTGGCGCCACCGTCACCCTGGTCGACGAGGATAACAAGCCGGTCAAGTACCAGATCGTCGGCCAGACCGAGGCGGATGCCAAGTCGGGGCGCATCTCGTACAACTCGCCGCTCGGGCGCGCGCTGATCGGTCGCAAGGTGGATGACGAGATCGAGGTAACGGTCCCGTCCGGGGATCGCTACTACGTCGTCTCCAAGATCGAGTTCATCTAGCCGGGCGAGGCTGAGATGCGTCTGCCGCCGGCCCGCGCCACCGTCGCTCTCGGCGGTGTGACTGTCGCCGCCTTCCTGCTGCTCGGTGCGACCGGGCTGCAGGATCGGGCGAACATCCTTGGCGCGTTCATTCCGGCGCGCGCCGCCGGTCTGATGCAGTTAAGTGGCTCCGTCCCGGTCTGGCTCACCCCTCTCTCCGCCTGCCTCCTCCACGGCGGCCTGCTGCATCTCGCCTTCAATCTGTTGATGCTCGGCTTCTGCGGGCGGTTCGTCGAGGTCGCGGTCGGTGCGCGCGGTATCGTCTTGCTATATGTCGCGGGTGCGTATGCCGCCGCGCTCGCGCAGTTCCTGCTCGGCCCTGCCGATACGTCCCCGATGATCGGGGCAAGCGGGGCGATCTCCGCGTTGCTGGGCGCCTATGCGCTGCTCTACGGCGAGCGGCGGGCGAGCGTCGCCAACCGGCGGCTGAACGCCCTGCTCAACGTCGTCTGGCTGGCGGCGGCGTGGATAGGTCTGCAGTTGCTCGTGGGGCTGGCAATGTCCGGACCGGATGGCGGCATTGCCATCGGCGCGCATATCGGCGGGTTTCTGGCCGGGCTCGCCCTGGCCCGGCCACTCCTGCTCTGGCGATACCGTTCCGCCTGAGCCGACCTGCGCCCGGCGGATCAGGCGGTCGCGGCACCCGGCTGGAGCAGGCGGGACAGGTGCACGACGACATACTTCATCTCGGCATCATCCACGGTGCGCTGCGCCGCGCCCCGCCAGGCGACCACCGCCGACCCGCGGTCGGGATAGATCCCGACGATATCGATCGTCGACAGGTCGTTGAAGTCGAGGGTGCGGGGATCGGCCACGCGGCCCCCGAAAACGAGGTGAAGGTTGCTCATGCGATCGTGCTGTCCCTGATCACGCTAGATTGCAGCGCCCGCCTAACGGCGGGCGCTACATCGTGCAACCGATCAGCCGCGTGACTTCATGAAAGCGACGAGCTTGTCGAAGCCGTTCTTCTGGATGTACGCGTCGAAATCTGCCGACTGGGTGACCGCGAGGTTGATGCCGGCGACGGTGAGATTGCTCACCTTGTAGCCGCCGCCGATCTTGTCGACGGTCCAGATCGCCGTGATCGGCTGCGCGCCAGGCTTGATGACCTGGGTCATGACCGCCGCACTGTTACCCTGCGGCACGGCGCGCAGCACCTTGAGATCGGCGCGGGCATAATCGAACAGCCGATCGGCGTAGCTGCCGATGATGAAGTTCGGGAAGGCCGCCTTGTAGGCCGCGCGCTGCGCAGGCGTGATCTTGGGAGACCAGCGGCGGATCAGCCGTTCGCCAATCGCATCGACCGCAAAGTATTGCGACAGCAGGGTTCGGAACTGCGCCCTGGCTGCCGCCTTGTTGCCGGTACGAAGCGCCGCGAACGCATCGTTCGAAAGCGATTCCACGAACGGCCCCGGCTGCTGATCGTTAACCGCGGCAATGGCCGGCGAGAGAGTGGGGGCGGCCAGCGAAGCCACGGACACCGCTGCGGCGGCAAGGACGGTACGTAGACGAGACATGCGAACGATCTCCGGAAATGTGCAGAACGGCCGAACGGGCGGATGCCCGGATGGGATCCGCCCGCTTCTGCCTTGTGGTCGATGAACCCGTATTGAACTTGGCTTACGGGTTGCGAACCGCATCTGCCGCAGCGGTGCTGGCGGAGCTGGCCGCCTTCACTGCCGTGTCGACCAGCTTGTCGACCTGCCCGCGAGCCGCCTCGCGATTGATGCCCATCTCGTCCAGCGACTGCTTGCCCGCATCGCGTGCCGCAGTTGCGGCAGTGCGCGCGACATCGGTCAGCTTGCTGGCGATCGGGCGGAGCGCATCTTCCTCGCGCTTGGTACGCGGCAGCAGCGCACCGACCAGGACGCCGACGGCGATGCCGCCGATGAGCGCCGCCAGCGGGTTCTCCTCGATCCCTTCCGAGGTCGCGCGGCGCGCCTGGGCCGCCTTCAAGCGCGCCGCCTCGACGGCTTCGCCGGTTTTGTCGGCAGCGGCGACATAGGCGGCGCTGGACTTGTCCTTCGCCGTCTCGAGCACATCGCCGACCTTCTCGCGTGCACTGGCCAGCGTGTCGCCTGCGGCGTTTCTGGCCGCCGCTGCGGCATCGCGCACGGAGCCGGCGGCGTCGTGCAGCTTGCCGCCCGCCGCGTCATGGTTCGCAGCGTCGTTCGCCGGGGTATCTTTATGCTTGTCGGTCATGGGAAAACTCCTCCTTTGTCTGGTTGGCCGGCGTGATAGGCGCGCCGCCCGCTCAGCATCGCGTCGATCAACTTGGTGCCCGTTCGGCTTTCGTTTTCTCTCGTGAAAACATTCGGCCGATCAGTCTCCCCAGGGGTTTGCGCAGAAAGAAAAGCAGGATCGCGCCCCCGGTCATCCCAACCAGGGCGGGGCGGTCACCCGCCGTAGCCACCGCCTTCTCGCTCAAGATCGAGACCTCCTCCCTGATCCGCTCGCGCGCCTGACCAGCAAGCGCGCTCGGCTGCAACCGGGCCTTGATCTGGCAGAAGGTGTCGGACAGCTTCGTGCGCGCATCCCGCGCCGCATCCTGTGCGGCTTCAAGCGAGTCGCGGGTGCCGCTCACTTCTCGGCCTCCTGCTTCTTCTGCAACACCTTTTCCTCCACCACGCGTTCCTGCAAGGCGACCGCTTCCTTGTCGTTCGCCTTGCTGAGCACCTGGCTCAGTCGCGATACGGCGGTCCGCACGAGCAGGCCGCTGATCACAAAGCCGATCACCCCCATCGCCAGCCCGCCGCCCGCCGGGCCGAGCCAATGCGCGAGGCCGAAGGCGCACCCGACCAGGATGGTGGTTACCGAACTCTGTGCGAGCAGAACTGCGACGACGATCATGATGACGGGCAGTCGCGCCTGCGCGACCCGCCGGAAGGCTGCCTGCCGGTACAGGTTCAGTTCTGCCCGGAACAGGTTGGTGCCATCATCGACCAGGCGCGCAAACAGCGTGCCCAGCGTCTCGTCCTGATCGGACGCCCCGTTCTTGTCCGCGTCGGACAAGGTCAGGCGACCGTGCTCGTGCCGGGCACCGCCTGTTCGGCAGTGTCGGTCGACGGGGTCGCGCCGGCCTTGACGATGCGTGCGACCAGGAAGCCCACGGCGGCAGCGGCACCGATCGCCAGGGCAGGGCTGTTGCGAACGACGCCGCGCGCATCGTCGACAAGATCATCGACGTCCTTGTCGCGAAGCGTCGACGAGATGCCGGCAAGCGTCTCGCCGGCCTGCCGGACGTAATCCCCATATTGCGGGCCGACCTTGTCGTCCACGGCCGCCGCGGCATCGTCGATCATGCGAATGACGTTATCCAGCGCATCGGTGGCCTTTTCCTTGCCCTGCAGGGCATAGGTGCGCACCGTATCCGTCGCCTGCTCGCGCAGCCCTGCCGTCTTCTCGGAGACGACCTGCCTGGCCTCATCCTTCAGGCCGAGGGCTGCGTCCGCCGCGCCGCTGCCTGCCAGTGTGGACGTCGTTGCACTGGAAGAGCCGGACGAGCCGTAGCTACCGGCTGGATCGTAGGGCGGCCGGGCGGGCATGCTGACTTCGTCGAGATCGGTGGCCGAGGCGCCGGGGATGATCGAGTCGGTGCCCTCGGGCAGATTGTCGGGGGATCGGGCCATGAGTGGTCTCCGTCAGAAATGGTTGCGGTATCGAATCTAAAACTTCCGCTGGCGAGCAAGCGTTCCATCCGGTCTGCGATAATTGCCTAAGCGGACATGCCCGGATACAGCCGCCTCCGAACCACCGCTTCGGGAAAGGCCCGCCCTCACCATGACCTTGATCCATGATGTCCACGCCCGGCAGATTGTCGATAGCCGGGGCAACCCGACGATCGAAGTGGACGTCACGCTGGAAGATGGCAGCTTCGGCCGGGCGGCAGTCCCGTCGGGTGCATCGACGGGCGCGAACGAGGCGGTCGAGCTTCGCGACGGGGACAGCAGCCGCTGGCTCGGCAAGGGTGTCGGGCGGGCGATCGCTGGCGTGAACGGCGAACTGGCCAACGCGCTGATCGGGCTCGATGCGGAGGACCAGGGCGCGATCGATGCGCAGATGATCGCTCTGGACGGCACCCGGAACAAAGGGCGGCTGGGTGCCAACGCCATCCTCGGCGTCAGCCTGGCGGTCGCCAAGGCCGCTGCGGATGCACGGGGGCTGCCGCTTTACCGTTATGTCGGCGGGGTCGCCGCGCATGTGCTGCCTGTGCCGATGATGAACATCATCAACGGCGGCGCGCATGCGGACAATCCGATCGACTTCCAGGAATTCATGATCATGCCCGTCGGCGCCGACACGATCGGTGAGGCGATCCGTTGGGGCGCGGAGGTGTTCCACACGCTGAAGAAGAAACTGCACGATCAGGGTCTGGCCACCGCCGTCGGGGACGAGGGCGGCTTCGCACCGAACCTGGCGAGCCCCGCGGCGGCGCTCGACTTCATCCTGCAGTCGATCGAGGCGGCCGGCTATCGGCCGGGTGAGGATATCGCGATTGCGCTGGATTGCGCGGCGAGCGAATTCCACAAGGACGGCCTCTACGATCTGGCCGGAGAGGGGCGGAAGCTCTCCTCGGATGACATGGTCGCCTATCTGGAGGAGCTGGCCGCCCGCTACCCGATCGTGTCGATCGAGGATGGTATGGGGGAGCATGACGCCGCCGGCTGGAAACTGCTGACGGAGCGGCTGGGCAGGAAGATCCAGCTGGTCGGGGACGATCTGTTCGTCACCAATCCGGCAATCCTGCGGAAGGGCATTGCCGATGGATTGGCCAATTCACTGCTGGTGAAGGTCAACCAGATCGGGACGCTGAGCGAGACGCTTGCGGCCGTGTCGATGGCGCAGCATGCGGGCTACACGGCCGTGATGTCGCACCGCTCCGGGGAGACGGAGGATGCCACGATCGCCGACCTGGCCGTCGCCACGAACTGCGGCCAGATCAAGACGGGCAGCCTCGCGCGGTCGGACCGGCTCGCCAAATACAATCAGTTGCTCCGCATCGAGGAGGAACTGGGCGCCGCAGCGCGCTATGCGGGGCGCGGCGCGCTTAAGGCGTAGGCTGAAGATCGCAGCGGTATGTTCGGGAAGAATATCAGCCGCCGTCGGCAACTCGTTCTCCAGCGGTGGAAACCTTCTTGCATAAGCGGCGGTCAGGTGGTTTTGTGGCGGGCGTGACGCGCATCAAATCCACCACCCTGCTCATCCGCTCGGCTGCCGGCCCCGCTTTGGCCTTCCTCGTGATCGTCAACTTCGCGGGCTACGCACTGTTCGGCGCCAACGGCGTGCTGGCGTTCAGCGACTATAAGAGGTCGCTGGTCGAGCGGACCGCCAAGCTGGAGGTGGTGCAGGCCAAGCGTGACCAGCTTGCTCGGCGTGTCCGGCTGCTGGGGCCGAAGGTCGACCCGGATTATGCCGATGAACTGATCCGTCGCGAGACCGGCCAGGTGCGACCGGACGAATTTATCATTCCTACCCGCTGATAAGCTTGGGGTCGTGGTGCTTGGCGCCGTTGCGGAACGGCGTGGCCGCGGCCTATAGACTCAGCAGGAGACGCCAAAAGGGAGGCTAGAGCCTTGGCCAGAGCAGCACAGCCGCGAACACCAGACGCCGAGCCGAGCCCCCCGCCGGCGGGTGACAATCGGGAGCGGCCGGCCGCCCCACAGCGATTCCAGGCCGATAAGGCCCAGATGCTGGAATTCTATCGCCAGATGCTGTTGATCCGGCGCTTCGAGGAGCGGGCTGGCCAGTTGTACGGCCTCGGCCTGATCGGGGGCTTCTGCCACCTCTATATCGGGCAGGAGGCGGTTGCCGTCGGCCTGCAATCGGCACTGACGGTGGGCAAGGATTCGGTGATCACCGGATATCGCGACCATGGCCACATGCTTGACTATGGCATAGATCCCATGCTCATCATGGCGGAGCTGTCCGGGCGCCAGGCCGGCATCTCCAAGGGCAAGGGTGGATCGATTCTCATGTTCTCCGTGGAGCATGGCTTCTACG
>NZ_JAQGLK010000008.1 GCF_028292925.1 Sphingomonas bacterium
CCGGACTGTCGGTAAATGCGCTCGTCATCATCGGGCTGGGCGGGATCGTGGGCGTGCTTTCGGGCATGTTCGGGGTCGGCGGAGGGTTCCTGACCACGCCGCTGCTGATCTTCTACGGCATCCCGCCTGCCGTCGCGGTGGCCTCCTCCGCCACGCAGATCACCGGGGCCAGCGTGTCCGGCGTGCTGGCCCATACCCGCAATCAGGGTGTCGATTTCCACATGGGCGGGGTGATGGTGGCCGGCGGGGCGATCGGCGCGGTGGCCGGGGGCTTTGCGTTCCGCCTCCTGCAGGCGACGGGGCAGTTCGATACGGTGGTGTCGCTGCTCTACGTCATCCTGCTGGGGGGCATCGGGCTGTTGATGGCGCGGGAAGCGGCGCAGAGCATCGCGGTGATGCGCGGGGCAGAGCGGACACGGCAGGAGCCGCGCCGCCACAATCCGCTGATCGCGGCGCTGCCGCTGCGCTGGCGGTTCTATCGGTCCGGGCTCTACATCTCGCCGCTCGCGCCGCTGCTGCTGGGGTTCGCGACCGGGCTGCTGACGGTGCTGATGGGGGTGGGCGGCGGTTTCGTGCTGGTGCCGGCGATGATCTACCTGCTCGGCATGTCGACGCGGGTGGTGGTCGGCACGTCGCTGTTCCAGATCCTGTTCGTCACCGCCGCGACCACCCTGATCCACGCCGCGACCACCAAATCGGTCGATATCGTGCTGGCGGTGCTGCTGCTGATCGGATCGGTGACGGGCGCGCAGATCGGCGCGCGGCTGGCGCGGCGGCTGAAGCCCGATTACCTCCGGCTGCTGCTGGCCGGGATCGTGCTGACCGTGGCGGTGCGAATGGCGCTCGGCCTCGGCTGGCGGCCGGATGAAATCTATACGGTGCAGCTGCTTTGAGGGCGATGCGGCTCGGTGCTGCCGCCATGCTGCCGCTGCTGATCGGCGCGGCGCAGCCACGGCTGGTGCCGGACGTGTCGCAGCGGCGGATCGACATCATCTACAGCTTCACCGGCGCCGAGCTGCTGCTGTTCGGTGCGATCCTGTATCCCGGCGGCCGCGCGCCCGCCGCCCCGCCCGATATCGCGGTGGTGCTGAAGGGGCCGACCGAGGCGGTGACACTGCGCGAGAAGCGCAAGATCGCCGGCATGTGGGTCAACGCCGCCAGTGCGCGCTACCGATCGGTGCCGTCCTTCTATGCCGTCGCCTCGTCCCGCCCGCTGGCCGACCTGATCGATCCGCGCACCGCGGCAATCTACGAGCTTGGGCTGGACAGTATCCAGCTCTCCCCCGCATCGGGCGCGTTGCCCGACGATCAGCGGCGGTTCGACGAAGGTCTGGTCGATCTCAAGCGGCGCCACGGCCTCTATTCCGAGACGGTGAAGGGTGTCGAGCTGACCGAGGGCGTGCTTTACCGCGCGCGGATCGCGATCCCGGCGCGGGTGCCGGTGGGTGCGTTCACCGCGGAAACCTTCCTGATCCAGGACGGCCGCGTCGTCGCCGCCGCGGTGCGCGCGATCGACATCGACAAGTCGGGATTCGAACGATTCGTGGCGGCCGCCGCGGAACGCTGGTCGATCAGCTACGGGCTGGTCGCGGTGGCGGTCTCGCTGCTGCTGGGGTGGGCGGCGGGCGTGGCGTTCCGCCGGTTCTGAGGGGCGAACTCGGTAAATCCTTAAGGTCTGCCGCGTACCCGGAAAGGCGAAACAGACCAGGGACGCCGGGCGTGAACGAACTGAACAGCATCGATTTATCGGCCGGCGCGGCAGATGCCGCCGGGCGCGGTGCGGGTGTCGAAATCGGCCGGGTCATCGAAATTTCGGGATCGAGTTCGCAGGTCCGGCTCGATGCCGCGATGATCGCCGCGCTCACTGCCGATCCGGATCCGAGCATCGCGATGGCCGGGCAGGTCGGCAGCCAGATCAGGATGCCGCTGGGCGCGCAGTGGCTCGTCGCCAATGTCCGCTCGCTCCGCGCCGATCCGGCCGATTCCGATCACATCCTGGCCTATGTCGACTTCCTGGGCGAGGGGAGGGAGGATCCGGCGACCGGCGGCCTGACCGACTTCCGCCGGGGCGTCACGCGCTATCCGGTGCCGGGGTGCCGCGTCTTCCCCGTTTCGTCGGCCGACATGCGGCAGATGTATTCGGCGGCGGACCGGCCCCACATCGAGGTGGGCACCGTCTATCCGACGACCGACATTCGCGGATCGCTGTTCATCGATGCGATGCTCGGCCGGCACTTCGCGCTGGTCGGATCGACGGGCACCGGCAAGTCGACGTCCGCCGCCTTGATCCTCCACAGGATCTGCCAGATGGCGCCGCAGGGCCACATCGTGATGATCGATCCGCACGGCGAATATTCCGCCGCGTTCAAGGATACCGGCGAGATCCTGAACGTCGACAACCTTGCCATGCCCTACTGGCTGATGAACCTGGAGGAGCATGTCGAGGTGTTCGTCACCTCCGACGGGGCGGACCGGCAGGTGGATAGCGACATCCTGGCCAAGACGCTGCTGGCGGCGCGATCGAAGAACCGGCTGGCCGAATCGCTCGGCAAGATCACCGCCGACAGCCCGATCCCCTATCTGCTGAGCGACCTGACGAACATCATCCAGCTCGAGATGGGCAAGATGGACAAGGCCGGCAGTTCGGCGCCGTACATGCGGCTGAAGAGCAAGATGGAGGAGATCAAGGCCGATCCCCGCTACAGCTTCATGTTCTCCGGCATGCTGGTTGCCGATACGATGCAGGCGTTTCTGGCCAAGGTGCTGCGGATGCCCGGCAACGGCCGGCCGATCTCCGTGATCGACGTATCCGGCGTACCGTCGGACATCACCGCCGTCGTGGTCGCGATGCTGGCGCGGATGGTGTTCGATTTCGCCATCTGGTCCCGCGGGGAGCCGCAACGGCCGATCCTGCTCGTCTGCGAGGAGGCCCATCGCTACATCCCGTCGGACCGGGTGACGACGGGCTCGGCGGTGCGCAAGATCCTGGAGCGGATCGCCAAGGAGGGGCGCAAATACGGCGTCGCGCTCGGCCTCATCACCCAGCGGCCGTCCGATCTGGCGGAGGGCGTGCTCAGCCAGTGCGGCACGATCATCGCGATGCGGCTGAACAACGATCGCGATCAGGCGCATGTCCGCTCGGCCATGCCGGAAGGCGCGCGCGGATTCCTCGATTCGATCCCCGCGCTGCGCAACCGCGAATGCATCATGGTGGGGGAGGGAGTGTCGGTCCCGATCCGTGTGACGCTCGACACGCTGGAGCCGGAGAAGCGCCCCGCCTCCAACGACCCGCTCTTTTCCGAGCTGTGGCGGGTGGGCGGCGACGAAGATCAGAGCATGGCGCGGGTGATCCGCCGCTGGCGCGCGCAGGGGCGTTAGAAGGCCGGAATCATCGCGGCGGCTCCCCGAGGTGGACGGCGAGCCAGACGGTCGGGCCGCCCGGATCGGTCCACGCAACGCGGTGTCGGGTGCCGGCCGGGATCGCCAGGCAATCGCCGGGAACGAGCGTCCGCTCCGCCGCGCCATCGAACGTCAGCCCGGCGCTGCCGGAGACCAGCAACACCCATTCGTCCCACGCCTGCACCATCCACTCGCCCGGCGGGGTGGAATGGCCGGTGGAGACGATCCGTTCGATCCGGGCGCCGGGGGCGGCGAACAGATCCTCGAAGCTTTCGGCCGCGGCGCCCGGTGCGGGAAGATCGCGGAACAGGTTGGTTACAGAGTGCGGCGGGCTCAGGGTTCGTCCGCCGGGGCAAGGCGGCCCTGGCGCGCCTTGAAGTAGAACTGGCTGGCGACGAGCCACCCCTTCAGCGGCCGCAGCGGCAGCAGGCAGGTGATGAGCAGGAACGGCAGGCTGGTCAGCAGGTGCACCCAGAAGGGCGGGTTGAACGCGAGTTCGATCCACAACGTCAGGATCACGCTCGGCACGCAGGCGAAGCACAGCACGAAGAAGGCCGGGCCGTCGGCCGGATCGGCAAAGGCGTAATCCAGCCCGCACACCTCGCACGCATCGCGCATCTTGAGGAAACCGTCAAAGATGTGCCCCTTGCCGCAGCGCGGGCAGTGGCCGAGCACACCGGCGCGCAACGGATCGATCCTGGGCCAGCCGCCCGTTGGTTCCTGTTCGAACATGGCGATCATATCGACCCGGCCAGCCGCTTGCGCAAGGTGGCGCGGGGCTAAAGTGGCCGGTGCATCACCAGCGCATCGACGAAGCCGTGCGTGGGATGGCGGAAAGCGCGCGGCAGCCGCCCCACGATCGCGAAGCCGAGCGACTGCCACAGCCGCACCGCGGGCGCGTTGGTGCTGACGACGAAGTTGAACTGCATCGCCACGAACCCGCGTGCGCGGGCGCGATCGAACGAATGTTCGGCCATCGCCCGCGCGATCCCCCGTCCCGTCGCTGCGGCATCCGTCATGTAGCCGCAATTGCAGACGTGGCTGCCGCCGCCCGCCTGGTTCGCGCGCAGATAGTAGGTGCCGACGATCGCGCCTTCCGCCACGGCGACGAACGTCTCCCTGTCGTGCCCCAGCCAGTAGGCCAGCGCGTCCGCCACCGGCATTTCGGGATCGAGCGCGTAGGTGGCCCCGGCCCGGATCGTGGGCAGAATGATAGCGGCGACAGCGGCAGCGTCGTCAGGCCCGGCCTTGCGGATCAGCATGCGCCACGACGTACAGCCGGACCGGAGCAGCTGCCAACCGTGCCGCGCCGACATTCTCTGGCGGAAGGCGAGCGGCCGTTGGCCGGGCGCGCAAGCGGGGCTAAGACCAGCCGGTGCTGGACCCCGATTTCTTCGCGCAGGATGTGGTGACGGTCGCGCGGGGGCTGATCGGCGCGAGCATCCTGGTCGACGGGGTGGGCGGCCGGATCGTGGAGACCGAGGCATATCATCAGGGCGATCCCGCCTCGCACAGCTTCAACGGGCCGACGGCGCGCAATGCGGCGATGTTCGGCCCGGCGGCCCGCGCCTATGTGTATCGCAGCTACGGCATGCACTGGTGCCTGAACCTCGTCTGCGAAGGGGTGGGGGAAGGCAGCGCGGTGCTGCTGCGCGCGATCGAACCGACGGACGGGATCGAGACGATGCAGGCGCGGCGCGGGGTGGTGGAGCGGCGATTGCTCTGCGCCGGGCCGGGGCGGCTGAGCCAGGCGCTGGGCGTCACCAAGGCGCTGGACGGGCTGCCGCTGGATGCAGCCCCCTTCGCGATACGCGCCGCGCCGCAGGGTGACGCGCCGGAGATAATTGCCGGGCCGCGCATCGGGATCAGCCGCGCGGCCGACGTGCCGTGGCGATTCGGCCTGGCGGGATCGCGCTTTCTCAGCCGTCCGTTCCGCCCGCCTGCTTGACGGAGAATATCGTGCAATCCCGCGTTCCGCGCTACCAGCCCCCGATACGACAGGAGCGACTCCCGTGGACGCCAGCCGCCTGAAAGACCGGATCGTGATCGTCACCGGGGCGAGTTCGGGGATCGGGGCCGCCACGGCCCTGGCCTTTGCCGCCGTACAGGCCAAGGTCGTGCTGGCCGCCCGCCGGGTCGAGCGGCTGCGCGGGCTGGCGGAGCGGATCACGCAAGGTGGCGGCACCGCGCTTGCGGTGGCGGCGGACCTGACGCGCGAGGCGGACGTGCTGCGGCTGTTCGCAGCAACGACCGAGCGGTTCGGGCGGATCGACGTGCTGATCAACAATGCCGGGATCGCCGATGCCACGCCCACCGACGCGCTATCCATCGAACGATGGCGGACGGTGCTCGACACCAATCTCACCTCCGCCTTTCTGTGCAGCCGGGAGGCGATGAAGGTGATGAAGCCGCAGCGGCGCGGGCGGATCATCAATATCGGCAGCCTTTCCGCACATGTGCCGCGGGCCGACAGCGCCGCCTACACCGCCAGCAAGTTCGCGCTGGACGGCCTCACCCGATCGATGGCGCTGGACGGCCGCGCGCACGGCATCGCCGTATCGATCTTCCACCCCGGCATGGTGGTGAGCGAGCTTGCCCCCGGCATGGCCGCCGCGCCGCCCGAAACGATGTCCGATCCTGCCGACACCGCGGATATCCTGGTCCACATGGCCAGCGTGCCCGATCACCTGAACTTCCTGAGCGGGCTGATGCTGCCGCTGTCGGTGCCGTTTCTCGGCCGGGGCTGAGCGCGCGGGCCCCGGCGACACCGCCGGACGCACAAAGGGCGGCCCCACGCGGGACCGCCCCTTATCGACCACCCGATCGGGCAGGCCGGTTACTTGTTGTGGATCGCCGCGGCGGCGCGGAGAATGTCGAGGATCTTCAGCTGCGCGCCGGGTTCGTCGAGTTCTTCCATCGCCGCGAGTTCGCGGGCCAGACGGCTGGTCGCCGCCTCGAAGATCTGCCGTTCGGAATAGCTCTGTTCGGGCTGGTCCTCGGCACGGAACAGATCGCGCACCACTTCGGAGATCGACACGAGATCGCCCGAGTTGATCTTCGCTTCATATTCCTGGGCCCGGCGCGACCACATCGTCCGCTTGACCTTGGGCTTGCCCTTGAGCGTCGCCAGCGCCTCCTGCATCGTCACGTTGGACGAAAGCTTGCGCATGCCGACCGCCTCGGCCTTGTTGGTGGGCACGCGGAGCGTCATCCGCTCCTTTTCGAAGCGCAGAACGTACAATTCGAGCTTGGCGCCGGCGATTTCCTGGCTTTGCAGTTCCACCACACGGCCCACGCCATGCTTTGGATACACCACGTAATCGCCGACAACGAAGCTCAGCGCCTTGGCAGCCATCAATTGCACCCTTCTGTGAGAACCGCCCTTCGAGCGAGCATGCCGACGCGCGAAAGGCGCGATCGGCAGCGGAACAGCGGCAACGACCTGATTGTTATGCGGGCGCGGGCGATACGCCCGTCCAACAGGTGCTGTTTAACAGAAAAAAGACGGAAATGCCAGCCTGTCGCCCCGTTCGCCCGACGCGCGCCCGCGGCGGACGCTGTCGGAACAATCGTTCAGGGTGCGGCGGTGTGCCTGATCAATCGCCGGTGCCAGGCTCCGGCGAGAAGAACTTTTCGAACTTTCCGTCCACGCCCTTATGCTCGTCGGCGTCCGCCGGGGCATCGCGCTTGCGGGTGATGTTGGGCCATTGCGCGGAGAAGGTGGTGTTGAGCTCCAGCCACTTTTCCAGCCCGTTCTCGGTATCGGGCAGGATTGCCTCCGCCGGGCATTCGGGTTCGCACACGCCGCAATCGATGCACTCGCTGGGGTTGATCACCAGCATGTTCTCGCCTTCGTAGAAGCAGTCCACCGGACAAACCTCGACGCAGTCCATGTACTTGCAGCGAATGCAGGCATCGGTGACGACGTAGGTCATGCTGGGCTACTCCGTGGGCGAACGGCCGCCCTGCTATGTCGCGGCGGGTGGCGCGTCAACATGGCAGGGCGGCGACATATCGGTGTAGAACGCGCGCGCCTCCGCCGCGGATCCGCGGCGAACCGGCAGCAGATCGATCCGGATCACCCGCACCCGATCGTGCAGCGGAAAACTCAGCACGTTGCCGACGCGCACCGGCGCATGCGCGCGTTCGACCACGCGGCGATCGATCCGCAGGTGCCCGGTGGCGGCAACCTCCTGCGCGAAGCTGCGGGTGCGGGCGAGGCGGGCGAACCACAGGAACTTGTCGAGCCGCAGCGTCGCGGGCGGGGCGGGCGCCGCACCGGCAGTCGCCCGATCAGCCATCGGCACGAAGCGCGGCGAGCGCGGCAAAGGCGTTGTCGCGGCGCGGTGGCGGTGCCGCGG
>NZ_JAQGLK010000055.1 GCF_028292925.1 Sphingomonas bacterium
CTCGCCCGCCGCGGCTGTGGCTTCCGATGCGGGCCGCACGCCGCCTGCAGAGTCCGCCGGTCCGGCGCCGGCCGCATCCGCGCCGTCGGCCGCCGCCAGCAACGGCGCCACCCCGCCGACGCCGTAAGCGGGGCACCCGGGGCAGGCACCCGGCGGCGATTCGTCCACAGTTATTACCCGGACGGACGATGCTCGCCTTGCCCTTGCCCCGCCCCGGCGGCTAAGCCCATCCTCCCATGACGCGGTTCATTTTCATCACCGGCGGCGTGGTCTCCTCGCTCGGCAAGGGTCTCATGGCGGCAAGCCTTGCCGCCCTGCTCCAGGCGCGTGGATACCGGGTCCGCATTCGCAAGTTCGATCCATACCTCAACGTCGATCCGGGCACGATGAGCCCGTATCAGCACGGCGAGGTCTACGTGACCGACGACGGCGCCGAGACCGACCTGGATCTCGGCCATTATGAACGCTTTACCGGCGTCCCCTCCCGCCAGTCGGACAACATCACGTCGGGGCGGATCTACCAGACGATCATCGCCAAGGAGCGCCGCGGCGACTATCTTGGCGCGACGGTTCAGGTGATCCCGCACGTGACGGACGCCATCAAGGAGTTCGCCCGCGCCGATGTCGACGGGCTGGATTTCGTGCTGTGCGAGATCGGCGGCACGGTCGGCGATATCGAATCGCTGCCGTTCATGGAGGCGATCCGCCAGCTGCGGAACGATCTCGGCCGTGCGAACACGGTTTCCGTCCACCTGACCCTGGTGCCCTACATCGCAGCGGCCGGCGAGCTGAAGACCAAGCCGACCCAGCACAGCGTCCGCGACCTGACGAGCCTCGGCATCCAGCCCGACGTGCTCGTCTGCCGATCCGAACGGCCGCTGCCGGACAGCGACAGGGCCAAGATCGCGCTGTTCTGCAACGTGCCCAAGGAAGCGGTGATCCCCGCGCTGGACGCCAAGAGCATCTACGCCGTGCCGCTGCAATATCACCGGGAGGGGCTGGACAGCGCGGTGTTGAATGCATTTGGGATCGAGCCGGGGCCGTCGCCGGACCTGCGCCGCTGGGCCGACATCATGGACCGCGTCGACAATCCCGAGGGCGAAGTGACCGTCGGCGTGATCGGCAAATATACCGGCCTGCTCGACGCCTATAAGTCGCTCCACGAGGCGCTGGTGCACGGCGGCATGGCCAACCGCGTGAAGGTCAACATACGCTGGATCGAGGGCGAGCTGTTCGAGCAGCCCAATTCCGATGTCGCCGCGCAGCTCGAGCCGTGCCACGCCATCCTGGTTCCCGGCGGGTTCGGCGAGCGCGGGACGGAGGGGATGATCGAGAGCGTCCGCTTCGCGCGCGAGCGCAAGGTGCCCTATTTCGGCATCTGCCTCGGCATGCAGATGGCGTGCATCGAGGGGGCGCGGAACACCGCCGGTCTATCCGGCGCGTCGACCACCGAGTTCGGGCCGACCAACGAGCCTGTCGTCGGCATGATCACCGAATGGATGTCGCACGAAGGGCTGCAGCAGCGCGAGGCGGGTGGCGATCTGGGCGGGACGATGCGGCTGGGGGCCTATCCCGCGCATCTGTCCGGCAACAGCCACGTCTCCACCATCTACGGCGGCTCGGAAATATCCGAGCGGCATCGTCATCGCTACGAGGTCAACGTCCATTACCGCGAGGCGCTGGAGCGTGGCGGGCTCGCTTTCTCGGGCATGTCGCCCGACGGGCAGCTGCCCGAGATCGTCGAGCGGCCGGATCATCCCTGGTTCGTGGGCGTCCAGTTCCATCCGGAGCTGAAGTCCAAGCCGTTCGATCCGCATCCGCTGTTCGCCAGCTTCATCGCGGCGGCGTTGCGGCAGAGCCGGCTGGTCTGATCGCCGCCGCGTGCCCGCCACGGGCAGGCGGCAATGCGTCGGCACGGGGGCAGCGAACGACAGGGGGCCGTGGAAAGACGCGGGGGTTACTGCCCAAGCGCCTTCACGGCGTCGGCGATCGCCTGCTGGTCTGCGGCCGAGAGGTTGGCGTTCTCGTCGGCTTCATCTTTCTGCCCGTCGGCAAATTCCACGGCGCTCCACACGATCCCGCCGGCCCAGAGCAGCGCCATCCAGCGGCTGCGGAAAATCGAACGGGTGCGGATCGGGAGCATGCGCACACCCTGCCGATCCGCAGTTAGGGAGAGGTAAAGATGGGCCGGCGCATGCGCCGGCCCCTGGCGGCGGCGGCCTAGACGCCTTCGAGCAGCGGCGGCGCGGCCATCGAAGGGTAGTTGCCGATGTTGCCGATGCCTTCGCCGCCGCCGACGATCGGATCGGTTGGGGTGGCGGGAATCGGATCCATCGGCTCGGGTACGGGCACGTCGACGGGGCCGTTGGGGCTATCGGGGAATGGGGGTTCGCTGGCCATCAGGCGTCTCCTTCGCGGTGGTAACGCACGAAGCGGGACGGAGGAGCCGGGCGGGGCGGGGGGCATGCGCGCCAAACGCAAACGCCCGGATCGTTTCCGATCCGGGCGCCGCGTGACGAATGCTCGTCAACCCCCTTGTAGGTTGGCTTTCAAGCCCGCACGCATTGCCGTCCCCTTGCCGGCTTTGCGGGGCTCGAGCCCTCCCCGAACCGAGGCCGTTGCCCGTGTCCGTAGAAGGATTGCTAGGCAAATGTTTCGGCTTTGTCATCGGCCGGTTTCAGCCCGTGTAACGAAACCACCTCTCCTGTGCTTAATCCGCCACAGATCCGACGGAGTCGCTCGGCGCTTCCACCCCGCGCGATCAGGCTCTAGAGCGGCACGGCCTGTATCCGCGACCTGAGAAACGAGCCCCGATGCGTCTGTCCCGCTATTTTCTGCCCGTCACCAAGGAGTCGCCCGCCGACGCCCAGATCGTCAGCCACAAGCTGATGCTGCGGGCCGGGCTGATCCGCCAGACCGCGGCGGGGATCTACGCCTGGCTTCCGCTCGGCCACCGCGTGCTGCGCCGTATCGAGCAGATCGTGCGCGAGGAGCAGGACCGGGCCGGCGCGGTCGAGCTGCTGATGCCGACGCTCCAGTCGGCCGATCTGTGGCGCCAGTCCGGCCGCTACGACGCCTACGGCCCGGAAATGTTGCGGATCACCGACCGCCACGATCGCGAGATGCTGTACGGCCCGACCAATGAGGAGATGATCACCGCCATCTTCCGCGATGCGGCCAGGAGCTACCGCGATCTGCCGCGCACGCTCTACCACATCCAGTGGAAGTTCCGCGACGAGGTCCGCCCCCGCTTCGGCGTGATGCGCGGCCGTGAGTTCCTGATGAAGGATGCTTATTCGTTCGATCTGGACGAGGCGGGCGCGCGGCACAGCTACAACCGCATGTTCGTCGCCTATCTGCGCACCTATGCGCGGATGGGGCTGCGCGCGATTCCGATGCAGGCAGATACCGGCCCGATCGGCGGCGATCTCTCCCACGAATTCATCGTGCTGGCCCCCACCGGCGAGAGCGAGGTATTCTACCATTCGAACTGGGAAGAGCCCGCGAAGGTCGAGCAGATCGACTTCGACGATGTCGCGGGGCTGCAGGCGATCGTTTCCGGCCTGACCCACGATTACGCGGCCACCGACGAAAAGCGCGATCCCGACCGCGAGGCCGCGGCAGGAGATGCGCTGCGCCAGTCGCGCGGGGTCGAGGTCGGCCACATCTTCTACTTCGGCACCAAATATTCCGCGGCGATGGGCATGAAGGTGCAGGGGCCGGACGGTACGGAGGTGGTTCCGCACATGGGCAGCTACGGCATCGGCGTCTCGCGGCTGATGGGTGCGATCATCGAGGCGAGCCATGACGACAAGGGTATCGTCTGGCCCGATTCGGTCGCGCCCTACGCAGTCGGCCTGATCAACATGCGCGCGGACGACGCCCGCTGCACCGCCGCGGCCGACGATCTCTATTCGAAGCTCGGCGCAGCCGGGGTCGATACGCTCTATGACGATCGCGACGAGCGCGGTGGCGCCAAGTTCGCCACCATGGACCTGATCGGGCTGCCCTGGCAGATCGTGATCGGCCCGAAGGGGCTGGAGCGCGGCGTGGTCGAACTCAAGCGCCGCGCCACGGGCGAAAAGGTGGAGCTGTCGGCCGAGGACGCGATCGCGCGGGTGCGCGGGTGATCCTCTCCCGCTACGAGCGGATGATCGCCCGGCGCTACCTGCTGCCGGGCAAGGGCGAGGGGATCATCGCCGTCGTCGCCGGGTTCAGCCTGGGCGGGGTGATGCTGGGCGTCGCCGCGCTCGTCATCGTCATGAGCGTGATGAACGGCTTTCGTGCCGAGTTGTTCGACAAGATCGTCAGTCTGAACGGACACGCCGTGATCCAGGGCTATGGCGGCCGTCTGCCCGACTGGCGGGCGATCCTGCGCGAGACCCGCGCCACCCCGGGCGTTACCGAGGCGATCCCGCTGATCGAGCAGCCGTTGATGGGCAGCTATGAGGGCCGCGTCGAGGCGGTGCTCGCACGGGGCATGGAGGTGGCCGATATCGTCGGCAACCCGGTTATCGGCAACAAGGTGATCGCCGGCAGCCTGGCCGCGGTCCGATCCGGCAGCGGCAACGTCGCGATCGGTGCGCGGCTGGCCGAATCGCTCGGCGCGCAGGTCGGCGGGCAGATAAGCCTGATCTCGCCGCAGGGGCAGACGACGCCGTTCGGCACCGTGCCGCGGATCGTCAGCTATACGGTGGCCGCAATCTTCGAGGTGGGCGTCTACGATTACGACAAGGCATTCGTCATCATGCCGATGCAGGATGCGCAGACGCTGCTGTTGATGGGCGATGTTGTCGGCATGGTCGAGGTGCAGACCCAGGATGCCGACCGCGTCGGCGAGTATATGGCGCCGCTCGCCGCCAAGGTCGGTTCGCAGGCGGTGGTGCAGGATTGGCGGCAGATGAACGCATCGATCTTCGAGGCGCTGGCGGTGGAGCGGGTGGTGATGTTCGTCGTCCTGTCGATCATCATCCTGGTTGCGGCGTTCAACATCCTGTCCTCGCTCATCATGCTCGTGCGCGCGAAAACGCGGGACATCGCGATCCTGCGGACGATGGGCGCGTCCCGCCGGGGTACGCTCAAGATCTTCCTGACCGTCGGGCTGACGATCGGCGCGCTGGGCACGGCCGCGGGGCTGGTGCTCGGCTTCGTCGCGCTCCAGTTCCGGCAGGGGGTGGTGAATGCGGTGCAGTTCGTCAGCGGACAGAATCTGTGGGATCCCTCGATCCGCTTCCTGACCGAGCTTCCCAGCAAGACCGATCCGTTCGAGGTGATCGCGATCGTGGTGATGGCGATGGTGCTGTGTTTCCTCTTCACGCTCTATCCCGCGCTGAAGGCGGCGAATACCGATCCGGTGCAGGTGCTGCGGTATGAATGAGGTCCTTTCCGTCCGCGATCTGCGGCGCAGCTTCGTCCAGGGCGGGCAGACGATCGAGGTGCTGCGCGGCGTCGACCTGCACGTCGCACGGGGCGAGATCGTCGCGCTGGTCGGCCCGAGCGGATCGGGCAAATCGACGATGCTGCAGGCGGTAGGGCTGCTGGAAGGTGGGTTCGAGGGATCGATCCGCATCGCCGGCGAGGAAGCGGCGAAGCTCGACAATGACGGGCGGACCCGTTTGCGGCGGGATGCGATGGGTTTCGTCTACCAGTTCCATCACCTGCTGCCGGATTTCACCGCCGCCGAGAACGTGGTCCTGCCGCAGCTGATCCACGGCGCCGATCGCGCCCCGGCGGAGGCGCGCGCGGCCGCCCTGCTCACCACCCTCGGCCTTGGCCACCGGCTGACGCACAAGCCCGCACAGCTTTCCGGCGGCGAGCAGCAGCGCGTCGCCGTCGCCCGCGCGCTCGCGAACCGGCCGGCTCTGGTCCTCGCCGACGAACCGACCGGCAATCTGGACGAGGCGACTGCCGATATCGTCCTGGCCGAGTTCCTGCGGCTGGTGCGCGGCGAAGGATCGTCGGCGCTCGTGGCCACCCATAACGAGCGGCTGGCCGGGCGCATGGACCGGGTGGTGCGGCTGCACGACGGGGTGCTCGTCTAGCCCTGAACCGGGTGTGGCGGCCCCATCGGCGGCTGGCAGAATCGGCGGGGAGCGCCCATAACCGGGCGATGCCGCATGCCGCCTTCGTTCCGCTCCGTGTCTTTTCCGCTTTCACGATGCTGGATGGCGCCATCGATCCCAAGGCGATCGTGAAGCAGGCGCGCAAGCGCGGCTTTCCGGCCGTCGCGCTCACCGATCGCAACGGCCTTTACGCCGCGATGCCCTTTTCGGAGGCCGGCAAGAAGGAAGGCATCCAGCCGATCATCGGCGCGATGCTGGCGGTCGCCCGGCCCGGCGGGGCGGAGGGCAAGCCCGCCACGCTCGACTGGCTGGCGCTCTATGCCCAGGATGCGGCGGGGTACGACAATCTGTGCGGGCTGGTCTCGGCCGCGCACATGGACCGGCCGATGGAGGAGCCCGCCCACGTCACCCTGGACGCACTCGCCGGCCGCACCGACGGGCTGATCGCGCTCACCGCCGGCGGGGAAGGCGCGCTCGCCCGGCTGATTGCCGATGGCCAGAATGCGACCCCGTATGCCGAGCGGCTGGAGGCGCTGTTCCCCGGCCGGCTCTATGTCGAGCTTTGCCGCCGCGGCGACGATATCGAGACGCGCGCCGAGGATGGGCTGATCGATCTGGCCTATGCGCGCGATCTGCCGCTGGTCGCGACCAACCCGGCCTGCTTTGCCGAGGCGGATTTCCACCCCGCGCACGACGTGATGCTGTGCATCGCCAGTTCCAGCTACATCGAGAGCACGGACCGGGTCTGCTCCTCACCCGATGCCTGGATGAAGCCCGCTGCAGAGATGGAGCGGCTGTTCGCGGACGTGCCCGAGGCGATCGCCAATACCCTGGTGGTGGCGCAACGCTGCGCCGTCGCCGCGCCGTTCCGCAAGCCGATCCTGCCGAGCCTGGTCGGGGGTGATCGGGAGGCGGAGGCGGCGACGCTCCGCCGCGATGCGCTGGCCGGGCTGGAGGACAGGCTCGCCCGGATGGGGGGGCAGACCGCCGACCGGCAGGTGTATCTCGACCGGCTGGAGTTCGAACTCGACGTCATCGTCAAGATGGGGTTCGCCGCCTACTTCCTGATCGTCGCCGATTTCATCAAGTGGGCGAAGGATCACGACATCCCGGTTGGCCCCGGCCGTGGCTCCGGTGCGGGATCCGTCGTCGCCTGGTCGCTGACGATCACCGATCTCGATCCGATCCGCCTGGGCTTGCTGTTCGAACGGTTCCTGAACCCCGAACGCGTGTCGATGCCCGACTTCGACATCGATTTCTGCGAAACCCGGCGGGGCGAGGTGATCCGCTACGTCCAGGAGAAATATGGCCGCGATCAGGTCGCGCAGATCATCACCTTCGGCCGGCTGAAGGCCCGCGCGGTGCTCAAGGACACCGGCCGCGTCCTGCAGATGAGCTACGGCCAGGTCGATCGCCTCGCCAAGCTGATCC
>NZ_JAQGLK010000056.1 GCF_028292925.1 Sphingomonas bacterium
CAACGAATATATGGGCATGGTGCGCCAGTGGCAGGAATTGACCTATTCCAGCCGGTATTCAGAGAGTTACAGCCAGGCGCTGCCAGATTTCGTGAAGCTGGCAGAGGCTTATGGCTGGAAGGGTCTCCGCATCGAGAACCCGGCCGACCTGGATGACGGCATCGCCGCGATGCTGGCCGAGCCGGGCCCGGTCATGGTCGATTGCCGGGTGTCCAAGCTCGCCAATTGCTTTCCGATGATCCCGAGCGGGGCGGCGCATACCGAGATGCTGCTCTGGTCGGATGAGGTGACCGGCGAGATGGACGACGAGGCCCGCGCGCTCGTCTGATCCGTCGACACCCGACCAACGCGGCCAACGGCCCTTCGCCCGAACAGGGAAGCCCTACCCCATGCAGATCAAGACCGAAGCCGCCGAGCGCCACACGCTCTCCGTCGTCGTGGACAACGAGGCCGGCATCCTGGCCCGGATCGCCGGCATGTTCTCCGCCCGCGGCTACAATATCGAGAGCCTGACCGTCGCCAACGTGACGGAGGACGAGAGCGTCAGCCGGATGACGATCGTCACCTCCAGCCCGCCGCACATCGTCGATCAGATCATCGCCCAGCTCGATCGGCTGGTGCCCGTCCACAAGGTGACCGACCTGACCGAGCTCGGCCCTCACGTCGAGCGGGAGCTGGCGCTGGTGAAGGTCGTCGGATCGGGCGACCACCGGATCGAGGCGCTGCGGCTGGCCGAGGTGTACCGCGCCCGCGTCGTCGATGCGACGACATCGAGCTTCGTGTTCGAGGTCACCGGCGGCGCGGAAAAGATCAACAAGTTCCTTGAGCTGATGCGGGAGGTCGGCCTCGTCGAGGTCGCCCGCACCGGCGCTGCCGCCATCGCCCGGGGGCGCGAGGCGGCCTGATTTCCACCACCCCGTCACCCTGAACCCGTTTCAGGGCCCATTCGCGCGGCGTTCGAAGCTGCGGCGGCGCGCGAATGGATGCCGAACCAGAGTTGGCAGGACGATCCTCAACCCATCAGAGGGGCAACGTACATGCGCGTTTATTACGACCGGGATGCCGATATCGGGCTCATCAAGGGCAAGAAGGTCGCGATCGTCGGCTATGGCAGCCAGGGCCACGCCCACGCCCAGAATCTGCGCGATTCCGGCGTGACCGAAGTCGGCGTTGCGCTTCGCCCCGGCTCCGCGACGGCGGCGAAGGCCCAGGAAGCCGGGTTCAAGGTCCTGTCCAACGCGGAAGCCGCGGCCTGGGCGGATATCATCATGGTGCTGGCGCCGGACGAGTATCAGGCGGCGATCTACAATGACGACCTCGCGCCCAATATGAAGCCGGGCGCCGCGCTCGCCTTCGCACATGGTCTGAACGTCCACTTCGGGCTGATCGAGCCGCGCGCCGACATCGACGTGTTCATGATCGCCCCCAAGGGCCCCGGCCACACCGTACGCTCCGAATATCAGCGCGGCGGCGGCGTGCCCTGCCTGATCGCCATCGCACAGGATGCCAGCGGCAACGCGCACGATGTCGCCCTCTCCTACGCCTCGGCGATCGGTGGCGGCCGCTCGGGCGTGATCGAGACGACGTTCAAGGAGGAGTGCGAGACCGATCTGTTCGGCGAGCAGGCCGTGCTGTGCGGCGGCATCACCCACCTGATCCAGGCCGGGTTCGAGACGCTGGTGGAAGCGGGCTACGCGCCGGAAATGGCCTATTTCGAATGCCTGCACGAAACCAAGCTGATCGTGGACCTGCTGTACGAAGGCGGCATCGCCAACATGCGCTATTCGATCAGCAACACCGCCGAATATGGCGACATCGTCACCGGCCCGCGGATCATCACCGAGGAGACCAAGGCCGAGATGAAGCGCGTGCTGGCCGATATCCAGTCCGGCCGGTTCGTGAAGAATTTCGTGCTCGACAATCGCGCCGGCCAGCCGGAGCTGAAGGCATCGCGAAAGGCCGCCGCGGCGCACCAGATCGAGCAGGTCGGATCGGAACTTCGCGCGATGATGCCGTGGATCGCCAAGAACAAGCTGGTCGACAAGGCCCGCAACTAAGCCCGGCGACACTCCCGCGCAGCCCGGCTGCGCGGGCTGCGGCGTCGTTTTGGCTTGTCTGAAAACGCGCCTTGCCCCAACATCCCGGTCCTCGGGTGGCCGCACGCGTTAGACGTGCGGCCGCTTGCCTAACAGGAGATCAGGATGCGTCGCGCGCTTATCGCCCTCTCGCTTGCCGCCATGGCCGTCCCCACGTTCGTCACGGCACAGATGCCGGGCGCACCGGATGCCGCCCGTGTCACCGCCGGCACCTACAAGGTCGATCCGAACCACACCCAGGTCGTCTGGTCGGTCAACCATCTCGGCTTTTCCAACCTCTACGGCATGTTCGGCGCCAAAGGCGGTAGCCTGACGATCGATCCGAAGAATCTTGCCGCCGCCAAGGTGAGCATCGAATTCTCGACCGCGGATCTGAGCGTCACCAGCACGCAGTTCGGCACCCACCTGAAGAGCGGCGATTTCTTCGACGTTTCCAAGTTCCCGACCGCGACGTTCGTGTCGACGGGCGTGCAGGCATCGGGCACCTCGGCCAAGATCATGGGCAACCTCACCGTGCACGGCGTCACCCGGCCGGTGACGCTGGATGCCAAGCTGATGGGTGCCGGCCCCAACCCGATGAGCAAGGCGGCCACCGTCGGCTTCACCGCCACCGCCACCGTCAAGCGCAGCGAATTCGGCCTCGGCATGGCGACCCCGGTCGTCAGCGACGACGTGACGCTGCATATCACCGCGGCCTTCGAAAAAACCGCGTAATCTCCCCGCGCGATTCGCGGCAGTCGCGTTTCGCGTGGACTTACCGCCGACTAACGGCTAGCGGGGTGGCGTGATGACGTCGCCCCGCAGCCACATTCTGCTTCGACTTACGCGCCCTTAGGCGCGCGTATGTGCTTGGCCCGCCAGATCGGGCCTTTCAGCCACGGCGTCTAAGGGGTGCATCTTCCGCCCGATTCAGACACTCCTGTGACAGGAGCATGTTCCGTGACCTACCCGACCGACACCGCCGCCGCCCCGACCGATCCGACTTCGAAGTCGGACACGATCCTCATCTTCGACACGACCTTGCGCGACGGGGAGCAATCGCCCGGCTGCTCGATGAACCTGGAGGAAAAGCTCCAGGTCGCGGCCCAGCTGGAAAGCCTCGGCGTCGACATCATCGAGGCGGGATTCGCGATCGCCTCGGAGGGTGACTTCCAGGCCGTGCGCGAAGTCGCGCGGCAGTGCCGGACGGCCACCGTCGCCAGCCTGGCCCGCGCCGCCATCCCCGATATCGATCGCGCCTGGGAAGCGGTGCGCCACGCCCAGCGTCCGCGGATCCACACGTTCCTCGCCACCTCCCCGCTGCACATGCGCGTCAAGCTGAACAAGACGCCCGAGGAAGTGATCGAGGCGATCGGCCGCAGCGTCGCCCATGCGCGCAACATCTGCCCCGATGTCGAATGGTCGGCGGAGGACGCCACCCGCTCCGAGCCCGATTTCCTGGCTCGCGCCATCGAGACGGCGATCAGGGCGGGCGCGCGCACCATCAACCTGCCCGATACCGTCGGCTATGCGACGCCCGAAACCTATGGCGCGATGTTTCGCGACATGATCGCGCGCGTGCCGAACGCCGACCTCGCCGTCTTCTCGACGCACTGCCACAACGATCTCGGGCTGGCCGTCGCCAATTCTCTGGCGGCGGTGATTGCCGGTGCCCGGCAGGTGGAATCCACGATCAACGGCATCGGCGAGCGCGCCGGCAACGCCGCCGTCGAGGAGATCGCGATGGCGATCAAGGTGCGGCATGACGTGATCGCTGTGCGCACCAACATCGTATCGACCGAGATCACCCGCAGCAGCCGGCTGGTTTCCGGCATCACCGGCTTTCAGGTCCAGCCCAACAAGGCGATCGTGGGCGCGAACGCCTTTGCCCACGAAAGCGGCATCCACCAGGATGGCATGATCAAGGACAAGTCGACCTACGAGATCATGACCCCGGAGAGCGTCGGCGTGACCCACACCAGCCTGGTGATGGGCAAGCATTCCGGCCGCGCCGCGTTCCGCCAGAAGCTTGAGGAGCTGGGCTATACGCTGGGCGACAACGCCTTCCAGGATGCGTTCGTGCGGTTCAAGGCGCTGGCCGATGCCAAGAAGGCGATCTTCGACGAGGACATCGTCGCTCTGGTCGACGACGAGGTCCTGCGCGGGCACGATCGCATCCAGGTGAAGGAAGTCGAGATCTACTGCGGATCGAACGGGCCGCAGCGTGCGATCCTGACGCTGGAGGTGGACGGCGAGGACAAGACCACCACCGCCCGCGGCAACGGCCCGGTCGATGCGCTGTTCAACGCCATACGCAACCTCGTGCCGCATGATAAGTCTGCGCTGGAACGCTATGAAGTGCATGCGATAACCGGCGGGACGGACGCACAGGCGGAGGTCTCCGTGCTGCTTTCCGAAGATGGCCGCACGACCCGCGGACGCGGCGCGCACCACGATACGATGGTCGCCTCGGCCAAGGCTTATGTGAATGCGCTCAACAAGCTGGTGGTGAAGCGCGGCCGCCATCCGGTCGATATGGCGGCAGCCGCCGGCTGATCGCCCGCCGACGCGGCCGGGCGGGCGGGTTGCGCCCGCCCGCCCGGCCATCGACGATTCCCGACCGAAGGACCTCCCATGCCCCTTTCCTCGCTGCGCTCGCAGCGTCTGCTCGGTTTCGCACTGTCCGGCGCGGGGGCGATGCTGTTCGCGATCAAGGGCGTGCTGATCAAGCTGATCTATCGCTACGGCATCGACGCGACGAGCCTGCTGGCGATGCGGATGGTGCTGGCCGTGCCGGTGTTCGCCGCTGTCGGCATAGTCCAGTGGCGGCGCTCGGCAGTCGGGCGGCGGCCGGATGCGCGCACGATCGCGCTTGCCGCCGGCGTCGGCGTGCTCGGCTACTACATATCGTCGTGGCTCGATTTTCAGGGGCTGCAGACGCTGGATGCGCAGATCGAGCGTCTGATCCTTTTCACCTACCCGTTCTTCGTCATCCTGTTCGGCCGCATGCTGCTCGGCCACCCGCTGCGCGCCCACGCATTGCTGGGCGCCGGGCTCAGCTATGTCGGGTTGGTCGTGATGTTCGCCGGTGCCCCGGCGCGGCTCAATGCGGCGATGCTGACCGGCGCCGGGCTGGTCGGCGTCGCGGCGATGACGTTCGCGCTCTACCAGCTCTTCGCGCGCGAGCTGATCATACGGTGCGGGGCCGCCCTGTTCACCGCGATCGCGATGGCGGCCGCGGGCATCGCCGCACTGGCAGGGTTCGCGCTGACGCACGAGATGGCCGCACTGGTGCCGCCGGAAGGGGCGTGGAGCCTGATTGCGTCGCTGGCGATCTTCTCGACCATCGTGCCTGCCTTTCTGATGTCGGCAGGCACCGCGCGCATCGGCGCGCAGGGCACCGCGATCGTATCGACGATCAGCCCCATCGTTACCATCGGCGTCGCCGTCGCTGTTCTGGGGGAGCCTTTCGGCTGGCCCGAGGCGATCGGCAGCGCCTGCGTGCTCGGCGGGGTCGGTTTGTTCAGCCTGATCGAAAGCCGGCCGCGCAGCTACGTCGCTGGAGAGGAAGGGCCGGTCTGACCGCCCGCCCTTCCCTCTTCTCGGGCGAAGTCAGGTTCCGAAGTTCTTCGGATTGCCGAATTCCACCTGCCCGCCCTGCGCGCCGATGCCGCCCATGTGGCTGGCGTCCGCGTCGTCATTGGCCAGCGCCACGTTGCGGCGGCGCATCGCCTCCGTCTCCGTAACCAGCTGGTCTTCGCTCAGTTGCTCCGCGCCGGCAGCGGGGGTGGCACCGGGCCGCTCGGGCGTATCGTGGTCTGCCATGGTCGCTCTCCTGATCGGTTGATCGTGGCTGAAACAAGCGACGCCGGCGCGACGTTCCGCAACTCGTCGCGCCGCTGCGTCCCGACATCTTCCGGTGCTGCCGTGCGCCCGGTTTGACCAAACTGCGCGGACGCCCGGTTTCGGTGGGCATCTGTCGGCGCGGCAGGAGCAGAGCGCCGCAGCGGAGCGTTGGCCGTTCCGGATCGTGATCTGCGAACCCCGCAACAGCCCGCGGCAACACTTTGAATTGGTTGCGCATGCTGCGTGCAACCTGGTCCGCCTAGCGTGCCGTCAGAGGAAAAGCGCATAATGGTGCAAGACAGGCGGCCGGCGGCGCCGCACCAAACCAACGTCTACCTCACGATCGATACAGAATATTCGGCTGCCCTGTTCAGGATGCTGGGCGAAGCCGGCCGGGCCGAGAACTTTGCCCGTTCGATCCTCGGGCGCACGCCCGCCGGGGATGCCGGCATCCGTTACCAGATGGACGTGCTCGATCGCCACGACCTGAAGGCGGTTTTCTTCGTCGATCCGATGCCGTCGCTGGTCTGGGGACAGCGGGCAATCACCGACGTAGTCGAACCGATCCTGGCCCGCGGTCACGAGGTACAGCTTCACCTCCACACCGAATGGCTGGCCTTTGCGCGCCATAAGCCTCCGATCTCGCGCACCGGGCCCGACATGAGGGATTTTACCCGCGCCGAGCAGCGGCAGTTGATCAGCTGGGGGATCGACGCCCTGGTGGCGGCGGGCGTTCGCCGCCCGACCGCCTTCCGCGCCGGCAATTACGGCGCGAACGACGACACGCTCGCCGCCTTGTCGGAGGTCGGCATCGGTATCGACACCAGCCACTGCCCGGGGATCGCGGACTCGAAGTGCGATATCTCGCTCACGCAGTGGCACCTCTCGCCGCTGCTGCACTGCGGCGTCGTCGAGGTGCCGATCAGCGCGATCCGCGGGTTCGGCGATACGCTCCGCCATGCGCAGCTGACCGCGCTTTCACACGCCGAACTCGTCGCCGCCCTGCGGTTCGCGGTCGAGACCCGCGCGCAGTGCATCACCATCGTGTCGCACAGCTTCGAACTGCTGAGCCGCGATCGACGCCGCATCAACCGCATCCTTCAACGGCGGTTCGAGGCTTTGTGCCGCAGTATTGCGGCTATCCCCGGTTGCCGCACCGAAACCTACCGCAGCGCCCCGCCGGTGGCGGAACCGCCAGGCCGGAGTTCGCCCGCCGCCGCCGCCCTGCCGCACAGCCCGGTGCGCACCGGCCTGCGCATGGCAGAACAGCTGATCGGCAACCGGCTTTACGGCGCTTAGCCGCCGCGTCACTTGCGCCCGAACAGCTTTTCGATCGAGGCGTGATCCAGCTTCACCCAGGTCGGCCGGCCGTGATTGCACTGTCCGGAATGGGGGGTCACCTCCATCTCGCGCAGCAGCGCATTCATCTCGGCGACGGACAGAATCCGGCCGGCGCGCACCGATCCGTGGCAGGCCATCGTGCCGGCAACCGCGTCCAGCCGTTCGCGCAGCGACAGCGCCTCGTCATAGGCGGCAAGCTCGTCCGCGAGATCCACCACCAGACCGCGGACGTCGCCCGCCCCCAGCAGCGCCGGGGTGGCGCGAACCAGCACCGCCTTGGGGCCGAACCGTTCGATCTCCAGCCCCAGTTCGGCCAGTTCGTCGATCCGCGCTTCCAGCCGGTCACAGGCGGGTTCGTCGATCTCGACCACCTCGGGCAGAAGCAACGCCTGGGCGCGCACGCCGCCGCCGGCCAGGGCCGCGCGCATCCGCTCCAGCACGAGCCGTTCGTGGGCGGCATGCTGATCGACCAGAACGAGGCCGTCGGCGGCCTCCGCAACGATATAGGTCGCGGCGACCTGGCCGCGGGCGACGCCCAGCGGATAGGTGGAGGCATCCGGTGGCGGGGCGAAGGCGGCCTCGGCGCGTCCCTGCGGTGCGGCTGCGAAGCCGGCGACATTGTCCCATACGGCGCCCTGCGCTGGGGATCGCGGCTGCCATGTCGGCGGGCTCCCCTGGGGGCTCTGCCAGGGCGCGGCGGGCGGCTCGGCCTGCCAGCTGCCCAGCGCGGCGGCAGACGGCCGCTGCACGCTGCGGTGCCCGGCCGCATCCAGCGCAGCCCGCAGCCCGCCGACGATCAGCCCGCGGATCGCGCCCGCATCCCGAAAGCGGACCTCCGTCTTGGCCGGGTGGACGTTGACGTCGACCTCGTCGCCGGGAAGATCGATGAACAAGGCGACGACGGGGTGACGATCGCGGGCGAGCATCTCCTGATAGGCGCCGCGCACCGCGCCGACGAGCAGCCGGTCCTTCACCGGGCGGCCGTTGACGAACAGGAACTGGTGATCGGGAACGCCGCGATTGAACGTCGGCAGCCCGGCCACCCCGCCCAGCCGCACTTCGCCGCGCAGGTAATCGATGCCGACGCCGTTATCCGCCAGCGCCCGATCGGTCAGCGAGGCGACGCGGGCGGCGCGGTCGTCCCCCGGCGGCACCGCGATCGTCCGGCGGCCGTCATGTTCCAGGGTAAAGCCGATCTCCGGCCGGGCCATCGCCAGGCGGCGCACGATATCGGCGCAGGCGGCATATTCGGCCCGCTCGCTGCGCATGAACTTGCGCCGCGCCGGGACCTGATCGAACAATCCCTCCACCGTGATACGCGTGCCCGGCGGCAGTGCGGCCGGCCCCTCCTGCACGAGCCGGCCATTATCCACGATGCGCGCCCAGCCGTCGCTCCCCCGCACCCGGCTCTCGATCGTCAGCCGGGCAACGCTGGCGATCGACGGCAGCGCCTCGCCCCGGAAGCCGAGCGTCACGACCGCCTCGATCAGGTCGTCCGGCAGCTTGGAGGTGGCGTGCCGTTCCAGCGCGAGTGCGATCTCGCCCGGCGCCATGCCGCAGCCGTCGTCGGCCACTTCGATCCGGCCCAGCCCGCCGCCGCGCAGGGCCACGGCGATTCGCCCGGCCCCGGCATCGATGGCGTTCTCGACAAGCTCCTTCAGCGCGCTGGCCGGTCTTTCGACCACTTCACCGGCAGCGATTCGATTCACCAGATGCTCGGGTAGGCGGCGTATTGACATGGGTCAGCCTGTAGCCCAAGCCGCGCCATCCCGCGACCTGGCAATCAACGACATCGTAGCGATGCGAGGATCGGGTTGTGGCCTTTTGACCTCCACTGCCGCTCGTTCTAAGCGGCATTCGATGCACGACGAGATGGGCGGGTAAATGTCTTTCACGCGTTGGTTCAAGTTCATGTCGCACGACATGGCGATCGATCTCGGCACCGCCAATACGGTGGTCTATCTGCGAGGTCGCGGCATCGTCCTCAACGAACCGTCCGTCGTCGCGATCGAAACGATCAACGGCCAGAAGCGCGTGAAGGCGGTCGGCGACGACGCCAAGCTGATGATGGGCAAGACGCCCGGATCGATCGAGGCAATTCGCCCGCTGCGTGACGGCGTGATCGCCGACATTGACGTGGCCGAGCAGATGATCAAGCACTTCATCCTGAAGGTGCACGGCCCCAAGCGCTTCCCGCGCTGGCCCGAAATCGTGATCTGCGTTCCCTCCGGCTCCACCTCGGTCGAACGGCGCGCGATCCGCGACGCGGCCTCCAACGCCGGCGCCAGCCAGGTCTGGTTGATCGAGGAGCCGATGGCCGCGGCGATCGGCGCCGACATGCCGGTGACCGAGCCGATCGGTTCGATGGTCGTCGATATCGGCGGCGGCACCACCGAAGTGGCCGTGCTCAGCCTGCGCGGGCTCGCCTACACCACGTCGGTGCGCGTCGGCGGCGACAAGATGGACGAGGCGATCAGTTCCTACGTCCGCCGCAACCACAACCTGCTGATCGGTGAGGCCACGGCCGAGCGGATCAAGAAGGAAGTCGGCATCGCCAAGATGCCGGCCGACGGCAAGGGCCGCACGATCCACATCAAGGGCCGCGATCTCGTCAACGGCGTGCCGACCGAGATATCGATCACCCAGGCGCAGATCGCCGAGGCACTGAGCGAGCCGGTGTCCGCGATCGTCGAGGGCGTCCGCATCGCGCTCGAGAACACCGCCCCCGAGCTTGCCGCGGACATCGTCGATCAGGGCATCGTGCTGACCGGCGGCGGTGCTCTGCTGCAGGGCATCGACGAGGTGCTGCGCGAGGAGACCGGCCTGCCGGTAACGGTGGCCGACGATCCGCTGACCTGCGTCGCCCTGGGCACCGGCCGCGCGCTGGAAGACCCGCTCTTCCGCGGCGTGCTGCAGACCGCCTGACCGGCAAGGGACCGGCCTTGGCGCCGCCCCGCAACCGGCAGCCCGGATTTTCACGGCGCGCGCAGTACGGGCTGTTCGCCGGCTACGTCGTGGCCGTGGCGGGGGTGTTCGTCGGCGTGACGCTGATCCTGATGGCGCAGTTCGACCGCAAGGGATTTGAAATGGTGCGGATGGGGGTGAGCGACGTCACCACCCCCGGCTCGTCCGCCGGCCGCAGCGGCGTGCGCGGCGTCCGCTCCGTCGGACAGTCCGTCATCGCCTATTTCGATGCCGCCAACCAGAATCGCCGCCTGCGCGACGAGATCGCGCGCAGCCGCATCGTGCTGACCCAGGCCCGCATCCTGGTGGACGAGAACCGCCGGCTGAAACACCTGCTGCAACTGGCCGAGAACACGCCCGAGCGGGTCGCCGCCACGCGGATCGTCGCCTCCACCGCAATGGGCATCCGCCGGTTCGCGACGATCGATGCCGGCTATACCAACGGCGTCCGCACCGGGCAGCCGGTGCGATCGCCGGAAGGGCTGATCGGGCGGGTGATCGAGGTCGGCGCCACCTCGGCCCGGCTGATGCTGCTGAGCGACGGCGGCAACACCGTGCCGGTGCGGCTGGCCCGCGGTGGCGCGCCCGCCCTGGTGATCGGCAGCGGGGGGCCGCGGCTGGATCTGCGCGGGCTGGCGGCCGGGGCCAGCCCGTTCCGCCGCGGCGATCTGGTCGTCACCTCCGGCACGGGGGGCGTCTATCCGCCGGGCATTCCGGTGGCCGTGGTGACGCGCGTCAGCGGCGATCGGGCAGAGGGCATGCCGGTGGCGGACCCGGCACGCGTCGAGTTCGCGCTCGTCCTGCGCTCGGCCCCGGCTCTGCCGGCTCCATCGCCAGCGCCGGCGGCTGCGCAATGAACCGGATCCTCCCCGGCACCGTGCCGCGTACGCTGCCGCTGCGCGCCTACGTCGTGCCCGTCGCCTCCACCATTGCCGGTTCGGCGTTGGCGGCCCTGCCGATCGTCGCCGACGCCCCGGTGCTGCCGCCGTTCGGGCTGATGATGGCGCTGGGCTGGCGGCTTCTGCGGTCGGAGATCTGGCGGGCGTGGATGGCACTTCCGATCGGGCTGGCCGACGATCTGCTGACCGGCATGCCGCTGGGCAGCGGTCCGATCGTGCTGACGATCTGCTTCCTGGTCTTCGATGCAATGGATACACGATCGATCTGGCGGGATTATTGGCAGGACTGGCTGATCACCGCCGCCGCGCTCGCCTTCTGCATGGTCGCCGGCTGGGCCATCGTCCGGTTCGACGGCGGTAGCGGATCGATCGGGCTGATCGTGCCGCAATTCGCGATGGCGATCTTCTGCGTTCCGCTCACCGTGCGGGTCTGCGCCGCGCTGGATGCCTGGCGGTTGCGGCGGTGAAACTCGGGCCGGCCAGATCGGGAATGGGCAGCCGCCGGCAGCGGCTCGTCACCGAACAGTCGCAGTCGTTCAGCTTCACGCGTCGGGCGCTGGTTCTGGGTGGCGCGCAGATCGGCATCGGCGCGCTGCTGGCGGGGCGGATGGCGTGGCTCTCCGTCGCCGAGAACGAGCATTACCGGCTCCTGTCGGAGAGCAACCGCGTCCAGCTCGTCCTCATCCCGCCGCGGCGCGGCTGGATCGTCGATCGACACGGCAAGCCGATCGCGATCAACCGGACCGACTTCCGCGTCGACATCCTGCCGGATCGGCTGGGCGACAAGGAGGCGACGCTCGCGGCGCTGCGGGAAGTGCTCGGCCTGCCGCCCGAGGAGGTCGAACGCGTCCGGGAGGAGCTCGCAAAGGCTGCAGGGTATCGCCCCGTGCCGGTCGCCGAGCATCTCGACTATGAACGTTACGCCGCAGTCACGCTGCGGCTGCCGAGCCTGCCGGGCGTGGCCCCGGCCAACGGCTATGCCCGCTACTATCCGGCCGGCGCGGCGGTAGGCCAACTCGTCGGCTATGTCGGCGCCGCTTCTGCCGCCGACTATGAACGCACGAAGGATCCGCTGCTGATCACGCCCGGCTTCAAGGTCGGCAAGGAAGGCATTGAAAGGACGATGGAAGATCGGCTGCGCGGGCGCCCCGGCGCCAAGCGCGCCGAGGTTACGGCGCGTGGCAAGGTGGTGCGCGAACTCACCACCCGGCCCGAGGTGAGCGGCGCGCCGCTGCAGCTGACGATCGATGCGGGCCTGCACGAATATGCCGCCCGCAGGCTGGGCGACAATTCGGGCGCGTCCGTGGTGATGGACTGCCGCACCGGCGAGCTGCTGGCGATGGCATCGATGCCCTCCTACGATCCGAACAGCTTTTCGGACGGGATCAGCCACCTGGAATGGGACATGCTGTCCCGGAACGATCACCACCCGCTGATCAACAAGGTGACGCAGGGGCTCTACCCGCCGGGTTCGACGGTAAAGCCGATGAACGCGCTGGCGATCCTGGATGCCGGGATATCGGCGGACGAGCGGGTGGTGTGCACCGGCCGCTACCGGCTCGGCAGCGCGACGTTCCACTGCCACAAACGGGGCGGCCACGGCGCACTCGATATGAAGCATGCCATCATGCAGAGCTGCGACGTATACTTCTACACGATGATCCGCCGCATCGGCATCGATCGGCTGGCGGCGATGATGCGCCGGCTGGGTCTCGGCGCGACCTACGACCTGCCATTTGCCTCGCAACGCTACGGCACGGTGCCGGACAGCGCGTGGAAGGCCCGCAAGTACAAGCGCGACTGGTCGATCGCCGATACGATCAACGCCAGCATCGGCCAGGGCTACATCCTCACCAACCCGCTGCAACTGGCGGTGATGGCGGCACGGCTGGGATCGGGCCGCGCGCTGAACCCCACCCTCTTCCGCAAACCCGGCGCCCCGGCGGCGTCGCTCGGCATCGATCCCGAGCATTTCGCCATCGTGCGCGATGCGATGAGCGGCGTCGTCAACGGCGGGGGAACGGGGGGATCGGCGCGCCTGCAGGTACCGGGCGTCATGCTTGCGGGCAAGACGGGCACCGCCCAGGTTCGCCGCATCACCATGGCGGAGCGCCGCACCGGAGTGCTCGGCGATCATGCCGTTCCGTTCGCCAAGCGCGATCATTCGCTGTTCGTGTGCTTCGCCCCCGCCGAGGCACCGATCTATGCCTGCGCGACGATCCTGGAACATAGCGGCCACATCGTCACCGCCGCGCCGATCGCCCGCGATGTGCTGACCTATCTGTTCGATCGGGATCGGGCGATGAAGACGCTGCACGCACTGGAAAAGGATTGGGGCGGCGATCTGGCGACGCGGATGGCCCAGCAGGCCGCGGAGTGGCGCACCACCCAGGCCGCCGCCACCGCCGCCGCCCTGCCCGCATCCGCCCCGGGGGCGCCCGTGGCCGCAGCG
>NZ_JAQGLK010000116.1 GCF_028292925.1 Sphingomonas bacterium
GCTGGAGCGTGCGAAGGCTCATGTGATCAGCTAAGCCCGAGCAACTCGCGCGGGCTCTGCGAGTTTGTGGGCGCCGGTCAGCGCACCACCCGGCATCGTGCTGGGCTTGTCCGTCATCAGCGGATCACCTTGAACAGGCGTAGAACCCCGAACATCTCCTCGCGGATCGTGGGGTCGTCGCGGTGGCGCATGGCCTCTGCGGCTGTGGTGACCACAAACTGCCGCATCTCTCCGTGCTCCTGATCGGTCATGCCATCGACGGCATCGCACAAGGGCCCGAACCGTCCCGGCTGGGCCGGTGCGCCGACGAGGCCCGGTCGCCCCCCCTGACGAGAAGCCGCCTTGCGGTCCCCTTTGGCTGAGAGATGTCGCCGATCGGCGCAGACAGGTTCGGCGACGCCGGGTTTCTGCGCAGGTCCGGTCGTCGCCAAAATTCCTGCCGACCGAACTGCGGTTGTCTCCGTTGGTGACGTTAATCAGAGATGCGGATCGGTTTTCTATTCAATCATGATCAGGTCCACCAGGTCGCGCACAGCCTTCCGATCGCGCTTGCGCTCGCCGAGGCGGATACCGGTGCTGAGATCATTCTGGCGACAACCAACCCCAAGCTGCAAGCCGAAGTGACACGATTGGCCGGCCTTCGCCTGCGGCCTCCGGTAAGCCTTCAACCGCTTTCCTTGACGACGCGCCGGAGCAAGGCGATCGCAGCGATCTTCGAACAGTTCGCCCCGGCGACCAAATTGCTCGTTTACGGTGACAATCTTGAGTTCTTTCGATCTCTCGACGTGCTGGTCGTCGCGGAGAAGACGTCGTTGTTGCTCAAGAGCCGCTACAATCTGGATAAGCTCAAGATCGTCCACACCCGTCACGGTGCGGGGGACCGCGCAATCGGCTTCAACAAAGAAAGCAGCTGCTTCGACCATGTCCTCGTCTCGGGTCCGAAGATCCGTGACCGCCTCGTCACCGAGGCGCGTGTCGACGAGAACCGCATCAGCATCGTCGGATACCCGAAATTCGACATGCACTGTGGCAGCAAGACGCACGCTATGCTCGAAAACGGGCGGCCGGTTGCGCTCTACAATCCTCATGTGTCACCGCACCTCTCATCCTGGTATCGAATGGGCCGCCAGGTGCTCGATTGGTTCGTCGAGCATGAGGAGTATCAGCTAATCTTCGCGCCGCACGTGATGCTGTACGAACGTCCGTTCGTCCTCACGGTTGACAGGCTGCGCTTCGACCGCGCCGGACGGATCGAGGAGCGTTACCTGCGTGCGCCGAACATCCACATCGATCTCGGCAGCCGCGCGTCGACGACGATGAGCTATACCAACCGTGCCGACATCTACCTCGGCGACGCGAGCAGCCAGATCTATGAGTTCCTGCGCAAGCCGCGTCCCTGCGTCTTCCTCGACGCGCATGGCACGGATTGGCAGGGCGACCGGAACTTCGCGCATTGGGCTGCCGGGCCGGTGATCGACGATGTTGCCTCCTTGGGAGCAGCGCTGGAACGCGCCCGCAACGAGCATGATACGGTCTACCGCCCAGTGCAGGAGCGGCTGTTCCGCTATAGCTTCGATCTTGATGAGACGCCGTCTTCGGAACGTGCCGCTTGCGCGGTGGCGAAGGTTGCCGGCCTGGCCTGGCGAGGTACGACAACCAACCCGCGCTCGCAGATTGCCTGACACGCGATGCCATCTGCGACGGCCGTACTAGCTTCACTTGTCCCGCGAGGCATACCAGGCAAGCAGGGCTGCGGCGACCGCTGCCTGCAGGAGCGCGTGTCCGCCGGCGCCGTTCAAGCCCCACAGGAGCATCATCGGGGGAAGCAGCGGCAGCAGCCCAAGCGAGGTGCCCAAGTTCACGCTGGCCGAAAGCCCGGGACGGCCCAGCGCGATCAGAGCTGCGGAAGCAGGCGGACCGACCAGCAGGATGGCGCGCGCGACAGCCAGGAGCAGCATCACGTTGCCGGCCTGCTCGAACGCAGCCCCCCCAATCAGCCGGGCCAGCGGGTGCGCGGCGACGCCGATGATCACCAGCACCGGTATGGAGATTGCGACCGCCACCGCGATCGACTGAAAGAGCGCGCGCCGGATTGCACTGGCCCCTCCGCCGCCGGCAGCGAGATGGGCGAGTTCGGCATAGGCAGCCTGGCCGAGGAGCTGCGCGGGCTGCGAGATCACGACCGTCGCCCGTTGCGCGACGGCGTACAGCGCGGCAGCGGTGGGCCCCATCACCCAGCCCACCGCGAGAGGCGCGATCCGCGGCGCGAGATCGCCGAACGTGGCGTCGGTGTTGGCACCGATCATGAAGCGCCAGATCCCGTCATTCTCGCTGCGAACGCCCCTGGTCGATCCGATCATGCGCGCTTGCGGATGCTGCCGCCGCAGTTCCAGGATGCCGATCAGCCACATGGACGCCCATTCGATCAGCGCCGCCGCCAGCCATACGACAAGGAACGCGTGCAGTCCGCCGCCAAACAGGGCAATCCCGCCGGCGCCGAACAGACGCACGAGCGGCGAGATCAAGACGTGCGCGCTCAGCAGGTCGAAGCGGCCGCAAAGCTGGAGATATCCGGCCGGGGTGGCTCGGATCGATGCGAGTACGGCGAAGCTGTAGGGCAACGCAAAGGCGAGCGCCGTCGGCGACCAGCCGAGACGGTCGCCGATCAAAGGCCCCAGGACCATCGCGGTGACGATCGCGCAGAGCCCCCCTGCCCCCTCGACAAGCGCCGCGAACCGCAACAGCCTGGCCAAGCGGTGCTCGTCCGCGCTTTCGATCGCCTGCGCGCCATAGCGGACGACGGCGTGCCAGCCGGGGAATTCGACAATGCCGCCCACCGTCATCGCGAAGGTGTGAACGAGGATCAGGACGCCGTAATCGTGCGGCCCAAGCACGCGCACTGCAACAACGAGGTAGAGCAGGCTGACGAGGCCAGCACCGGCCTTGCCGCCGATCAGCTTTCCGAAGTTGAAGTAGATCCGGCGGGCCGTGCCCCCGGAAGGCCGCGAGCCGCCGGTATCCGCCCCTTTGCTTGGCGGCGATCGGCCAGCCGTAGGATCCATGGAGCTCTTTCTGCGACTGTCCGGCGGAAGCGCGGCTCATAGCATGGCAGCACATCGGAACAACCGGCGCTCGCGGGCCGAAGCGGCTGCGACGCCAAAGACAGAGGCAGCGGTTCAGCAGCTTGCGACTGGCGCTCGGCCCGGAACACTCAGCCAAACCGCCCGCTTCTTGAAGGATATCAGTCGATGTGTGGCATAGCCGGTTGGTATAATCGCGGTGTAGCGTTGGTCTCTGCTGCAACGATCACCGCCCAGTGCGATGCCATCCGCCACCGCGGCCCGGACGATTCCGGCGTGCTGGTCGATGGCGATTTCGGCTTCGGCATGCGCAGGCTGAGCATCCTCGATGTCACCGGCGGGCATCAGCCGATGACAACCCCCGATGGGCGCTTCTCAATCGTCTTCAACGGCGAGATCGCCAATCATCGCGAGGTGCGCGGGTGGCTGGCGGAGAGCGGCTATCCGTTTTCGAGCCACAGCGACACCGAGACGATCCTCGCCGCCTTTCGGTTCTGGGGCAACGACGCTTGGGCAAAGCTCGAGGGCATGTTCGCGGTCGCGATTTGGGATCGGCAGGAGCGCGAGCTGACCCTGGCACGCGACCCGCTCGGCATCAAACCGCTGTACGTGTCCGAG
>NZ_JAQGLK010000130.1 GCF_028292925.1 Sphingomonas bacterium
CGACCGGCTCGTTGAACGCCTTGCCCGGCACGCTGAACTGCGTCTGGCCACGGGTCGGCACGGCGACGCTGGGGGTCCGCGCGACGACGTCGATACCGGTCGCGACGACGGAGACGCGCATCGAGCCGTTCAAGTCCGGGTTGAACGCCGAACCGACGATGATGATGGCCTCGGGGTCGACCATCTCGCGGATGTGGGTCGCGGCCTCGTCGACTTCGTGGAGGCGCAGGTCGTCGCCGCCGGTGATGTTGATGATGACGCCCTTGGCACCGCGCATCGAGACTTCGTCGAGCAGCGGATTGGCGATGGCCTTTTCGGCGGCCTCGATGGCGCGACGCTCGCCCGACGCTTCGCCGGTGCCCATCATCGCCTTGCCCATCTCGGACATGACGGTGCGGATGTCGGCGAAGTCGCGGTTGATCAGGCCCGGCATGATCATCAGGTCGGTGATGCCGCGGACGCCCTGGTGGAGGACCTGGTCGGCCATGCCGAAGGCCTCCTTGAAGGTCGTGTTGGCGTTGGCGATCAGGAACAGATTCTGGTTCGGAATGATGATCAGCGTGTCGACGTGCTTCTGCAGGTCCTCGATGCCGGCATCGGCCGACTACATCCCGCGATTGCCCTCGAAGCTGAACGGCTTGGTGACGACGCCCACCGTCAGGATGCCGCGATCGCGCGCGGCCTTGGCGATCACCGGCGCGGCGCCCGTGCCGGTGCCACCGCCCATGCCCGCGGCGATGAAGCACATGTGCGCGCCGTCGAGCGCCTGCTCGACCTGTTCCAGCGTTTCTTCGGCGGCGGCGCGGCCGATCTCCGGGCGCGATCCGGCGCCCAGGCCCTGCGTGATGCGCAGGCCGAGCTGGATGCGGCGTTCAGCGGACGAGGCGTTCAGCGCCTGCGCATCGGTATTGGCGACGACGAAATCGACGCCCTGCACGTCCGACGCGATCATGTTGGCGATCGCGTTTCCGCCCGCCCCCCCGACGCCGATCACGCTGATCCGCGGCCGAAGCTCATCGACTTCGGGGCGGATGAATTCGATCGTCATGCAAAATCTCCTCGATGATCCGCGACGGCGAACCACCACACCGGCAAAATCTTGCCCGAAGCGATTTCGCGACGCACGTGAAAAGTGGAAGCGTGGGCCATTTAGTTCAGTAGCCCGCCCGCACGGCGGAAATCAGCCGTTGCAACAAGTTGGTAGGCGACGTGCGGTGCACCGTCTGCGGTGTGTCGGTTGCGATCGTGCGCAGATCGACGGGATTGGACGCGACATACTGGACCAGCCCGGCCAGCGTGGCGAATGCCGGGCCGCTATGCGCTTCGGGCAATCCGGCAAGCCCGCGGGGACGCCCGATTCGCACCGATCGGCCGAGCACGCCCTGCGCGTAATCGGCGATGCCCTTCAGCTCGGCGCCACCGCCGGTCAGCACCACCTGCCGGCCGACCGGCCCGGCAAAGCCGAGCGTCTTCAGCGCCGCCGCAATCTCACCCATCCATTGGTCGAGCTGCTGGCGGATCACGGTGATCAGCTGCGCGCGGGTGATGCGCGTCGGTTCGGCGCCATCCTCTTCGCCGGCCATCGGCGCGACATCGATCATGTCATGATTGTCGCGGGGGCTGGTGGTGGCCGATCCGTAGAAGGTCTTCATCCGCTCGGCCTGGCTGCGGCGGGTGCCGAAGGCGGAGGCGATCGCATCGGTGATGTCCGACGCGCCCATCGCGATCGTCTCCAGCCCGACGAGCATCCCGCCCGCGAAGAGCGAAACGTTGGTCGTTCCCGCGCCCAGCTCGACCAGGGCGACGCCGAGTTCGCGTTCCTCGTCGGACAGGCACGCCATGCCGGTGGCGATCGGCGCGGCAATGATCGACTTGACCTCCAGCATCGCGGAACGAACGCACAGATCCAGGTTGCGCACCGGCGATGCCTCGGCGGCAACCACGTGAATGTCGACGCCCAGCCGGTCGGCGTGGAGACCCAGCGGGGTCTTCACCCCCGTCAGCCCATCGAGCGTGTAGAGCGCCGGCTGGGCGTGGAGCACCATCCGCCCGTCCGGATCGATCGATCCCCGCCCGGCGGCAAGCAGCGCATCGATATCGTCCTGCTCGATCCGGTGGCCGCCGAGATCGACCTCGACCGAGGCCAGCTTGCTGACCAGCCCGCCGGCCGAGAAGCTGACCCATACGTCCTCGATGTTCATGCCGGCGATCCGCTCGGCCTGCTCCACCGCCTCGCGCACTGCCGCCTCGGTACGGCCCATGTCGGCGATGTAGCCGCGGCGCACGCCCCGGCTCTCGCGCTGGCCGGTCCCCAGCACCTGCAGTTCGCCCCCTTCGGGCACGCGGGCGATCAGCGCGCACACCTTGGACGATCCGATATCCAGTACCGTGATCAGCTGTTCGCCGCGTGCCTGTGCCATGGTGCCGTTCCCCCGAGCCCTAGATCGTCTTGCCCGCGAGGGGCTGCTCCGCCGCGACCTGCTGCCCCGGCTCCTGCGAGGATCGGACGACGATCCGATCCGGCAGCCGCATGTCGAAGCGCATGAAGCCCTGCCCAAGCAGCCGCGAATGCTGATCGCGCCGCGCGAAATCGGTCAGCGCGGTGCGCGCCTCGGCATGCCCCTCCGGCAGCGAGAGCGTCTCGCCAGACTGGAAGCGCAGATCCCAGCGCCGGTCGCCGATCCAGCTGGCGCCTGCGAACATCGGCTTGAGCGACGGCGCGGCCGCCATCAGCCCGGCAAGCGAGGCGATCTGGCGGTTCGCGGACGGCCCGATCACGATCGGCAGGTTTTCCGGCATCGCCTCCAGCCGCACCGGGGCGATGACGATCCCGTTGGTATCGATCAGCGAGAGCCGGCCCCTGTTCTGCCAGATCGCCGCCGGCTTGCGCTCGACCACATCGATGACGAGCGTGTCGGGCAGGCGGCGGGAGACCCGCGCATCGGCGATCCAGCCGAACTGCATCAGCCGGTCGCGGATCGCGGTAAGATCGACCAGCGGCATCGCGCGCGATTGCTGCTCGAGCGCGACATCGTAGACGCGGGCGCGCTCCATCTTGTTGAGGCCGCGTATCTCGATGCGGTCGACCGCGAAGCCGGCGCGGCCCACCGCCTCGCCCAGTTCGACGCCGATCATCTGCGGCAGCTTCATCGCGATCAGCCCGGCAACGACCAGCCCGGCCATCGCGACGCCGAGCAGGATGTTGCCGCCCAGCCGGATCTTTGCCTGCACCGGGCCGGGGATCACCGCCAGCGCGCGGCCGGCGGAGGATTGCGGGCGCGGCGCCATGCGGCCGGTGCGGGCGGTGCCGGTCACCCGCTTGCGCGGGGTCGCAGGGCCGCGCCGGATGCGCGCCCGTTCGTCCTGCCTGCCGCTCACAAAGCCTCCTCGACGATCCGCTGGACCAGTTCGGCGTAGCTCATGCCGAGATGCCGCGCCTGTTCGGGCACCAGGCTGAGCGGGGTCATGCCCGGCTGGGTGTTGACCTCCAGCAGGTACAGCCCGGCCTCGCCCAGCGTGTCGTCCCACCGGAAGTCCGCGCGGGAAACCCCCCGGCAACCGAGCACGGCATGGGCCTTCACCGACATTGCCAGCATGGATGCGGCCACGTCCTGCGGAATGCCCTCGGCCGGGCAGACGTGGGTCGTCAGCCCGTCGGTATATTTGGCGTCATAGTCGTACCAGCCGTTGACGGGCCTCAGTTCGGTGATCCCGAGCGCCTGATCGCCGTCCGGCCCGCCGAGCACGGAGACGGTCAGCTCGCGACCCTTGATGTACGGCTCGGCAAGCAGCGTCGGGAATTGCTGCCACGGCCCCTTGGTGTCGCGGCCGATCGGCGAACCGTAATTACCGTCCTCCGTGACGATCGCGACGCCGACGGACGAGCCTTCGTTGAGCGGCTTGAGCACATAGGGGCGCGGCAGCGGATCGGCGGCGTACAGGCTCTCGCTTTCCACGATCACGCCGCCGGGCATGCGGATGCCGTGGGGCACCAGCTCGTTCTTGGTCAGCTGCTTGTCGATCGCGATCACGGAGGTGGCGAGGCCGGAGTGGGTGTAGCGCAGCCCCATCAGGTCGAGCATGCCCTGTACCGACCCGTCCTCGCCCGGCGTACCGTGCAACGCGTTGAACACCACGTCCGGCGCGGCCTCGCGCAGGCGGAAGGCCACGTCGCGATCCATGTCGATCGCGGTGACGCGGTGGCCGAGGCTCTCCAGAGCGGCAGCGACGCCGCGGCCCGATGTCAGCGACACCTCGCGCTCGGCGGACCAGCCGCCCATCAGCACCGCGACGTGCAGCGGGGTGACGGTTGCACCGCTCATGCCGGCTCCCCCACGCGCTGTATTTCCCATTCGAGCGCGATCCCGCTGTCAGCGAGTACGCGGGCGCGGACTTCCTCGCCCAATGCCTCGATATCGGCGGAGGATGCCGCGCCGAGGTTGAGCAGGAAGTTGCAATGCTTCTCGGACACCTGGGCGTCGCCGATGCGCAAGCCGCGGCAACCGGCGGCATCGACCAGAGCCCAGGCCTTGTGCCCGTCCGGGTTCTTGAAGGTCGATCCGCCGGTACGGCTGCGCAGCGGCTGGCTCGCCTCTCGCTCGGCGGCGATGCGGTCCATCTCCGCGCCGATCGATGCCCGGTCGCCGGGGGTGCCGGTGAACAACGCCTCGGTCACGATCGCGCCGTCGGGCAGATCGGAGTGGCGGTAGCTGTAGGCGAATCGCGCCGCCGGCCAGGTTTCCACCGTTCCGTCGCGCAGCACCACCGTCGCCTCGACGAGAATGTCGGACACGTCGCGGCCATAGGCGCCGGCATTCATCCGCACCGCGCCGCCGGCGGTGCCCGGAATGCCGCGCAAGAACTCCAGGCCGGCAATTCCGGCATCGCGCGCGGCGCTGGCCACGGCAATGCCCGGGGCGCCGCCGCCGGCGCGGACGTACCGCCCGTCCACCCCGATCCGCGCGAACGGCTTGCCGAGCCGGACGGTCATGCCCGGAAAGCCGCCGTCCCGAACGATCAGGTTCGATCCGAGGCCGAGCGGGAGGAGCGGTTGCGCCGGATCGCTGCCGATAAGGAACGCGGAAAGATCGGCGGCGTCGGCAGGCTCGAACAGCATGGCGCTCGCCCCGCCCGACTTGAACCAGACGAGCGGCGCCAGCGGTGCATCGGCCGTGACACGGCCGCGCACCGGCGCCGGTTGAGCAGCAGAGGCGCGTGCCGGGATCATTCGACTCCCCAGATCTTGGCCCAGCTCGCCCATGCCTTGCGGTTGGCCTCGGCGGCCTTCAGCATCGCTTCCTGCGCGTCGAGCATCGCCTTGGCGGGATCGAGCATGCGGGCACTCGCCTCGAGCGCGCGGCGCTGCGCCTCGATCGCCTGCGCCTGCATCGCCAGGGCATTCTGCCACAGGTCGCTCATGCCGGCACCGCGCGGGCCGCAGCGATCGCGTCGGCCAGCCCTGCCGCCCATTTGGTGATGTCGCCCGCCCCCAGGCAGATCACCATGTCGCCCGGCTGCACCGTCTCGCCCAGAGTTTCGGCGAGCGCCGCGGCGTCGGAGATTTCGTGCGCCGAACGGTGCCCGCGCCGCTTCAACCCGGTGACCAGCGCTGCGGCGTCCGCGCCATCGATCGGCGCCTCGCCCGCGGCATAGACCGGCGCGACATAGACGATGTCGGCATCGTTGAACGCCGACTGGAAGTCCTCCATCAGATCGCGCAGCCGGGTGAAACGATGCGGCTGGACCACGGCGATCACGCGGGATTGCGCACCTTCGCGCGCCGCCGACAGCACCGCGCGGATTTCCACCGGATGGTGGCCGTAATCGTCGATCACCGTCACCGTGCCGTCGCCCACGGGCACCTCGCCGACCTTGGTGAAGCGGCGCTTGACCCCGCCGAACTTGGCGAAGCCGGTCTGGATCACGTCGTCGGCGATGCCCAGTTCCAGCGCCACGCCGATCGCGGCCAGCGCATTCTGCACGTTGTGCCGGCCGGGCATCGGCATCTCGATATGCTCGATCGAACGCACCGTGCCGTCGCGCTGGCGGATAATCGCCTCGAACCGGTTGCCGCCGGGGATCGGCGTCACGTTGACCCCGCGGACATCGGCCTGCGCCGAAAAGCCGTAGGTGACGACGCGCCGGTCGCGCACCCGCGGCAGGATCGCCTGCACCTCGGGATGATCGAGACAGAGCAGCGCCGCGCCGTAGAAGGGCACGTTTTCGACGAACTCGACGAAGGCATCCTTCACCGCATCGAACGAACCGTAATGATCGAGGTGCTCGGGATCGATGTTGGTGACCACCGCGATCGTGCCGTCCAGCCGCAGGAAGCTGCCGTCGCTCTCGTCCGCCTCGACCACCATCCAGTCGGACGCGCCGAGACGGGCGTTGGAGCCGTAGCTGTTGATGATACCGCCGTTGATCACCGTCGGATCCACCCCGCCGGCATCGAGCAGGGCGGCAACCATCGAGGTCGTCGTCGTCTTGCCGTGGGTGCCGGCGACGGCGACGGTGGATTTCAGCCGCATCAGTTCGGCCAGCATCTCGGCACGGCGGACGACGGGCACACGCGTTTCCAGCGCGAGTTCCACCTCCGGATTGCCGCGCTTGATCGCGGTGGAGGTGACGACCACCGCCGCGTCGCCGAGATTTTCGGCGCGGTGGCCGATGGCGACCCGAATGCCGCGCTTGCGCAGGCCTTCGATCACATAGCCCTCGGCCACGTCCGATCCCTGCACCTTGTAGCCGAGATTGTGCATCACCTCGGCAATGCCGGACATGCCGATGCCGCCGATGCCGATGAAGTGGATCGTGCCGATATCCGTTGCAACGCCGCGCATCAGGCCGCTCCGACCTTGCGGCGGCTGGCCGCGGCGGCCGCCGTCACCCGATCGCGGCGGCGCTCGATCGCCACCGATTGCGGCGCCAGGCCCTCCGCCAGATCGGCCAGCGCGCTCGTCGCGTTGGGGCGGCCGATGCCGTGCGCGCGCTTGGCGGCATTGGCGAGAGCGCCGGGCTCCAGCGCCAGCTTCTGCATCTGCTTGGCCAGTTCCACCGGAGTAAAGCGCGGCTGCGGGATCGCCCGCGCGCCGCCCGCCTCGACCATCTCGCGCGCATTCGCCGTCTGGTGGTCGTCCGTCGCGGCGGGGTACGGGATCAGGATGGCGGGGCGCCCCGCGGCGGTCAGCTCGGCAACTGTCGACGCGCCGGCGCGGCCGATGACGAGGTGGGCCCAGCCAAGCCGCTCCGGCATATCGGGCAGGTAGGTGGCAAGATCCGCGGGAATGCCGAGCCCGGCATATTTGGCGCGCACCGAATCGATATCCTCCAGCCGGCACTGCTGCGTTACCTGCAACCGGCGGCGGAAGCCGAGCGGCAGCAACCCCAGGGCTTCCGGCACCACGCTCGAAAGGATCGTCGCACCCTGGCTGCCGCCGGTCACCAGCACCCGAAAGACGCCGTCCTTGGTCAGTGTCGGGAAAGGCTGATCGCGCAGCGCCACGATCTCCTCGCGCACGGGATTACCGACGAGGCGGACCTTGCGCGAATGCTTGTCGGCCAGCCTGTCGACCTTCGAATATGCGGTGGCGATCGCATCGACGCGGCCGGCAAGCAGCCGGTTGACCCGACCCAGCACCGCATTCTGCTCGTGGATCGCAGTCGGAATACCGTCCTTCGCCGCGGCGAGCATCGCCGGCAGCGCGGGATAGCCGCCGAAACCGATCACCGCCGATGGCTGGAACACCTCGTGCAGCCGCCGGACCATGTCGCGCCCGGCAAAGATGTTCTTCACCGCCTTGAGCCATCCCGACGGCCCGCCGATGAGCCGCCCGGCCGGCACGATATGCGTCTGCACGCCCGCGAACAGGCCGGGGAAGCGCGCGCCACGATCGTCGGTAACGAGCGCGACGTGGTGGCCGCGGCGCATCAGTTCGGCCGCCAGCGCGTGCGCCGGAATCATGTGGCCGCCGGTGCCGCCGGCGGCGAGAACGAAGTGACGGCTTTGCTGGCCGGTCGAGTCGGTCATCTGCCGCTCCATTTGATGACGTAAGGCGATCGCGTCAGATACGGGTTTCGGCGCGTGAACGCCAACAGCAGCCCCATTCCGATCGAAAGCGCCACCATCGACGATCCGCCATAGCTGATGAACGGCAGCGTCATGCCCTTGGAAGGCGCCAGCTGGACGTTCACCGCCATGTTGATCACCGCCTGCAGACCGAACTGGGTGGCGAGCCCCGCCGAGGCGAGCAGCAGGAAATCGTCCTCCTCGTGCAGCAGCTTGATGAACACGCGAACGACGATGGCGAGATAGAGCAGGGCGATCGCCAGGCAGGCGAGCAGGCCGAACTCCTCCCCGATGACGGCGAAGATATAGTCGTTGTGCGGTTCCGGCAGGCGGAACTTCATCGTGCCGCCACCGGGCCCGGTGCCGATCAGCCCACCGTTCATCAGCGCGTTGTGCGCCTTCTCCGTCTGGTAATTGTCCCCGTCGGCATAGAGGAAGGCGTCGATCCGCTTGGTCGCCACCGGATAGAACAGGTAGGCCGCCACGATCGCGGCCAGGCCGACCCCGCCCAGCCACACGAGAATCCGCATCGCCACGCCGGACAGCAGCAGCAGCACGAGCCACACCGCCAGGAAGATCACGGTCTGGCCGAAGTCGGGCTGCTTCATCAGCAAGGCCGCGATCGCCGCCGCCAGCAGGCCGGTGACGGGCACCACCGGCAGGCCGCGATCGTGCGTGCGCAGCGACAGAAGCCACGCCACCGTCACCACGAACAGCGGCTTGAGAAACTCGGACGGCTGGAGCTGGAACAGCCCGAAGTCGATCCAGCGCGCCGCGCCGTTCTTCTCCACGCCGACGATCGGCACCAGCATCAAGGCGACGATGAACACGCCCCCGCCGACCAGCGACAGCCGCCGTGCGAGATCCTTGGGCAGCATCGATACGCCGATCATCAGCGGCAGCCCGATCGCGATCCAGATGCCCTGCCGGTACAGATAGTAATGCGGCGCGAGATTATCGGTGGCGGCCGCGGCGGGCGATGCGGCGGCAACCGCGATCAGCCCCGCCGAGATCAGGATCGCGACGAGGAGCAGCAGCACCCGGTCGATCTCCCAGAACCAGGTGCCGAACAGCGAACGGTCGCCCCGCCCGAAGCGGGTGACCGGAGGTTTGCGCCTGCGCCGGTCGAGCGGTGCCGTCGTCGCCATCAGACTTCCCCCACCGCTGCCCGGAACGCGGCCCCCCGCGCCTCGAAATCGCTGAACTGATCGAACGACGCACAGGCGGGCGACAGCATCACCACGTCGCCCGGCTGCGCCGCGGCCGCCGCCTTGGCGACGGCGTTGGCAAGTGTGTTGCACTCGCACACCGCCATGTCGCCGCGCAGCAGCTTGGCGAACATCGGCCCCGCCTCCCCCAGCGTGTAGGCGGCACGGACATTGCCGAAGAACGGCGCGCAGGCATCCAGATCGTTCGTCTTCGCGCGCCCGCCCAGGATCCAGCGGATACGCGGCGCCCCGTCTCCGATCGGCGGAAACGCCGCGAGGGCGGGGGCGGTGGAGGTGGCGTTCGTCGCCTTGGAATCGTTGATGAACAGCACGCCACCCTTCTCGGCCACGCGCTCCATCCGGTGCGGCAGGCCGGGATAGCTGCGCAGCCCGGCCGCGATCGCTTCCTCGGCGATCCCGAGCAGGCGGGCGATGGCGATGGCGGCGGCGGCGTTCTGGGCGTTGTGCGGACCCTGCAGCGCGGGCCACTCCGCCTGGCCGGAAAGCTCAACGGTGTCGATAAACCGGACGAAAGGATCGTTCGCGTCGTCCAGCACATCGAACTCCGCATCGGCCGTGCGGTCGACCACGGCGAGGCCATGCGCGCTCTGCATCGTGAACAGCCGCGCCTTCGACGCCGCATAGCCGGCCAGCCCGTCATACCTGTCGAGATGATCGGGCGTGATGTTGAGCAGCACCGCCACATCGCAGTCGAGGCTCTGCGTCAGATCGATCTGGTAGCTGGACAGTTCCAGCACGTACACGCCACCCGAAGGCAGCGGATCCTGCGCGAGGATCGGCAGGCCGATATTGCCGCCGAGCGTCGCCGGCACGCGGGCGGTGACGAGGATGTGGTGGATCAAGGCGGTGGTGGTCGACTTGCCGTTGGTGCCGGTGATCCCGACCACCCTGTGCGGCGGCAGCGACACGCGGGCTTGCGCGAACAATTCGATGTCGCCGATGATCGGCACGCCGGCCGCGCGGGCCTTGTCCGCGATGGGATGCTTGTTGAGCGGCACGCCCGGCGACACGACGACGCCGTCCAGCCCGTCGAGATCGACGAGAAGCGGATCGGCTATCGTCAGCCGGTCGTTCGGCATGAAGGCCGCCCGCGCGGTCTCCCGCGTGTCCCAGGCCATCACGCTTGCCCCGCTCGCCAGCAAGGCATCCACCGTCGCCGCTCCGGAGCGCGCAAGGCCGAGCACCGCATAGCGTTTGCCGCGAAAGGCGCCGCTGGTGATCACCGCAGCTTCAGCGTGGCCAGGCCGGCCAGCGCCAGCACGAAGCTGATGATCCAGAACCGGATCACCACCGTCGCCTCGGCCCAGCCGAGCTGTTCGAAATGGTGGTGGATCGGCGCCATCTTGAACACGCGGCGGCCGGTCCGCTTGTAGAAGAACACCTGGATGATGACGCTCATCGCCTCCAGCACGAACAGGCCGCCGACGATGCCCAGCACGATCTCGTGATGCGCGGTCACCGCCAGTGCGCCGAGCGCGCCGCCCAGCGCCAGGCTGCCGGTGTCGCCCATGAACACCGCCGCGGGGGGCGCGTTGAACCACAGGAAGGCCAGCCCGCCGCCGATGATCGCCGCGCACAGGATCGTCAGGTCCCCCGCCCCCGGCACGTGCGGAATGCCGAGATAGGTGGCGAACTTGGCGTTGCCCACCAGGTAGGTGATGACGAAGAAGGCCAGGCTGGCGATGATCACCGGCATCGTCGCCAGCCCGTCCAGGCCGTCGGTCAGGTTCACGGCATTGCCGAAAGCGACGATCGTGAACGCGGCAAAGACGATGTAGAACCAGCCGAGATCGATCACCGGCCCCGAATAGAAGGGCAGATAGAGGTGCGTGCCGGACTGGCTGACGATCAGCCACGATGCGACGCCCGCAATCGCGAATTCGAGCAGGAGGCGGACGCGGCCGGGCACGCCGGCATGGCTGCGTTTCCGCACCTTGTCGTAATCGTCCATGAAGCCGACCGCCCCGAAGCCGAGGGTCACGAGCAGGCACGCCCACGTGTAGCGATTGGTGACGTCCATCCACAGCAGCATGGAAACGCAGACGGCCGTCAGGATCATCAGCCCGCCCATCGTGGGGGTGCCGACCTTGGCGAGGTGGGTCTGCGGCCCGTCGCTGCGGATGGGCTGGCCCTTGCCCTGGCGGACGCGCAGCCATCCGATGAAGCGCGGCCCGATGATCAGGCCGATGGCAAGCGCCGTGATCGCCGCCGCGCCCGCGCGAAACGTGATGTAGCGGATGAGGTTGAGGAGCCCGGGAAACCCGAGCTGCTCTGCGATCAGATAGAGCATGCGACCCTTCCGCTCCGCCATTCCCCGGAAGCGAATCGCTTCACGAGCCGGGCGAGCCCGACGGCATTGGAACCTTTGACGAGAACCGCGTCGCCCGGGGCGATCACCTGTGCCAGGCGATCGCCGGCAGCCGCGGCGCCGGGCACATGCGCGAAATCCACGCGTCCCTCAAGCACTTCGGCAAGTGCGGCCATGCCAGGCCCGACGAGCAGTGCGAATTCGACGCCTGCCACCAGCAGCGGATCGGCAAGCGCGGCGTGGTCCCGGTTCGATCGGTCGCCCAGCTCGCGCATCTCGCCCAGCACCGCGATCCGCCGCCGGGCCGGCTCCGCGCCGAGCACCGCCAGGGTGGCTGCCACCGATGCCGGGTTGGCGTTGTAGCTTTCATCGATCAGCAGCGCCTCGCCCCCGTCCACTGCCACCATTACCCGCGCGCCGCGCCCCGGCAGCCCCGCCATGTCCGCCAGCGCCAGCCCGGCGGCGGAAAGATCGCCACCCACCGCCTCGACGGCGCCGAGCACGGCGAGCGCATTGGAGATCCAGTGTGCGCCGGCCGCGGCGATCGTGAAAGTAAGTTCGCTATCGGGAAAGGCCGCCGTGACGAGCGTGCCGCCGGAGGGCGCGCGCACCGCTTCGCGCGCGCGAATATCAGCGCCCTCGCCGCTGCCGAACGTCCAGATCCGGCCGGCATGCGGGCGGGCGGCGGCGATCAGGCGGTCGCGGTGCGGGCTGTCGTGCGGCACGATCGCGGTGCCGCCGGGCTCCAGCCCCTGAAAGATTTCGCCCTTGGCGTCGGCAATCGCCTCCTCGCTTGCGAAGAACGCAGTGTGCGCAGGCGCGATGGCGGTGACCACCGCAACGTGCGGGCGGACAAGCCGGGTCAGCGCGGCAAGCTCGCCGGCATGGTTCATCCCCATCTCGAACACGCCGAACATGCCATCGCCCGGCATCCGCGCCAGGCTGAGCGGCACGCCGGTATGGTTGTTGTAGCTCTTTACCGATCGGTGGACCCGGCCCGGTGCGGCCCGGTCGAGCGCGTCGAACAGCGCCTCCTTCGTACCCGTCTTGCCGACCGATCCGGTTATCCCGACGATCCGCGCCGGAGTCCGCGCCCGTGCCGCGCGGCCCAGCGCGTCGAGGGCGGCCGCCGTATCGGCCACGTGGACGTGAGGGTGGTCGACAGATTCGGAGACGATCGCGCCGGCCGCGCCACTGGCGAACGCCCCTTCCACGAAGCGGTGCCCGTCGGTCGCCTCGCCCTTGAGCGCCACGAACAGGTCGCCCGGGCCGACCTCACGCGAATCGAAGGCGATCCCGCCGGCCGCAAAGTCGCCATGCACGATGCCGCCGGTCGCCCGTGCGATCTCGGCGGCAGTCCAGAGAGGTGCGGCCCCGCTCAACCCGCGCACTCCCGCGCGACCGAGACGTCGTCGAACGGCAGCACGCGCAACGTCTCGCCCGCGCCGACGATCTGGCCCTGCTCATGCCCCTTGCCCGCGATCAGCACGACATCCTCCGGCCCGGCCATCCCGATCGCCGCAGCGATGGCTTCGCGGCGATCGCCGATCTCGGTCGCGCCGGGGGCGCCGGCGAGCACATCGCGGCGGATCGCGGCGGGATCCTCGCTGCGCGGATTGTCGTCGGTGACGATCACCACGTCGCCCAGTTCGGTCGCGATGCGGCCCATCTCCGGCCGCTTGCCGGTGTCGCGGTCGCCGCCCGCCCCGAACAGCACGATCAGTCGCTTGCCCGTATGCGGCCGCAGCGCATCGATCGCCGCGCGCAGGCCATCGGGGGTGTGCGCGTAATCGACATAGACGGGGGCGCCAGCGCGCGTGATCGCCGCCCGCTCCAGCCGCCCGCGCACCGGCTGGACCCGCGCAAGCCGGTCGAGCGTCGCGGCCAGGTCGCCGCCCGTGGCGATCACCAGCCCGGCGGCGGTCAGCGCATTGGCGGCCTGATACGCGCCGATCAGCGGCAGCTTCACGGTGAAGGTGCGGCCACCCTCCGCCTCGATCAAAAGCGTCTGGCCGAGCTGGGTGGGGGTGCGCCCCGCCAGCCGCAGCGCCTCACCCCTTTTGCCGACGGTCAGCGTGCGCAGCCCTCGCTCGCGCGCCAGCTCGGCGACACGGCCGGAGGCGACGTCGTCGGCCCAGATCACCGCGGCGCCGTCTTCGTCTATCACCTCGGTGAACAGCCGCAGTTTCGCCTCGAGATAGGCGTCCATCGTGCCGTGATAATCGAGGTGGTCGCGGCTGAGGTTGGTGAACGCACCCGCGCGCACCGGCAGCCCTTCGGTGCGGAACTGCGACAATCCGTGGCTCGACGCCTCGAACGCGGCATGCGTCACGCCTTCGCGGCGCAGGCCGTGCATGTTCGACAGGAAAGTGACGATGTCGGGCGTCGTCAGCCCGGTCGATACCTGCTCGTCCGCGGTGGTGACGCCGAGCGTGCCGATCGACGCTGCCGGATGCCCCTCGCTGCGCCACAGCTGGCGCGTCAGCTCGACCGTGGAGGTCTTGCCGTTGGTGCCGGTAACCGCGACCGTCGTTTCGGGGAACGGCGCGAAGAACCGCGCCGCCAGCCGGGCGAACGTCCGCCGCGGCTGGCTGTCGGCGATGTGGAGCGCGCCGTCCACGCCCGCCTCCGGCCGGGCGACGATCGCGATCGCGCCGGAGGAGATGGCGGCGGGGATGAAATCCTCGCCGTCGAAACGGGCCCCCTGGAAGGCGCCGAATACGGTGCCGGGCGCGATCTTGCGATGATCGATCGCAAAGCCGGTTACCCGGGCGTCGGCGCCTTCCGGAACCGCATCGCTGCCGAGGACATCACTCAACCGCATTCGGATCGGCCCCCTTCGGTTCCCAGATCAGCGGCAGCAGCTCGCTCTCGTCCACGTCGCGCCGCTCGTCCGGCATGACGCCCAGCAGCGGCCCGATCCGCGCCACCAGCCGCGAAATCACCGGGCCTGTCGTCCATGCCGCGGTGGCGAAGCCGAACGTGTCGGCGGTGCCCTTCGGCTCATCCAGCATCGCGATGACGACATAGCGCGGATTGTCCATCGGGAACACGCCGGCGAACGTCGAAACGAGCGAATGCTTGGCATACCCACCGTCGCGCGGCTTTTCCGCAGTGCCCGTCTTGCCGCCCAGCCGGAAGCCCGGCGCGTCCGCCTTGCGGCCGGTGCCCTTGATGACCACCAGCCGCATCAGCTGGCGCATCCGCGCACTCGTCGATTCGGAGATGACGCGGCGGCCGGCCGGCAGCTTGCCAGGTTCGCGCTTCATCAAGGTCGCCGGGCGGAACACGCCGCCATTGACCAGCGCGGCATAGGCCGAGGCGAGATGCAGCGGGGTGACCGCGATGCCGTGGCCATACGCCACCGTCATCGTCGTCGTCCGCGCCCAGAAGGTCGGCCAGAGCGGGCGGCCCTTGGCGCCCAGCTCGATCTGGCTGGCGGTATCGAACCCGAGCTTCTTGAAGAACGCCTGAGTGCGCACCGGCCCGAGTTCGTCGGCGATGCGGGCGGTGCCGATGTTCGACGAATGGACGAGGATCTCGGGCAGGTTGACGTACCGCTTCAGCGGGTGATCGTCCTTGATCGTGAACCGGCCGACCCGCAGCGGCGCACGCGCATCGTAGCGCTTGGTCATCGACGTGACGACGCCGCTCTCGATCGCGTTGGCGGCGGTGATCATCTTGAACGTCGAGCCGAGCTCGTACACGTTCAGCGTCGCCTTGTTGGTCAGGTCGGCGATCGTGCCCTTGCCCGCGGCGTTCGGATTGAAGCTGGGCAGCGAGGCGAGCGCCAGCACCTCGCCCGAATCCGCGTCGAGGACGAGGCCTGTCGCGCCGATCGCGCTATGCTTCACCATTGCGGTGTTCAGCTCGGTCTCCAGCGCCGCCTGGACGCGGGCGTCGATCGACAGCGCCACCGGCGATCCGCGGCCGGAGGGATCGTTCAGCCGCGCATCCAGCGTCCGCTCCATGCCGGAGACGGCCGATCCGTCCTCCTTGATCCAGCCGAGGACGTGGGCAGCCAGCGTCTGCTGCGGATAGAGCCGCTCCGGCTCACGCTGGAACTCGATACCCGGCTCGCCGATGGCGTTCACCGCCTTGACGAGTTCGGGCATCGCCCGCTGCTTGAGATAGGCGAACTTCCTGCCGGAGGTGAGGATCGCCAGATACTGCGCCTCGCTCTTTTCCGGCATCAGCGCCGCCAGCTTCGCGGCCACCTCGCGCGGGTTGCCGACCAGCTTGTTCGGGTGGATCGCGATCGACCACGCATCGAACGTTCGCGCCAGCGGCACGCCGTTGCGATCGACGATGTCGGCGCGTGCCGGGATCAGCCCGGATACGGCGCTGCTGCGAACGAGCCGCTCCTCGAACAGCGACAGCCAGGCGAGCCGCCCGGCGATGACGATCGTCACGCCCATGAACAGCAGCATCACCACCATCAGGCGGAAATGTGCGGTCGCGATCGTCTGCTGCCGCTGCCCCGCGAGCCGGACGCGCGCGGGCGTGGCGATCACCGCGCTCACCGGTTGCGCTTGCCGCCGGTGCGCTCGTTGCGGGCGAGCTTTCCGAGGTCGCCAAGCAGCTTCTCGTCGAGCAGCGCGACCTTCTGGGGAGCGGTGCCCTTGTGCGTGGCGGGCTTCACGAACACCGCCGAGCGCACCCGCGGCGTATCGTCGGCATTCCGCTCCGGTGCGCGGTCCCGCTTGCTATCGGCCAGGCGCTCGCGCTCGGGACGGGGCTTTGCCTCCTTCGCCTTGGCCGGCCTCGCCCGCTCCACCTTCGGATGGGCTTCCGCGACACGGGTGACGGCAACGGGCGCTTCGTAGCTGGCGCGGGTGACGTGGGGCAGCGCCGCCGGTGCTTCATCGATCGCCACCACCTGCACGGCAGCCGGCGCTTCCATCGCCGGCTGGGCAGGCTGCACGAGGCTGGCGAGCTGAACCTCGTCGGCGACGAACTGCCCGGCCTTGGGCGCGGACAGCGACAGCACCTCGACGTTCCAGCGTTCGATCTGCTTCATGCCGGCGCGCGTGCCGATCTCGGTCTCCAGCGAGCGGATCTGGCGCTCGCCGATGACGATCGCGGTCTCCACCCTCACCAGGGTCGCCCGCTCGGCGGCGACCCGCTGCGAAACGAGGTAGCAGCCCAAGGCGGCGACGGCGACGCCGCCGACCCAGTAGACCGACCGAAAACGCGTGGCGATCATCAGAGGGAGCCTTTCTGTACGCTGGGCCAGGGGGAAGCAGAGGTGCGCCGCGCGATACGAAGCGTGGCGGAACGGGAACGGGGGTTGCGGTCGATCTCCGCCTCGCCGGGGCGAACCGGCTTGGCGACCGCATCGAAGGTGGGCGGCAGGGCACCGGATACGTCGGGCCGATGCCGCGATCCGGTCGGCTCGCTGCCGCTGCGCTGCCGCAGGAACCGCTTCACCATCCGGTCTTCCAGGCTGTGAAAGGTGACGACCGCCAGCCGCCCGCCGGGGCGCAGCACACGCTCGGCAGCGGCGAGGCCCTCCTCCAGCTCCTCCATCTCGCGGTTGAGATGGATGCGGATCGCCTGAAACGTGCGGGTCGCGGGATCCTTCTTGTCGTGCGGCTTGTACCCGAGCGCGCGGCGCACCACCGCCGCCAGTTCCCCGGTACGGGCGATCGGGCGTGCGGCGACGATCGCGCGCGCCACCCGCCGCGCCCGCGGCTCCTCGCCATAGAGATGGAGCACGTCGGCGATCTCCGCCTCGTCCCCGTCGTTGACGAACTCGGCCGCGCTCTGCCCGGCCTGCTCCATCCGCATGTCCAGCGGTCCGTCCGCCTGAAACGAAAAGCCCCGCTCCGCCCGGTCGAGCTGCATCGACGACACGCCGATATCCAGCGTCACGCCGTCCACCGCAGCGATCGCGCGATCGGCCAGCGCCGCGGCCATGCGCGAGAAACGTTCCTCGATCAGCACCAGCCGCCCGCCGGAGGCCCGCTCCAGTTCGCGCGACTCGGCGATGGCGTCGGGATCGCGATCGAAGGCGAGGACGCACCCCGCGCCGGCGAGCATCATCGCGCGGCTATAGCCGCCCGCCCCCAGCGTTCCGTCGACATGCGTCTCGCCCGGGGCGATCGCCAGCGCGGCGATCACCTCGTGGAGGAGGACAGGTGCGTGGCGGGGGTCGGCGGCGCTCACAGCGCGAACCCCTTCTCTTCGCAGAATTCGCGGCATTCGTCGGCGAGGTCGGGGAATTCCTCCTGGTGGCACTCGACGAAGGTCGCCGGGTTCCACAGCCCGAACGTGTCGCTCAGCCCGAAGAAGTAGACGAAGTCGGTGATCCCGGCCTTGGCACGGATCCGCGGCGGCAGAACGATTCGGCCGTTGACGTCCCACGGCATGTCCTCGGCCGAACCGAAGAAGGTCAGGTCCTTTCGGATCGCCGCTTCGCGCTGGAGGCCGGCCTTGTCCGCGTGCCTCTCATCGATGGTGCGGCGGTGGTCGCGGGCATAGGCGTTGTCGAACGCCATCAGGCAGGGCTGCGTGGGATCCTTGATCAGGATCACCACCTTGCCGGTGCGGCGGCGCTCGTCCGTGTCGTCGGCGTTCGGATCGAAGCCGTCCTGCATCACGAGGCGGCGGTGGCGGGTCTGGATCGCACCCCGGTAGTCGGCAGGCACGGACACGCGACCCTTCGCGTCGACCGCGTTCAGCGCCTTCCCCCGGAATTGGTCGTGAACAGCCAACGCGATGCCCCTTTTCGAGGCGTGTTGCCCGCCCGTTGCGCCGACGCATTCTCACGCCGTCGCCACCAAACAGGTCACATCCTCGATGCCGGAGGCGTAACATGTAGTTCCCCGTAGGACTAGATGGGATTTGATGGGCAAAGCTGGGGTTGCGTGTGCACAGCTGGGTGGAGACGGTTTTAGAAAAGCACGTAAATCCGCCGCTGTTCGCGCTTTGTGCACGGCTTTAACCTGTGGATAACTGTGTTGGCTACCCTCGCCAGATATACGTCGCGATGGGGGCCTGATGGGATGAGATGGGCGAGCGCGGGGTGCCGGCATGGGCGCGCGGCGCCCCGGCGGTGCCGCCGGACGGCGCGCGGAGAGAATCACGCAGGGCGTTCGGGCACCCGCCGAATCGCCGGCGGAGAACTAGAGGTTGTTCAGCGCCCCGCGGGGGCGGCGGCGGCCCGGCCGGAAGTGGCATCGGCGGGCGCAAGGGCGGGCCCGGATCCGGGGGCGACGGTAAATGGCGCTGCCGGCGGCGAATCGGCCTTGCCCGGCAGATTGCCCGGAGTCACGCCAAGCTCCGCCAGCGGCTCGCGCGGTTCTGCGGTGGCGTTGGCATCAAGGCTGGGCGCAACCGGACCCGGCGCGCCCGGAACCGCCGCCTCCGGGCGCGCAAGCCCGAAGAACGCCGCGGCCAGGAACACCAGCAGGAAGACGCAGGCCAGCCCGGTCAGGCCGACGCGAACCCGTTGCATCCACTCCCTCCCCGCCCTGCAGTTCGTAGGCCAGACTGTTGCACTACCAAGACTAACCAAGCCCTACCGGCTTGTCGAACCGGAACGGTCGGCAGGATCAGACGCGGATCCATGGCGGAACCGCCAGTCCCTTAGCGGTCAGCCATTCCGGATTGTACAGCGTCGAGAGGTAACGCAGCCCCGAATCGCACAGGATCGTCACGATCGTCTTGCCCGGCCCCAGCTTGCGGGCCAGCGCCATCGCGCCGGCGACGTTGATGCCGGACGAGAGGCCCAGGCACAGCCCCTCGCCCATCAGCAGCGCATGGACCTGCTCCAGCCCCTCCGCGTCGCTGATCCGGAACTGGGTATCGATCGGCGCACCTTCCAGATTGCCGGTGATCCGCCCCTGCCCGATACCCTCGGCAACGGAACTGCCCTCGGCGCGCAGTTCTCCACATTCGTAATAGTTGTAGAGCGACGCGCCATGCGGATCGGCCAGCGCGACCACGATCTTTTCGTTATGCGCCTTCAGCCCCATGCCCACCCCGGCGATCGTGCCGCCGGTGCCCGCCGCGCAGGTGAAGCCGTCGATCCTGCCCTCGGTCTGCGTCCAGATCTCGGGCGCGGTGGTGTGGATGTGGGCCATACGGTTGGAGATATTGTCGAACTGGTTCGCCCAGATCGCATTCTCCGTCTCCTCGGCGATCCGGCGGGAGGTGTGCACGAAATGGGCCGGGTTCGAATAAGCCGCTGCCGGCACCAGCACCAGCTCCGCGCCGAGCGCACGCAGCGTGTCCATCTTCTCCCGGCTCTGCGTTTCCGGCATCACGATGATCGTGCGGTAGCCCTTGGCGTTGGCGACCAGCGCCAGCCCGATCCCGGTGTTGCCCGCGGTGCCCTCGACGATGATGCCGCCAGGTTTCAGCTGCCCGCGCGCCTCGGCATCCTCGACGATGAACAAGGCGGCGCGATCCTTTACCGATCCGCCGGGGTTCATGAACTCGCACTTGCCCAGGATCTCGCATCCGGTTGCGGCGCTTGGCCCGGCGAGGCGGACCAGGGGGGTGTTGCCGATCAGCGCGAGCGCACGATCCGCAGGGGGCATGGGGGGCATCGACATGCGGACAAGATAGCGGAGCGGGTGTGGCCCCGGCAACGCAGCTTGTCTTCACCGCTTGGCAGCATCGGTTGGGCGCAGGATCGCGATCGGACAACAGTCCTGCCAAATCTCAGGATTGACGCCGCCGCCGCCATCCGTGATGACTTATGCCGCTATGCACAAAAACGCTTCCCTCAGCAGCGCCGCCGCTCTCGCGGCAGTCCTTTTCCTCAGTGCCTGCTCGGGCTCCGGCTCCGAACAGGCAGCCGCACCGGCCCCGTCCAACGACGCGGCCATGGCGGAGGCGGCGCCGGTGAGCGACGCGCCGGTGGTTCTGCCGCCCGCGCTGGTCGCCAGCCGGACGTACCGCTGCAAGGACAACAGCCTGATCTACGTCGACTTTTTCGGCGACAACATCAGCGCCGACCTGAAGACGGAGAAGAACGGCGCTGCGATCAAGCTGGCTTCGGCCGCGCCGAACGAGGCGCTGAGCGGCGGCGGCTACACCGTTTCCGGCAATAGCGAGCAGGTCCAGATCACCCAGCCCGGCAAGGCCGCGCAGAGCTGCAAGGCCTGACCGCCCGATTATCGATCGCTCCCTTCTCCCATCCATCTGCAAGGCCGGCGGCTCACCCCGCCGGCCTTTTTGCATCTCACCCCGGCTGACAAGCCCGCCCCCCTCGGCTATCGGCGACGCATGACCGCCATCACCCCCCAGATCGTCGCCGAACACGGGCTGAGCCCGGACGAATATCAGCGCGTGCTCCGCGCGCTCGGCCGGGACCCGAACCTCACGGAACTCGGCATATTCTCGGTGATGTGGTCCGAACATTGCTCCTACAAGTCGAGCCGGATCCACCTGAAGAAGCTGCCGACCACCGGCCCCCAGGTAATCTGCGGCCCCGGCGAGAATGCCGGCGTGATCGACATCGGCCTGGGGCCGGACGGCAAGCCGCAGGCCGCCATCTTCAAGATGGAGAGCCACAACCACCCCAGCTATATCGAGCCGTACCAGGGCGCAGCCACCGGGGTCGGCGGCATCCTGCGCGACGTGTTCACGATGGGCGCTCGGCCGGTCGCCAATCTCAACGCGCTGCGCTTCGGCCGGCCCGACCACCCGAAGATGCGCCACCTGATCGCGGGTGTCGTCCACGGCATCGGCGGCTACGGCAACTGCGTCGGCGTGCCGACGGTCGGCGGCGAGGTCAATTTCCACCCGGCCTATGACGGCAACATCCTGGTCAATGCGATGACCGTGGGCGTGGCCGACGTCGACCGTATCTTCTATTCGGCCGCGTCGGGCGTCGGCAACTCGATCGTCTACGTCGGATCGAAGACCGGGCGCGACGGCATCCACGGCGCGACGATGGCCTCCGCCGACTTCTCCGAGGATTCGGAGGAAAAGCGCCCGACCGTGCAGGTCGGCGATCCGTTCACCGAAAAGCTGCTGATCGAGGCATGCCTGGAACTGATGGCCTCCGATGCGATCGTCGCGATCCAGGACATGGGCGCCGCCGGCCTGACCTCCTCCTCGGTCGAGATGGCGAGCAAGGGCGGTGTCGGCATCGAGCTCGACATGAATGCCGTCCCCTGCCGCGAAGCCGGCATGACGCCCTACGAAATGATGCTGAGCGAAAGCCAGGAGCGGATGCTCATGGTGCTCAAGCCCGGCCGCGAGGATTTCGCCGAGGCCATCTTCCGCAAGTGGGAACTCGACTTCGCGGTGATCGGCCGCGTTACCGACACCGGCCGCATGGTGCTGACGTTCGACGGTGCCACGGTGTGCGACATTCCGCTCGGCCCGCTGGCGGACGATGCGCCGCTCTACGATCGGCCGGCGATTTCCCCGGCCGAGTATCGGGTCTGGGCCAACGTGCCGCCGCTCGGCGACATTCCAGAACCTTCAGATGCGGCTGCCGATCTGGTGCGGCTGATGGGATCGCCCGATCTCGCCTCCCGCCGCTGGATCTGGGAACAGTATGATACCCAGGTCGGCGCCGACACGGTGCAGCGGCCGGGCGGCGACGCTGCGGTCGTCCGCGTCCACGGCACGGAAAAGGCGCTCGCGATCACCACCGATTGCACCCCGCGCTACTGCTTCGCCGATCCGTATGAAGGCGGCAAGCAGGCCATCGCTGAGGCCTACCGCAACCTTTCCGCGGTGGGCGCCACCCCGCTGGCCGTCACCAATTGCCTCAACTTCGCCAACCCGCAGCGGCCCGAGATCATGGCGCAGCTCGTCGGCTGCCTGGACGGCATGGGGGATGCCTGCCGCGCGTTCGACTTCCCGATCGTCAGCGGCAACGTGTCGCTCTACAACGAGAGCAAGGCCACCGGCGGGGGCAGCGCGATCCTGCCGACCCCGGCGATCGGCGGCGTCGGCCTGCTGGCCGACTGGCGCACATCAGCCACCATCGCGTTCAAGCAGGACGGCGACGATATCTGGCTGATCGGCGATTGGCCGGGGCACCTCGGCCAGTCGATCTGGCTGCGGGAGATTGCCGGACGCGAGGCGGGGCCGCCGCCGCCGGTCGATCTCGATCTCGAACGCCGCCACGGCGAATTCGTCCGGCAGGCGATCGCAGCGGGCTGGATCGGAGCCGCGCACGACATTGCCGACGGCGGGCTGCTCGTCGCGCTGGCAGAGATGGCGTTGGCCGGCAATCTCGGGCTGCGGCTCGATCGCGATGTGCCGCTGACCGCCGCTGCGCTGTTCGGTGAGGATCAGGCGCGGTACGTGGTGACCACCGGCAACTCGGATCCGCTCGTTCGCGCGATGGGCGCGGCCGGAATCCGGCACCGTTTCCTCGGTTCGGTCACGTCCGCCGCATCGGGCATCGGCTACGGCGCGAACAGCATAGACCTGGCTGTGCTACGGCAGGCACATGAGGAATTCCTGCCGCGGTTGATGGGCGCCGACGCCGCACTCGCCTGATGCCTCGCACCCGGACGACCGAGAAGGCCCCGCTGCCAGTCAGGCAGGGAAGCCTTCTTGCCGGCCGATGATACCGCGATCAGGCGAGCTTGAACGCTTCCTTGTTCGCCGCGGCGGTGATCGCCTTGTTCTTGGCGTCCGAAAGCTTGGCGTGGAAGGGCGGGAAGATCTCGTTCTCCTCTTCCGCGATATGCTTGTCGAGCTCCGCGCGCAGCGCGGCGACCTTGTCCAGGAACACCGGCGAGCTCTTCTCGAGGTTCGTGAGTTCGTACAGATACTGCTTCACGTAGCCATGCTCGTGGTTGAGCTTATCGGCATCCTGCGGGTCCCCGGCTTCCCGCAGCGCCGGATAGACCACCATCTCTTCCATGAAGGCGTGCTTGGCCAGCGCATGCTTGATCTGCATCAGCAGGGTGGCGCGCTTGGCGGTGTTCTTGTCGGTCGTCTTGGCCATCGCGTCCATCAACAGCAAGGTCGCCTTGTGCTCGGCCTTGATCGCCGCGAACCAGTCGCCGGTCATCGCGCTCGGCGCCTGTACCGCCGCCTTGCGGCCCAGATTGGCGGCCAGCCCGGCGAACACACCCACCGCGGCTACGCCCAGCACGGCGGCGGTGCTGCCTCCGAAGCCGGCTTTATCGGTCGCAGCTGCCGGGGATGCCGGCTTCGGCGTCGGCGCCTTGCGGGCCCTCGGCTTGGTATCGGCCTTGCTGTCGTCGTGCGTGGGGCTCGCCATCGTGCTGGTCCTCGGTCGCTGTCTCGTCCGGCCTAAACCGCTCGAAACACGGGCGGTTCCGCATCGCGCTTGACCCGCCCCGCGCCGCGCCACAGGGATGCCGCGCATGCCCGCTCCATCCCGCCTGATCGCGCTCGACGTGCTGCGGGGGGTGGCCGTGATGGGCATTCTGCTGATGAATGTGGCCGGCTTCGGGCTGCCGCAGGCGGCGTACCTCAATCCCGCGGCCTATGGCGGATCGACTGGCGCGGATCTCGCCGTCTGGGCCATCGGCTTCGTGTTGATCGACGGCAAGATGCGCGCCTTGTTCTCGCTGCTGTTCGGGGCTGGCATGGTGCTGGTGATCGAACGTGCGGACGCGGCCGGGCAGGATGGCGCGACGGTCCACCTTCGCCGAATGGCTGCGCTGCTGGCGGTCGGCGCGGCCCATGCCTACCTGATCTGGTCCGGCGACATCCTGATCCCCTACGCGCTCGTCGGCACGCTTGCGCTGGCGCACGTCCGGCGCAGCAGCCGCGAACTGGTCGTTATCGCGCTGTTCCTGTTGGTGGCCCAATGGCTGTTCCTCTGGTCGCTCGTCGGCGGGCTCGGCACCCTCCGCGAGGCGGCCGCAGCGGCCGACGCGACGGAGGGGGCAGTGCAGGCGTGGCGCGGCGTTGCGGACCAGATCGGCATCCCCAGCCCCGCCGCTATCAGCCGCGAACTGGCGACGTTTCGCGGGGATTATGCCGGCATCCTGCGTGATCGGCTCGGCCACGCCGCGACGCCGTTCCTGCAACTGATCGATGTCGGGGCGGAGACCCTGGCGCTCATGCTGCTCGGTGCAGCCGGGCTGCGCAGCGGGTTCCTGACCGGCGGCTGGGCGGCGGCCACGTATTGGCGCATTGTCATCGCCGCATACGGCATCGGCCTGCCCGCACTGGCCCTGATCGCCGCGGGAACGATCCGCTCCGGCTTCGACGAGGTCGTCACCGTGCAAGCGGCGACGCTGTACGCGGCGCCTTTTCGTGTCGTGGTAATGCTCGGCCATGCCGCCCTGCTGCTGCTCTGGATCAGGCTCTCGCCGACGTTCCGGCTCGTCACCCGCATCGCCGCGGTGGGGCGGGCGGCGTTCAGCAACTATCTGGCCACCAGCATCGTGATGACGACGTTGTTCTACGGCTATGGCCTGGGGCTGTTCGGACACCTTTCGCGGGCGCAACTCTACCTCATCGTGCCGCCGGTGTGGATCGCGATGCTGGCGTGGAGCAAGCCGTGGCTCGCGCGCTACTGCTTCGGGCCGTTCGAATGGCTCTGGCGATCGATCGCGCGCTGGCAACTACAGCCGTTCCGTCGGCCGATCGAGAGTATTGAGAGTTAGTCGCAGTAGCGCTATACCTCCGCGATCAGCGGAGAGAATCGCATCATGGTTGTCTGCATCTGCAATGCCATCCGGGAAAGCGACGTACGGCAGGCCGCCCGATCCGGTGCCAGCTGTCCGCGCAGCGCCTACGAGGCACTCGGCCGCCGGCCACGCTGCGGACAATGCCTGACGTTCGCGCGCGAGATCATCGAGGCAGAGCGCGCCGCCGCCTGATCGAGCCGGGCCCGACCAAGCGACCTCGACAAGGACGCCCCTCGCCGAGGAGCGTCCTTTGCCGGCCAGTTCTCAGTCGCGATCCAGAATCGACGCGATCTCGCCACTCACCTTGTCCATGGCGGCCATGCCGTCGATCCGCTGCACGATGCCGAGCGCCTCATAGAAGGGCAGGATCGGCGCGGTTTTCGCGCGATATTCGCTCATCCGGGTGCGGACGGTTTCGGCATTGTCGTCCGGCCGACGCTTGAACTCGGCCGATCCGCATACGTCGCAGACGCCGCTGACTACCGGAAGCTTGTAGCGATCATGGTAGCCCGTGCCGCATTGGGCACAGGTGAAGCGCCCCGTGACGCGATCGACGAGTGCCGCCTCGTCCACTTCGAGTTCGATGACATGGTCGAGCGAGCGGTTACGCTCGCGCAGCAGCACGTCGAGCGCCTCGGCCTGGGCCTGGGTGCGGGGATAACCGTCGAAGATCGCGCCGTTCGCCGCGTCCCCATCCAGCCGTTCACCGATCAGCGCGCTGACGATTGCGTCGGAAACGAGCTCGCCCGCCTCCATCACCGCTTTCACCTTCAGACCGACGGGCGTACCCGCCTTGACCGCGGCACGGAGCATGTCGCCGGTGGAGAGCTGGACCATGCCCCGCTCCTTTTCCAGCCGTGCGGCCTGCGTTCCCTTCCCCGCCCCCGGGGGGCCAAGCAAAATGATGTTCACGGCAGCAAGACCTGCGGGATGGCGCTGTTCACCTTCGGACTCCCCCCTTCAGTTTCGCCTTCTTGATCAGATCGCCATACTGGTGTGCCAGCAGGTGGCTCTGGATCTGCGTAACCGTATCGATTGTGACGTTTACGACGATCAGCAGGCTGGTGCCACCCAGATAAAACGGAATCCCCAGCTTGGTGATCAGCATTTCCGGCACCAGACAGATGAACGTCAGATAGGCCGCACCGATCACGGTGATCCGCGTCAGCACGTAATCCAGGTAGTTTTCCGTGTTCTTGCCGGGGCGGATGCCGGGGATGAAGCCCCCGTGCCGCTTCAGATTGTCCGCCGTCTCCTCCGGGTTGAACACAACCGCGGTATAGAAAAAGCAGAAGAAGATGATCCCGCCGGCATAGAGGCTGAGATAGAGCGGCGTACCATGCGCCAGATACTGGTTGAGCGAGATCAGGAAATCGCCCCAGCGGCTCTCACCCGAAACGCGCTGCCCGGCAAACTGGGTGATCGTCAGCGGCATAAGCAGCAGCGACGACGCGAAGATCGGCGGGATCACGTTGGCGGTGTTGATCTTGAGCGGAAGGTGGCTCTTGTCCGCCTGCATCATCCCGCGCTGCGTCTGCCGCTTGGGATACTGGATCAGCACCCGGCGCTGGGCGCGTTCCATGAAGCAGATGAACGCAATCAGGCCGAGGATCAGCACCGGGATGACGATGATCAGCAGCAGCGGCAGCGATCCCGTGCGGCCGCCTTCGAAGACCTGACCCAGCGCGATCGGCAGCTGCGCGACGATGCCGGCCATGATGATCAGGGACACGCCGTTGCCAATGCCGCGGCTGGTAATCTGCTCGCCCAGCCACATCAGGAACATCGTGCCACCGATCAGCGAGATGACCGTGGTGATGCGGAACAGCATGCCGGGCTGAACGACAGCCGACATGCCCTCGCTCGCGCCCCAGCTCTCCAGCCCGACCGCGATGAAGTAACCCTGGATCGCCGTCAGCAGCACGGTGCCGTAACGCGTATACTGGTTGAGCTTCTTGCGGCCGCTCTCCCCCTCCTTCTTGATCGCCGCCAGCGTGGGCGACAGCGAGGAGGCGAGCTGGATGACGATGGAGGCCGTGATGTACGGCATCACCCCCAGCGCGATCAGGCTCATGCGATTGAGCGACCCGCCGGAAAAGGTGTTGAAGAAATCGAGCACGCCGCCGCGCGTCGTCTCGAAAAGGCTCGTCAGCGCGCGGGGATCGATGCCGGGCAGCGGCACATGGCTCAGCAGGCGGAACACGATGAGGGCCCCGATCGTGAACCACAGCCGCTTCTTGAGGTCGGTCGCCTTGGTGAAGTTGGCGAGGCTTACGTTAGCGGCCATTTGCTCGGCGGCGGATGCCATGGTCTGTCGATCCCGAAAATGAAGATGGCGGCGGGATGCCCCTTAGCCCCCCGCCGCCTCCATATAGTGCCGTGTCCGGGCTTGTCTAAGCCCGAACTGGCCGGCTTGGCGTCAAGCCTTGCGCAGCTTGACCGTGTTCTTCTTCGCCGCGGCCTTCTCGGATGCGGGAACGACCTCGATCACGTCGACCGTACCGCCCGCGCCCTCGATCGCCTCACGCGCACCGGCGGAAACGCCGGCGACACGGAACGACAACTTGGCCGAAAGCGTGCCCTTGCCCAGGATACGAACGCCATCGGTGCCGCCACGGGCCACGCCCGCGGCCTTCAGCGCGGCGTGATCGATCGTGCCGTCGGTGGGCAGCGAACCGGCATCAACCAGCTTCTGCACCGCGCCAAGGTTCACCTCGGCATAATCCTTGGCGAAGTGGTTGTTGAAGCCACGCTTCGGGATCCGCATGTGCAGCGGCATCTGGCCGCCTTCGAACCCGTTGATCGAGACGCCCTCGCGGCTCTTCTGGCCCTTCTGGCCGCGACCCGCGGTCTTGCCCTTGCCGGAGCCGATACCGCGGCCGACGCGCATCCGGCTCTTACGAGCGCCCGGATTGTCGCGGATTTCGTGAAGCTTCATGTCGTGCACTCGCTTTCGCTATGTTCGCGCAAAAATCGTTAGACCGGCTGGCGGGAGGTTGCCCGGCACCAACATCATCCGCGGGCCAATCCCCCGCAGCGGCCGCGGCCTTACGCCTGTTCGTCGACCTTGACCATATGCAGAACCTTCCGGATCATGCCGCGCACTTCGGGGGTATCCTCGAGCTCGCGGGTCCGGTGCATCTTGTTCAGGCCGAGCCCGACCAGCGTCGCGCGCTGATCGGGGGTACGCCGGATCGGGGATCCGGTCTGAGTTACCTTGATCGTTGCCATCGTGCTTACTCCACCACCGCCGCGGCTTCCGCCTCGGCTTCCGGCGCAGAGGCGCCGCCACGGCCGAGCAGGTCGGCAATCTTCTTGCCGCGCCGCTGTGCCACAGACTTCGGGCTGGTCTGCTCGCCGAGTGCCTCGAACGTAGCGCGGATCATGTTGTACGGGTTGCTCGTGCCGACCGACTTGGTGACGACATCGTGCACGCCCAGGCTTTCGAACACGGCGCGCATCGGGCCGCCGGCGATGATGCCCGTACCCTGCGGCGCAGAGCGCACATATACCCGGCCCGCGCCGAAGTGGCCCATGCCGTCATGATGCAAGGTACGGCCGTCGCGCAGCGGAACGCGGATCATCGCCTTCTTGGCAGCGGCGGTCGCCTTGGAGATCGCCTCCGGCACTTCGCGCGCCTTGCCGTGACCGAAGCCCGCGCGGCCCTTGCCGTCGCCGACGACGACCAGTGCCGCAAAGCCGAAGCGCTTGCCGCCCTTAACCGTCTTCGACACGCGGTTGATGTGAACCAGCTTCTCGACGAACTCTTCGCCGCCGTCGTCCTGACCACCACGGTTGCCGTCACGGCGACCGCGATTGTTGCCGTCGCGGCCACCACGGCCACTGCCGCGGCCGCCACGCGGACTGCGCGGGCCGCGGCCGGGCCGCTGCTCGCCCTGGCCCTCTACGGGAGCGCCCTCGACCGCGACGGGCGCCTGGATGTCGTTTTCGTCAGCCATCTTAGAACTCCAATCCGGCTTCGCGGGCCGCTTCGGCAAGCGCCTTGACCCGGCCGTGGAACAGGAAGCCACCGCGATCGAACACGACCTTGGTCACGCCTGCCTGGCTGGCCCGCTCGGCGACACGACGGCCGACCGATGCGGCTGCGTCGCACGTCGCACCCGTCTGGTCGCGCACGTCCTTGTCCAGGGACGAAGCGGCTGCGACCGTGTGGCCCGCCGTGTCGTCGATCACCTGGGCATAGATGTGCCGGCCCGACCGATGGATGGAAAGCCGCGGGCGGAGACCGCCCTTGGCACGGAGCGCAGTGCGAACGCGCTGGCGCCGCTTTGCGAAGAGAGAGAGACCCTTGGCCATTACTTCTTCTTCCCTTCCTTGCGGAAGATGAACTCGCCGGCATACTTGATGCCCTTGCCCTTGTACGGCTCGGGCTTGCGCCAGCGACGGATCTCGGCGGCGACTTGGCCGACCTTCTGCTTGTCGATGCCCGAGATGTTCACCGTGGTGGCATCCGGGGTGACGATCGTGATCCCCTCAGGGATCGTGTAATCGACATCGTGGCTGTAGCCGAGCTGCAGCTTCAGGTTCTTGCCCTGCACCGCGGCGCGATAGCCGACGCCGGTGATCAGGAGCTGCCGGGTAAAGCCGTCGGTGACGCCCGTAACCAGATTCTGAACCAGCGTGCGCTGCAGCCCCCAGAAGGAGCGTGCCCGCTTCGTGTCGCTGACCGGCTGGACCGAAATCCCGCCATCCTCGACCGCGTAGCGCACCTCGTCCGCCAGCGGCAGCGTCAGCGTGCCCTTTGGCCCTTTGATCGCGAGCTGCTTGCCCTCGATCGCCGCCGTCACCCCGGCGGGGATCGGGACCGGCCGTTTTCCAATACGCGACATGATCAGAATACCTCCGCCAACACCTCGCCGCCGACATTCTGATCGCGCGCTTCCGCGTCGGACAGAACGCCCTTCGGCGTCGAGACGATGGTGATGCCAAGGCCGTTGCGAACCCGGGGCAGGTCCTTCGAGCCCGAATAGACCCGGCGACCGGGCTTCGAAACGCGCGCCACATGCTGGATCGCAGGGCGGCCCTCGAAATATTTCAGCTCGATCCGCAAGCCGTTATGGCCGGCAAGATCTTCTTCGGAATAGCCGCGGATATAGCCTTCGCGCTGCAGCACGTCGAGCACGCGGGCACGCAGCTTGGAAGCGGGCGAAAGCACGCTGTCCTTGCGGGCCTGCTGGCCATTACGGATACGGGTGAGCAGATCACCCAGGGGGTCGGTCATCGACATGCGAAATCCTTACCAGCTCGACTTGGTGACACCGGGGATCAGGCCCTTGTTGGCCAGATCCCGCAGCATCACGCGTGCGAGACGGAACTTGCGGTAGTAAGCGCGCGGGCGCCCGGTGAGCTCGCAACGGTTGCGCACCCGCGTGGGGTTTGCGTTCCGCGGCAGCTCGGCCATCTTGAGGCGCGCGATCGTGCGCTCTCCATCGTCCAGGCTCTCGTCGTTCGCGATCGCCTTCAGCTTCGCATATTTCGGCGCATACTGCTTTACCAGCTTCTTGCGCCGCTCGTTCTTGTTGATCGAACTCAGTTTCGCCATGACTTAAGTTCTTCCTCTATCGGAGAGCCGGCAGGCTCAAGCCGCCTTCTTCTCTTCAGTGGTTTCCTGCGGGAACGGAAAGCCGAACAGACGGAGAAGCTCGCGCGCCTCGTCGTCGGTCTTTGCGCTCGTGGCGACGATCACGTCCATGCCGCGAATGTTGTCGACCTTGTCGTAGCTGATCTCCGGGAAGATCAGCTGCTCCTTCAGGCCGGTCGCGTAATTGCCGCGGCCGTCGAACGACTTCGCGTTCAGGCCGCGAAAGTCGCGAACCCGAGGCAGTGCAATCGTCACGAAACGGTCGAGAAACTCGTACATCCGCTCGCGGCGCAGCGTCACCTTTGCGCCGATCGGCATGCCCTCGCGCAGCTTGAACTGCGCGATCGACTTCTTCGCCTTGGTCACGACGGCCTTCTGGCCGGCGATCAGGGTCATTTCCGCAGCCGCCTGCTCGACGCGCTTCTTGTCCTGGGTGGCGTCGCCGACACCCATGTTCAGAACGATCTTCTCGAGCTTCGGGACTTCCATCCGGTTCTTGTAACCGAACTTCTCGGTCATCGCCTTGACGATACGATCGTCATAGTCGGCCTTCAGCCGCGGCGTGTAGCCATCAGCCATTGATCGTCTCCCCGGTCTTCACGGCAACGCGCACCTTCGTGCCGTCCCGAACCTCGAAGCGAACGCGGGTCGGCTTGCCGTCCGCAGTCGCGATGGCGACCTTCGACGCGTGCAGCGGCGCCTCGATCTTTTCCAGGCCACCCTGAGGGTTCGCCTGGCTCGGCTTGCGGTGGCGCGTCGCGACGTTGATGCCGCCCACGACTACCTTGCCTTCCTTGGGAATCGAGCGGGTAACCTCACCCGTCTTGCCCTTGTCCTTGCCGGACAGGACGACAACGCGGTCGCCCTTCTTGATCTTCATCGAAGCCATCAAAGCACCTCGGGCGCGAGCGAAATGATCTTCATGTGGTTCTTGGCGCGAAGCTCGCGAACCACCGGGCCGAAGATACGGGTGCCGATCGGCTCCTCGTTCTTGTTGACCAGCACCGCGGCGTTGCCGTCGAAGCGGATGGTCGAACCGTCCGCGCGGTGAATGTCCTTCGCGGTGCGGACGATGACGGCGCGGTGCACGTCACCCTTCTTCACCCGGCCCTTGGGGGTCGCTTCCTTCACCGAGACGACGATGATGTCGCCCACGGTCGCGAAGCGGCGCTTGGAGCCGCCGAGCACCTTGATGCACTGGACGCGCTTGGCACCCGAATTATCGGCGACGTCGAGATTGGACTGCATCTGGATCATGGTTCAGTCCTCGCTCAGTGCGCCGCGGCGGGGGCTTCCGCCCCGATCTTGCCGATGACCTTCCACGTCTTCAACTTGGAGATCGGCGCGCATTCTTCGATGCGCACGATCTCGCCTTCCTTGAAGACGTTCTCTTCGTCATGGGCGTGGTACTTCTTCGTACGGCGGATGATCTTGCCATAGAGCGCATGCTTTACCTTGCGCTCGACGAGGATCACCACCGTCTTGTCGGTCTTGTCGGAGACCACCGTTCCCGTCAGCACGCGCTTGGGCATCGCTGATACTCCTTACTTGGCGGCCGAGCGCGAACGCTCGGTCTGCAGCGTCTTGATCTGCGCGATCGTGCGACGCACCTCGCGCACGCGGCTCGGCTTCTCGAGCTGGTTGGTTGCCGCCTGGAAGCGCAGGTTGAATGCCTCGCGCTTCAGTTCGCCCAGCTGCTCGGAGAGCTGGTCGTCGGAATGGGACTTTAGATCGTCGATCTTGGCCATGGGCTCACGCCGCCTCGTGCACGGACTCGCCCAGGCGGGCGACGACCTTGGTCTTGATAGGGAGCTTCTCCATCGCACGCTCGAAAGCGATGCGCGCGATCGGACCGGGGACACCGTCCAGCTCGAACAGGATGCGGCCCGGCTTGACGCGGGCGACCCAGAATTCCGGCGCGCCCTTGCCCGAGCCCATGCGGACTTCGGCAGGCTTCGACGAAACCGGAACGTCCGGGAAGATGCGGATCCACAAGCGCCCCTGGCGCTTGATGTGGCGCGTGATCGCGCGGCGTGCCGCCTCGATCTGGCGGGCGGTGATCCGGTCGGGCTCCATCGCCTTCAGGCCGAACGCGCCGAAGTTGAGCGCGGTCCCACCGGGAGCATTGCCGTGGATACGGCCCTTGTGGGCCTTACGGAACTTGGTGCGCTTCGGTTGCAGCATTTCTCTCTAACCTTCTGACACCGTGACGACGGTCGATCAGGCTAGCTGGGGGAAAATCCCTCAGCGCGCCGGCCGGACCCCCGAGGTCTGTGCTTCCATCATCAGTCGATCCTGCGCAAGCGGATCATGGCCCAGGATCTCACCCTTGAAGATCCAGACCTTGACGCCGCAGACGCCGTACGCGGTGGGCGCCACGGCTTCCGCATAATCGACGTTCGCGCGAAGCGTGTGCAGCGGCACCCGGCCCTCGCGATACCATTCGGTCCGCGCGATCTCCGCGCCACCGAGACGGCCGGCGCAGGTGATCCGAATGCCCTCGGCACCCAGACGGAGCGCCGACTGCACCGCAC
>NZ_JAQGLK010000131.1 GCF_028292925.1 Sphingomonas bacterium
CCGCGCCGCCGGGCGCCGGCCGGCGGCGAAGGCGGCGATCGCGACGACGATCGCCGCGTAATGCGGCCAACGTTGCCAGTGGCACATCTCGCACGGGAACAGCCCGCCCAGATATTGCGAGCCGAGCGCCCCCGCCAGCAGGGCGGCCGGGCCGGCGAGCGCGAGCAGGCGCGCTTTTTCGAACGAAGTCATCCCGCCACCGCTCAGCGGCTGCGCTTCGGGCTGATGGAGGCGAGCGCCGGGGCGGGGGCGGCCGGCTTGCCGAGGCGGCCGATCGTCTTCAGCGCGTAATCCAGCTGGAAATCCTCCACGCCCGCTTTCTTCAGCTCGGCTGCGGTCAGCTTGAAGCGCGGATCGGGGGTGGCATCGTCTTCGAGGATGCTGTCGTCGACCTTGGCTTCGTTGATCAGGTGACGGCGCAGATCCGCCTCCCGCAGCCGCGGCTTGTCCTTGTAATCGGGGTCGGAGAGCTGCGGCACGTTGATGTCCGGCTTGATCCCGCCTTCCTGCACCGATCGGCCGGACGGCGTGAAGTAGCGCGCCGTCGTCAGCCGCAGCGCGGTATCGTCGGACAGCGGCAGCAGGGTCTGTACGGATCCCTTGCCGAAGCTGCGATCGCCCATCACGAGCGCGCGGTGCTGATCCTGCAGTGCGCCGGCAACGATCTCCGCCGCGGAGGCCGAGCCGGAATCGACGAGGACGATGATCGGCAGGCCGTGCGCCATATCGCCGGGGCGGGCATAATAACGTTCGATATCGCCCTTCTCGCGGCCGCGCTGGGAGACGACCTCGCCGCGTTCGAGGAACACGTCGGATACCTCGATCGCCTGATCGAGCAGGCCGCCGGGGTTGGAGCGCAGATCGATGACGTAGCCGAGCGGGCGCCCGCCGACCGACTTGTCGATGCCGACCATCGCCGCGCGGACGCTTTCCCCGGTGGTCTTGCTGAAGGCGTTGATGTTGACGACGCCGATGCCGTTCTTCACCTCCCACTTGACCGGCTTCAGCGTCACGATCTCGCGCGTCATCGTCACGTCGAACGGCTTGTCGCGGCCGGGGCGAACGATCGTCAGGCGGATCGTGGAGCCGGCCTTGCCGCGCATCTGATCGACCGCCTCGTCCAGCGTGCCGCCGTAGATCAGCTTGCCATCGAGGTGGGTGATGTAATCGCCCGACTTGATCCCGGCGCGGAAGGCGGGCGTATCCTCGGTCGGGGTGACGACCTTGACCGCGCCATCCTCCATCGAGACGGTGAGGCCCAGCCCACCATATGCGCCGTCGGTCTGCGTCCGCAGGTTCTGGAAATCGCGCGCATCGAGATACGAACTGTGCGGATCGAGGCTGGCGAGCATGCCGTCGATCGCGCCCTTGATCAGCGTCTTGTCGTCGACCTTGTCGACATATTCGCCGCGAACGCGTTCGAACACGTTCATGAACTGATCGAGTTCCTTGTAGGTATCGACATCGACCGCCGCAAACCCGGCGGTGGCCGCCGGAATCAGCGCGACCGAGGAGACCAGCAGGGCGGCACGCAACACGGACTTTGACATGAGTAGAGGCACTTTCATGTGAACCGGACCATTCTACAGTAAATTGCGCCGCCGCAAAGCGATGCTGCGGAGGAGCGGAGGCGCCGGCGGGCGATCAGCTGCGGCCCAGCAATGCGGCGATATCGACCGGCCGGCCATCGTGGCGCAACTCCACCGTCAGCCCGCGCTTGCCGCCGCGGGCGGTGCCCAGCCGGTCTCCGGCGCCGACCGCCGCGCCCTGCGCGACATCGACGGCCGCCAGCCCGGTGACCAGGCTCAGCCAGCCGCCGCCATGATCGATGATGACGATCCGGCCATAGCTGCGGAACGGCGCGGCATAGGCGATCCGCCCGGCGGCGGGCGCGGCGACGGCGCTGCGGGCAGCGGCGGCGATCGTCAGCCCGCCGGCCCGAACGCCCGATTCGGATACCTCGCCGAAGCCGGTGAGCAGCGCGCCGGCCGCCGGCAGCCGATAATCGCCGGGCACCCCGGACGGCCATGCTTCCGGTGCCATCCCGCCTGCCGACAGGGCGGGGCGGGGCAGCGGCGCGGGAAGCGAGGCCAGCCGGCGGCGGACCTCCGCCTGATCCTCAAGTTCCGCCAGCAGATCGACGATATCGCGCGCCTGTTCGCCCAGCGCCATCGCCCGATACTGTTCGGAAAAGGCCGAATCGGCCAGCCGGAGCGATCGATCGCGGTGCTGCGCCTCCAGCCGGGCCAGCTCGGCGCGCTGGGTGCGCAACTGCTGCTCGCCGGCGCGCAGCGTCGCCAGCGCGAGCGCGGCGCGGGCGCGAAGCCGGTCGCCCTCGGCGATCTCGGCGCGCAGCCCGGCCGTCCGCGCGCGGACGAGCGGCAGGCTGCTCGCCAGCAGGGCGCGGACGTGGACGGCATCGGTCAGCGATCCCGGCTGGACGAGGGCCAGCGCCGGCGGGCGGCGGGCCATACCCTGCAGCGCCGCGATCAGCCGGACGATCGGCCGCTGCCGGGCGCCGAGCCGCAATTGCTGCCGCCGGCGTAACTGTTCGACAAGCTCCACGCGGGCGCGGGCGGCGGCGATATCCGCCTCCGCCGCCTTGACCCGCGCGGCGACCATGGCCTGCTCGCCGCGGGCGCGGTCCGCCTCGCGCACGGC
>NZ_JAQGLK010000153.1 GCF_028292925.1 Sphingomonas bacterium
GGCCCGATGGATGCCGGGGTGGTGCGTTGGGCCGGGTTGCCGCTGCCGCGCCGACAGCGGATGCAGGCCGCGCACCGCCGGTTGATCCAGCCCGTGTTCCAGGATCCCGCCGCCAGCCTCGATCCGCGATGGACGGTGGCCGACATCGTTGCCGAACCGCTGCGCCACCTCGGCCCAGCCGCCGGCCTGTCCACGCGCGTGGCCGCGGTGCTGGAGGAGGTCGGCCTCGGCGCGGGCTATGCGGACCGCCGCCCGCACACGCTTTCCGGCGGTCAGGCGCAGCGGGTAGCGATTGCGCGGGCGCTGGCCGCCGATCCGAAACTGCTGCTGCTCGACGAGGCGACTTCCGCGCTGGACGTGCTGGTCGGCGGGCAGGTGATCGATCTGCTGGCGCGGCTGCAGCGGGATCGGCGGCTGGCGATCCTGATGATCACCCACGATCTCGCGATCGCGCGGCGGCTGTGCCACCGCGTCGCGGTGATGGCGGCGGGCCGCATCGTCGAGAGCGGGGCGATGGAGGACATCATCGCCCGCCCTGCCCATCCCGTCACTCGGCGAATGATCGCCGCCAGCCGCTGAAGCGAGGTTCAGCCGTTCGCCAGATCGAACCGGGCCAGCCCGCGCGCCAGATCGGCGATCAGATCGGCCGGATCTTCCAGCCCGATGTGCAGCCGCACCGCCGGGCCCTCCGCCTGCCACCGTGTCGCGCTGCGGATGCCTGCCGGATCGATCGGCAGCGCCAGGCTCTCATAGCCGCCCCACGAAAAGCCGATTCCGAAATGATCGAGCCCATCGATCAGCGCGGTGCGCGCGGCATCGTCGCCCCCGGCCAGCACGAAGGCGAACAGCCCGGAGGCGCCGCGGAAATCGCGCGCCCAGATGTCATGGCCGGGGCAGCCGGGAAGCGCGGGGTGCAGCACCCGCGCCACCTGCGGCTGTTCGGCCAGCCAGCGCGCCACCGCCAGCCCGCCCTCCTCATGCTGGCGCAGCCGCACGCCAAGCGTGCGCAGGCCCCGGCTGGCCAGATAGGCATCGTCGGGGCTGACATATTGGCCGAGCGCCTGGGCGGTACGCCGGATCCGTTCGAACAGCCCCGGCACCGCCGTGACCGATCCGAGCATCACGTCCGAATGGCCGACGATATATTTGGTGCAGGCCAGGATGGTGATGTCGATGCCGTGCGCCAGCGCCGGGAACAGCAGAGGCGTCGCCCATGTATTGTCGAGCAGGGTGACGATGCCTCGATCCCGCGCCACGGCGGTGATTGCCGGCACGTCCTGCACCTCGAAAGTCAGGCTGCCGGGGCTTTCCAGGAAGATCGCCCGCGTCCGATCCCCGATCAACCCGGCGATCCCGGCACCGATCAATGGATCGTAAAAGCGGGCGGTTACGCCCATCGGCGCCAGGATCGTGCGGCACATCGCCCGCGTCGGCTCATACGCCGTGTCCGGCACCAGCAGCTCGTCGCCGGGGGCAAGGATCGCAAGGAGCGCCCCGGCCACGGCAGCGACGCCGGAGGGGTAGAGCATCGTCCCCGCCGCCCCCGGCTCCAGTTCGGTCAAGGCGGCGGTCAGCGACCATTGGGTCGGCGTGCCGCGCCGCCCGTAATAGAGCCCGTCGTCCGGCGCCGCGCTGGCCTGGCGGAGTGCCGCCACGCTGTCGAACAGGATGGTGGAGGCACGCCAGACCGGCGGGTTGACGATGCCACGGGTCCATTCCGGCCGCCGCCCTGCCTCGACCAACCGCGTACCGTCACCGCGCGCGTCGTCTTGCCTGTCGCCGTTTCCGCTCATGCCGGGCCGATCGCCTTTTCGGTCGCGGGATCGGCGCCATATTCGCTCCACGATCCATCGTAGAGCGCGACATCGTCCTTCCCGATCAGGTGCGCGCCGAACAGCAGAACGGCCGCGGTTACCCCCGATCCACAGGTCGTGACGAGTGGCCGGTGCGGATCGATCCCGGCCTCGGCAAATGCCGCGCGGATCTCCGCCGGCGTGCGGAAGCGCCCCAGTTCGTCGAGGAGCCGGGTATAAGGCAGGTTGCGCGATCCGGCGATGTGGCCGGGGGCGGCGCCGTGCGGATCGGCTTCCTCGCCGGTGAACCGGGCCGCCCCGCGGGCATCGAGCACCTGCTCCACGCGCGAGGCGACGTTGCCGCGGATCTGCGCGAGGTTCCGCACGGCATCGTCGTTCCTGCGCGCCGCGAAGATCGCGGGCCCGGCCGGCTCCTCACCCGGCACCAGCGGCAGCCCGGCGCTGTGCCAGGCGTGCAGCCCGCCATCGAGGATCGCAACTTCCTTGGCGCCGAACGTGCGGAACATCCACCAGGCCCGTGCCGCGGTGCGATGCGGCGAATTGTCGTAGAGGACGATGCGGTCGCCTTCGCTCACCCCCAGCGCCCCCACCCGCTCGGCGAAACGCGCGGCGCCGGGCAGCATGCCGGGCAGGTCGCTATCCGGATCGGCGAGCCCGGAGAGATCCAGGAACTGCGCGGTGGGGATGTGCCCTGCAAGATATTCGGCACGCGGGTCGCGCGCGGGATCGAGCGCGAAGGCGGTCGCATCGAGAATGCGCAGATCGGGATCGCCGAGTGCCTCGGCCAGCCAGTCGGTCGATACGAGCGCGTCCATGGCCTTCATCTCCTCGCGTGGCTCGATCGGGATAGCGTCCACCGCACGAGGCGTCGAGCATTGCCGGCGGCAAGCTTCTCTTGGGGCCTGTCAGCCCCTAGATGGGCAGCATGAGCCTGAACCATCTCGGACAGTCCAGCACCCTGCCCGCTTCGCCCGAAGCCGCGACGCTCGACTATCCCGCCAATCCTCGCCCCGGTTGCCTGTATCTGGTGCGCTTCACCGCGCCGGAATTCACCTCGCTCTGCCCGGTGACCGGCCAGCCGGATTTCGCACACATCGTGATCGATTATGCGCCGGGCGAGCGGATCGTCGAATCCAAGTCGCTGAAGCTTTTTCTGGGCGCGTTCCGCAATCATGCCGGCTTCCATGAGGACGTGACCGTCGGGATCGGCCAGCGGCTGGTTGCCGAAATGGCGCCCGTCTGGCTGCGCATCGGCGGCTATTGGTATCCCCGCGGCGGCATTCCCATCGATGTTTTCTGGCAGTCCGGCACCCCGCCGCAGGGGCTGTGGCTGCCCGACCAGGGCGTGCCCACCTATCGCGGGCGGGGGTAGAATGCGGATCGTGCGAACATCGAATGGCGCCGGAGCGGCAAAGCGGCCGTCCCAGGCGATCGCGCCTAAAGCAGCCTGATCTCGCGCAGACGCTGAAGCAGGTAATCGTTCGCGGTGATCGGCTGCGGATGAAGGTTCGGACGATCGGCGCCGGTGCATCCCGGCAGCGTCTCGATCAGGAAGTCCGGCCGGAAGTGCAGGAAGAACGGCATCGAATAGCGGGATCGGCCGCGGCGTTCGGGGGCAGGGTTGCGGACGCGGTGGGTGGTCGATTTCAGCACGTTGTTGGTAAGCCGCTGGAGCATGTCGCCAACGTTGACGACCAGTTCGCCCTCGCGCGGCGACACAGGCAGCCAGCTCCCGTCCGCCAGCCGGATCTCCAGCCCCGCCTCTTCCGCGCCCAGCAGCAGGGTGATCGTGTTGATGTCTTCGTGCGCCCCGGCGCGGATCCCCGGCGCATCCGCGGGAACGGGCGGATAGTGCAGCAGGCGCAGCACCGAATTGCCCTCCGCCACCTTGTCGTCGAAAAAGTCGGGGGCAAGGCCCATATAGCGGGCGATCGCGCTTAGCAGCCGCAGCCCCGCTGCATCGAATGCCGCGAACAACGCCAGCAGCGCCCCGCGGAACTCGGCAACCTCGCTCGGCCAGAGATTGGGGGCCATGAACGCGGCAAAGGAATGCCCGGCAGGCAGCTCGCGCCCGACGTGCCAGAACTCCTTGAGATCGACGGCGGTGGCGTCCTTCGCGGCCTCCGTCCCGAACGGCGTGTAGCCGCGCGCGCCGCCAGTGCCGGGCAGGTGATAGCGCCGCTTCACTTCCTCCGGCAGCGCGAAGAACGCCCGTGCCGCGGCATCCGCGCGCGCGATCACGCCGGCATCGATGCCGTGATCGGCAACCACCGCAAAGCCGTATCGCTCGAACGAGGCGCCGATCGCACCCGCGAAACCGGCCGGATCGGTGGCGGCGTCGGCGAGGGACAGGCTGGCGACACCCTCACGGGCGGGGGCGGTGGAGGTCGTGGTCATGCTGTCCAGATAGGTGAAGTCGATCCGGAAAGAAAAGGGTGTCGCCGCGGCAGCTGGCAAGCCCATCGGGGGTGGCGATGCCGGCAGCGGCCGATCGGGGCGCTTCGGGCCGGTGACGGAAGCGGCCGCCAGCGCGGGCGGCACACCGCGCCGCCAATGTGGCCCGGCATGGGCCAGGCGCGCCCGGCCGCGGGCATCACCGCGCCCGAAACAATCCGCCGAGGATGCCGCGAACCAGCTCGCCGCCGATGCTGGAGGAAGATTTGCGGCGGCTGCCGAAGATCTGGCGGCCAAGCTCGTTGGCTACCTGCCGCCCGATCGAGGAGGAGGCGGAACGGGCGGCGGATTGCACCGCCTTGTCGAGGATCGATGGCTTCGCTGCCTCCCGCTCGGCGGCGGTCCGCGCGCGCGCCGCCACCTTGGCCTGTGCCCCGGCCTCCTTTGCGGCATCGATCCGCGCCTTGGCGGTTGCGGCTTCCTCCTGCGCGCGGGCGGCGGCGGCGGACGTAGCCCCGGCGCGGTCGGCGAGCAGTTCCTCGGCCGATTCGCGGTCCACCGCGGTGTCGTACTTGCCGGCCAGCGGCGAGGTCGCGATCATCACCGCCCGCTCCTTGTCGGTCAGCGGACCGACGCGCGAGGCGGGCGGCTTGATCAGCGTCCGGTCCACCGGCGAGGGCGCTCCGTCCGGCTGGAGCAGCGAGACGAGCGCCTCACCCACGCGAAGCTCGATGATCGCCGTGGCGACATCCACGCCGGGATTGGCGCGGAACGTGTCCGCCGCGGCGCGAATCGCGGTGCGATCGCGCGGGGTGAAGGCGCGCAGGCCATGCTGGACGCGGTTGCCGAGCTGGCCGGCAATGTCCTCCGGCACGTCGACCGGATTCTGGGTGATGAAATAGACGCCGACCCCCTTCGACCGGATCAGCCGCACGACCTGTTCGATCTTGTCGAGCAGCGCCTTGGGCGCATCGTCGAACAGCAGGTGCGCCTCGTCGAAGAAGAAGACGAGCTTCGGCTTGTCGACATCGCCGACTTCGGGAAGCGTCTCGAACAGTTCGGAGAGCAGCCAGAGCAGGAAGGTGGCGTACAGCTTGGGGCTGGCCATAAGCGTATCGGCGGCAAGGATGTTGATCGTGCCGCGGCCGCCCTCGTCGACGGTGAGCAGATCGTCGATGTCGAGCGCGGGCTCCCCGAAAAAGGCGTCCCCGCCCTGCGATTCGAGCTGGAGGAGCTGGCGCTGGATCGCGCCGACACTGGCGCGGGTGACGTTGCCGTAGCGCGCGCTCAGCTCCGCCGCCTTCTCGGCGCAATAAGCCAGCATCGCCTGGAGATCGCCGAGATCGAGCAGCAGCAGCCCCTCCTCGTCGGCGACGCGGAAGGCAATCGCCAGCACCCCCTCCTGCACGGGGTTCAGCCCCATCAGCCGGGCGAGCAGCAGCGGCCCCATCTCCGATACCGTGGTGCGGATCGGGTGCCCCTGCCGGCCGAACAGATCCCAGAACACCACCGGGTTATCGGCGTAGCGCCAATCAGAATAGCCGATCTCGGCCGCACGCGCCGCCCATGCGGCGTGGCCGGAGGATGTCGGCGATCCGGCCATGGCCAGCCCGGCAAGATCGCCCTTCACGTCGGCGACGAACACAGGAACGCCAGCGGCCGAGAAACCCTCGACGATGCCCTGCAGCGTCACCGTCTTGCCGGTGCCGGTAGCACCGGCGATCAGGCCGTGCCGGTTGGCGCGGCGAAGCTCCAGACATTGCGGGCCGCCGCCGCCGCGGCCGATGAAGATCGACGTCGCCTGGCCCACTGCGTTCCCCTGCCGGATCCTATCCCCCCTCCAGCCGCGCCCCGGTGATCGGGAGCGCGGCTGGAGCGGGCGTTACTTGGTACGCAGTTTCACGCCGATATAACGCTGCACGGCAACGCCGCGCTGGATCAGGATCAGCACCGTATCCCGGCCCGCGCTACGCGCCGCGGCAATGGCGGCGGTGGCATCGGCCGGGGTGATCGTCTGCCGCTGGTTGATCGACAGCACCACGTCGCCCCTCTGGATACCCTCGGAGCTGGCATCGCTCGACGGATCGACCGAGGTGACGACGAGTCCGCGAACGGTCGCCGGCAGGTTCAGCTGGCGGGTGATCGCCGGAGTCAGCGTCTGCAGCGTCAGCCCGAGCGAATCGCGCAGCGCCGTCGGCGCCTGGGCGGCACCGTCGTCAGGCGTCGCCTCGTCGCCATCCTCGCCCTCGCCCGCGGTCAGCTGATCCTCGGGCGGGCGCTCGGCGACGATCGCGACGACGGTCTGGCGCTTGCCGTTACGGATCAGCTCGATCGGCACGCGCGACCCGACCGGCAGGTTGGCGACGATGTAGCTGAGCGTCGCGTCCGGCGTGATCTCCACATTGTTGACCCGGACGATCACGTCGCCCTGCTGGATGCCCGCGCGCGCGGCGGGCAGGCCCGGCTCGATCCGGGCGACGATCTCGCCGCGATCCTTCGGCAGGCCGAGGCCGGCCGCGATATCCGCGCTGAGCGGCTGGATGCCGACGCCGAGATAGCCGCGCCTGACGCGCCCGCCCGCACGCAGCGCCTCGATCACCGGCTTGGCCTGCTCCGCGGGGATGGCGAAGCCGATCCCGACATTGCCGCCGGTCGGCGAGTAGATGGCGGTGTTGATGCCGATCACGTTACCCGCCAGATCGAACATCGGGCCGCCGGAATTGCCCTGATTGATCGACGCATCCGTCTGGATGTAACGATCATAGGCGCCACCGAGGCCGATGTTGCGGTGAAGTGCCGACACGATGCCCGCGGTGACGGTGCCGCCGAGGCCGAAGGGGTTGCCGATCGCGACGACCCAGTCGCCGACGCGGGTGCGCGTGGAATCGCCGAACTGCACGAAGGGCAGGTTCGCCGCGTCGATCTTCAGCAGCGCCAGATCGGACGCCACGTCGCGGCCGACGATCCGCGCCTTATATTCCTTGCGATCGGGCAGCGTGACGGTGATCGAGCCGACACTCGGCGCGCCGAGCGCCCCGCCGCGCTGAGCGCGATCCGCCCCGCCGGAGACGA
>NZ_JAQGLK010000221.1 GCF_028292925.1 Sphingomonas bacterium
CCGGAATAACGCTGCTCCGGGCGCAACCCGAAGAGTAGGGCTACCTGACGCTGGATATCGCCCACGTAGAAGTATTCACTCGTCGCCTTGATCTTCGAAGCGAACGCACCGACGACCCAGCTGAATGGGCCGTCCCCGGTCGATGCTGCCCGAAGCTCCTGCATGATCCCGCGGCGCTTGTTGTACCCGTCGTCGACGAGCACCTGGAAATCCGGCCAGGGTGCGAAAAGCGGAAAGCCGGTGGTCGCCCAAAGATTCCGATTGGTCTGCGCAACTGGAGTGTTTTCCAGACGCTGCTGGGCGGTCAACTGGTTCAACTCCGTGCCGTCGCCGACCGTATTGTCGTTGATGTACGAAGTGACGGACTTGACGGAAAAGCTATCGAACGAGTGATCCAGCGTCAGTGCGCCGACGTGGAGCGCGGTGCCCACCTCATTTTTGCGCCAGTCGATCGACTTGTATTTACCGAGGTACGGAAACGGCCCATATTCGACTCGCTCCCGCCGATAGATATAGCCGGGCTGCGCGTCCCTTGCCGGGCAGGCGACCGGACTTATCGCGCTCGGCACGGTTGAGACGGTTCGGCGAGTATCGAAGCAATACTCCGCAGTCGCGATCTTACCGTCAACGGGAAGATTGTAGCCTTGCGGACCGCCCTCGTCATGCTGATCGGAGAAGAAATAGGATAAGGTGAGTCGCGTATCGTCGGTCGGAGCCAGCATCATGGCGGCGCGCACCGAAGTCTCCGTACGGCCGTTCGCGTTTTTGAACCGGAGTGCCCCGTTGTTATAAGGATCCACCATGTCGACAAAACCGCCGACCTTTCGGTGAAACGCACTCAGCCGGATACCGAGCTTGTCCTGAATAAGGGGACCGCCGAGGGCTATTCCGGCTTCGTAGCCGAAGTCGCCGTGCGCGACGCTCAACGCCTGGACCATCGCGCGGCCTGAGAACTCCTTCAGGTTCGGAGCCGGAGTGATGAAGCGGATGGTGCCCCCTTGCGAGCTACCGCCGTAGAGCGTGCCCTGGGGCCCGCGAAGGACCTCTACACGGTCCAGATCGAAGAGTGTTGGGGCAGGGGTGCCGTTATTCTGCTGGACGCCCGCCGAGTTGCGGCGCTGAAGCGGCGTGTCGTCCAGGTAGACACCCGTCGTGGCGGCGCCGCTTGTCGCGATGATGCCCCGGATCGAGAAGTTCTGGACGCCGCCGGCCTGTCCGGTCACGGTCAGGGCGGGAACGGTCCGCTGAAGGTCGGACGGAGACCGCAGGCCTTGGCGATCGAGTCCCTCCTGCGTCACCGCGGTGATACTGAGCGGCACACGATTGACGGTGTCCGAGCGCCGCGTTGCGGTCACGACGATGTCCTGAAGGGCGCCATCGGCGTCGATGCCCCGGCTCCCCGCATTTGGCTGGGCATCTCCCCCGGTCCGAGGCGCGGTGGTCGAGCCAGCTGCGGCTTCCTGCCCTCCGGTCGCGCTCGCCTCCTGTGCGGCCGCCGGAAAGGCGGCAAGCGTAGTTACAAGCGCCGTACCCAGGAGTAACGCCCCAACGTTGCTCATCCTGTTCATCACTCTCCCCCTTTTTATCGTTTTATCGTTACGGTTGTGTACTGTGCGCATCTGCGACGCGGCGTCCCACCCCAGGGACAACAAAAAGGAACTAAGTCGCGGCATAATTGACTTGTCGCGAGAACATGTAATTCGACGAAACATCGAAATAGACGCGCCACTCGCTGTAACTTCCAGACGCCGGCAGGCACACTTCTCATTCTAAGTGGGCGAGGCGCCATCATCCACAGGTGTCATGCATAACGCCTTACTATCAGGATGTTGGTCGGGGCATCCGGCCATGTCAAGTAAGACGGGATGAATATTAGTGCGTCATTGGCGCAACCCTTCCTTGCTCAAGACACGACCATCCGTACCCGGTGGATCGACTTCTCCGGCCGATGCAACGCTCCTCCACGGTTCGTCTCCGGCCGTCCCTGTCGCCGCCCCGGATCAACCGAGTTCCGCTTCGTCGCTTGACACCTTACAAACAATGTATACCGAAGAACACACAAATATCCAGGGAGCGGAAAATTGCAAGGCAGCAGCCGCTACAGCGTCGCAGTCGATATCGGCGGGACCTTCACCGATCTGGTCGCCTTCGATCAGGCGACAGGTCGGGTCACTCAGTCGAAGCAGCTGACGACGCCCGCTGAATTCTCGCAGGGTGTGTGGGACTGCCTCGCGAAGGCCGGCATCGCACCGGCCGAGGCGAGCACTCTGGTCCACGGTTCGACCGTGGCCATCAACATCGCGATCGAGGAGAAGGGGGCGAAAACCGCGCTGGTCGTCACGAAGGGCACGCGCGACGTGTACAAGATCGGCCGGCAGAACCGGCCGGAGGCCTACAACTTCCTGTTCAGCCGTCCGACGCCGCTGGTTCCCCGTTCGCGGACCTTCGAGGTGGACGAGCGGCTCACCGCCACCGGTGAGGTGCTGGTCGAGCTCGACGAAGGCAATGTCAACGGAGTCGCTGCCGCGGTTCGGGACAGTGACGTCGAGGCCGTTGCGATCTGCTTCCTCCACTCGTACATCGATCCGGCCCACGAAAATGCCGTCGCCGACAAGCTTCGCGCGGCGCTCGGCCCCGGCACGTACGTTACTGCCTCGAACGAGATCGTGCGCGAATATCGCGAGTATGAGCGCACCTCCACGACAGTGATGAACGCCTATATCGGTCCGAAGACGAGCGCCTACGTCGGCCGGATGCAGGACCGGCTTAGCGAAGAGGGATTTGAGGGCCGCTTCCTGATCATGCAGTCCAACGGCGGCGTAATGTCGCCGCAGACGGCCAAAGCGCTGCCCGTGGCGATGATGGAGTCCGGGCCGGTCGGGGGCGTCATCGCTGCGGCGGAGGTCGGCCGGCGGCTGGGCTTCAAGGACGTCATCTCGTTCGACATGGGCGGCACCACCGCCAAGACTAGCCTGATCAAAGACGGCGAAGTCTCAATCGCGCAGGGTTACTTCGTTGGCGGCTATTCGAGCGGCCACCCCGTCACCCTGCCGGTCGTCGACATCATCGAGGTCGGTGCGGGCGGCGGCAGCATTGCCTGGATCGACGCGATCGGCGCCCTGAAGCTGGGCCCGCAAAGCGCAAGCTCAGTCCCGGGGCCAATCTGCTACGGCGGCGGCGGCACCGAGCCCACCGTCACCGATGCAAATGTCGTGCTCGGCCGGATCGGGGCGAAGAGCTTCCTCGGCGGCGAGATGCCGCTCGATGCAGAGGGGGCGGCGGCCGGCATGACCGGCCGTCTCGGCGATCGTCTCGGCATGAGCGCAACCGAGGTGGCGCATGGTATCATCCAGATCGCGGTGGCCAAGATGTCGCTCGCGGTGCGCGGCGTCTCCGTCGAGCGGGGCTATGATCCGCGCGACTTTGCCATGCTCGCGACGGGCGGGGCAGGGCCGCCGCATGCGATCGCCATCGCCCGGGACCTCCACATACCGATCGTCATCATCCCGAACCTTCCGGCGCACTTCTCGGCGCTCGGCATGCTGATGACCGACGTGCGCCACGATTACGTCCGCACCTACTATCGGTCACTCCACGATGCCGACTTTCCCGAACTGATCCGCATCTACGGGGAACTCGCCCACTCCG
>NZ_JAQGLK010000222.1 GCF_028292925.1 Sphingomonas bacterium
CAGAGCCATGCCGCGACCGAGACCTGCCCCGGCCATTCGACGCTGCTGACCGGGCGGCACCCGTCCGCCACCGGAATCATCGGCAACAGCTGGCGCGATCCGGTCACCGGCAAGGACACCTACTGCCTGTTCGATCCGGCCAGCCCGGTGCCGGGCCGGCCGGGGCAGGGCAGAAGCCCCGCCAATCTGCGCGTCTCCACGCTTGGCGAATGGATGCGCGCGGCGAACCCCGCTTCCCGCACCGTTGCCGTTTCCGGCAAGGATCGCGGCGCCATCGCGATGGCCGGGCATGATCCCGTCGGTGCCTTCTGGTGGGATTATGAGCGGGGCTTCACCACCTACGTGCCCGCCGGCACGCAGGAGGCCGAACGGCTGGCCCCGGTGCGATCGATCAACGCCGCCATCGATGCGCGCTGGCGCAAGGCGCCGCCGGTGTGGAAGGTAACCGATCCGGCCTGCGCGGTGGCGGCCCAAACGCGGCGTTATGGCAGCCTAGAGGTGACCCACTCGGTTCCCCCGGCCGGCTTCACCCCGCGCAAGCGCGGCAGCGACTTTCGCAGTGACGCCACCTTCAACGCCTGGTTCCGGGCCACGCCGATCCTGGACGAGATCGTGATCGAGGCTGCGGACAGCCTGATCGACACGTACCGGCTCGGCCGCGGGGCGGCGCCCGATCTGCTCGCGGTAAGCCTCAGCGCGACCGACTATGTGGGCCACCGCTACGGCAATGGCGGGCCCGAAATGTGCGACCAGATGGCGCACCTCGATCGCCTGCTCGGCCGCTTTCTCGACCGGATCGACCGGATCGGCATCCCCTACGTGGTGGTGCTGAGCGCAGACCACGGATCGATGGACGCCGCGGAACGGGTTGCCGAACATGGTATTCCCGCCCGCCGGACGAACCTTGGCAAGATCATCGACGATGTCGGCGGGCAGGTGCGGGCCGAGCTCGGTCTAGGCTTCGCCCCGCTGACCGGGGACGATCAGGTGAGCATCGTCGGCACCGCCGATCCGCAGCTACGCGGCCGCATCGCCGCGTCCGCGCTGGCAAAGCTGCGTGCCCGGCCGGAAATCGCGGCCGCCTTCCCGCGCGACGAATTGCTGGCGGTTCGCATTCCCAAGGGCAAGCCGGCGGACGAACTGACGCTGCAGGAACGCTTTGCCGAGAGCACCGATGCCGAGCGGAGCGGCGACATCGCGATCGCCGTCGCGCCTTATACCTCCGGCGGCACCCCGAAGAACTATGGCGACACCATTTCCGGGCACGGCACGCCGTGGAACTATGATCGCCGCGTGCCGATCCTGTTCTGGTGGAAGGGGGCGAGCCCGTTCGAGCAGCCGATCGCGATCGAGACGGTGGACATCGCCCCCACTCTGGCTGGCCTGCTCGCCATCCCCACGCCCGAGGTGGACGGGGTCTGCCGCGATCTGGATGGCGGGCCGGCAAGCTCCTGCCAAACCGCCGTGGCGGTGCAGCCGTGACGGCAAGCTGCACCTGACGATCGCGCTGCGTTGCGTTGCGGCGACAACTAAAGGCGGATACAAGATCGGGCAAACGTGTGTGAGGATCCCCGGACCATGGCTACGACGATGACAACCAGCCCGACCGACTCGCTCGGCCGCCTGCTCAACGACTTCTCGCTGGAGATGACGGCGAAGGACGTCGAGAAGCTGGAAGAGGCAGCGCGGGTGATCCCGCAGGGCACGCACATTTCCGTCACGTTTCTGCCGGGCGAAGATTTCGCCGCCCGCGTCAACGCTGCCAAGGCGGTGAAGCGTCTCGGATTCCTGCCGGTGCCGCATCTGTCGGCCCGCCGCATCAAGTCCCAGGCCGAGCTCGAGCAGATCCTGGATGCCGTGGCCAACGACATCCAGACCGATCACGTTTTCGTGGTCGCGGGCGATCCGCCGAAGCCGGAAGGGCCCTATGAGGACGCGCTGGCGATCATCAATTCCGGGTTGCTGAAACAGGCTGGCGTCCGCAACGTCGGCGTGTCCGGTTACCCCGAAGGGCATCCGGACATCAGCCGCGAGAAGCTTGATCGTGCGTTGCTCGACAAGCATGCGTCGCTGCGCGAGCAGGGCCTGGATTATGCGATCATGACGCAGTTCGGGTTCGATTCCGATCCGATCTTCTCCTGGCTGGAGCGGATCCGCGCCGAGGGCGTCGATGCGCCGGCGCGGATCGGCGTCGCCGGCCCGGCAAGCGTCAAGACGCTGCTGCGGTTCGCCGCGCGCTGCGGCGTCGGCGCCTCGGCCAAGGTGATGTCCAAGTACGGCACCTCGATCCTCAACCTGCTCAACACGGCCGGTCCGGATCCGCTGGTCAAGGAAATGGCCGCCAGCCTCGATCCCGCCAGACACGGTGAGGTGATGCTGCATTTCTATCCGTTCGGCGGGCTCAAGAAGACAGCCGAATGGGTGGCCGACTTCAAGCGGTCGCAGGGCATCTGAACGCTTCGACCGGCAATGTGAAAGGCTCTGAAAACCTCCCCGGATCGCTTCGGGGAGGTTTTTCTTCGTCGATCGCCTGGCGCGAGCATCCGCCGGACGATCTGGCTCTTATGGCTGGAGGCTATAGCCCGGCGCGCGATCTGCCAATCGGGCATGCGCTGGGAACGGGCCGCGGGCGGCGGCGCTGGCGTTCGACAAACGAAAGGGGCCGGGTGTCTCCACCCGGCCCCTCGCATTGTACCGAAGCGACCGTGATCAGTCGGCGCGGGCCGTACGCCAGCCGCCCTCATACGCCTCACGCGCGGTGACGGCATAGGGAACGGGGCTGACGATCACGCGGACTTCGAGCTGCTTGTGCGGCTCGACCGTCGTCTTCTTGGTGCCGCCATTCTCTTCGCCCCAGATCACCTTCAGCTCGGTGCCGACCGGGATCTCGTGGTCGATGGTGGCGAGGCTCAGCGCCGACTTCTCGTTGTACGAGTAGCCCGTGAACATCGACATGCCGACCATCTTGCCACCGGCGTCGACGACCTGATCGGCGTTCGTGGAGGCATAGTTGGCGAGCGGCAGATCGAAGAACTTGTAGTGCTCGGCTTCCGGATCGAACAGCGAAGCATAGATCTTCGCCATGTCGTCCTTGTTCCAGGCCAGCGTCACCTTCTTGCGCTGCGCGCTGATGTCGAGCGCCTCGAGAGCTTCACGGCCGATGAAGTCGTGATCGAACTTCACGAACGGGCCGTAGCCGATCTCGTACGGGTTGACGTAATAGTCCTCGATATTGTCGGACTTGAAGCTGCCGCCGATCGCGCCGCCGGCTTCGTAGCTGTTGGCCGGGAGCCACTCACGATACGCCTTCAGCTTCTCGCCGGTGTAGATGGCGGGCAGCGGCGAGGGGATCCAGCCGGATTCGAGGGTGTTCGACGGATAGGCGCGGCTGCCGACCGGGATCAGGCCGAATTCCTTGCCGGCTTCCAGGATGGCGGCGCGGATTTCTTCCTGCTCTTCGTACGGACCCCAAAGCTCCAGGCCCGGCGCGCCGGCCATGCCGTGGCGCAGCGTGCGCACCTTGCGGCCGGCGATGTTGATCTCGCTCATGTTGAAGAACTTGAGCTGCTCGACGGGGCCGCCGTTGAGCTTCTCGATCACCTTCCAGGCGTTCGGGCCCTGGATCTGGAAACGCCACGAGATGCGCTTCACCGGCTTGCCCATCGGGCGGCCCGGCGAACGATCGTCATGGACGATCTCGACGTCGTAGCCGCCGGTCTCGCCGTGGAACATCAGCCAGTTCGCGGCCGGCGCGCGGCCGACATAGACGAACTCTTCCTCGGCCAGCCAGAAGATGATGCCATCGCCGATGACATGCCCGTACGGGGTCGTCGGAACGTACTGCTTGGCCTTGTTGACCGTCCAGCCCTTGGGCGAGTTGATCATCGTGTCGGTCAGGAGCTTCAGCGCATCCTTGCCGCGGATATAGAGGTCGACCATGTGATGGGTCTGGTCGAACAGGACGGCGCTATGCTGCCAGGCCCACTGCTCGCTGCGCCAGTTGGAAAATTCGGGGGCGACGACGGGATAAATATAGGCACCGATCTGCGAGTTGCGCAGCATCTCGACCGGGTTACCGGCAGCCTGGATTACTTCCTCAAGGTTCTTGGCACTCATAGCAGCGGCATCCTCCATGGCATTAGCTACGTCCTGGAACCATGCACCGAAGCCCTGCCGCCGAGTATTCCCGGACAGCCCCGTGGGACGGACTCGATCCTGTGTTCCGCGTGGAGGACGCTCTATGACCCTTGAGGGGCTTTGGCAAGTAAGTTGACATAGCAACACACGTTGCGCCTCGGCTGGCCGCGGCCCCCGGGCGCGGCTATCAACCGCCTGGTCGCAGGCGTGAGAGATGGGAATCAGGATGACGTATCTCGGCCGTTCGCTTCGTGGGACTGCCATCCCTTTATTGGTGCTGGCCCTGGCGGCCTGCGGTTCAAAGCCGGACACGACCGGTGTGGCCGCTGCCGTGGATAGTGGATCCCAGGCTGCCGCCGGCGAGGATCCGGATGAGGGTGGCACGGCCGGTGGCTCGGCAGCCGGTGGGGTCACCGCGGTGGATGCGGCGCGTGGCAGTGGCGGCACGCTGCCAGCGGTCAGTTATGGACCGTCGGCCTACGATCTTGCGCAGGTGCGCTTAGATCGTACCCAGGATCGCCCGGCGCGGGTTGTGGATGACTCCGCCAGCCAGCCGGTTCAGGCGCAAGACACCGGCGGGGCAGGCGGGGCGGCGGATCGGCCGCGATCCAGCGAGGGCGTCGGCTCCGTCCCTGCGGAAGCGAGCCGCTCCGATCCCGCGCGGCCCTGATCCG
>NZ_JAQGLK010000013.1 GCF_028292925.1 Sphingomonas bacterium
GGCCCCGGCACGATGGTCGGCGACGAGATGGAGGCGGGCCAGATCGGCTTCGGCGAACGGTGGCTGCGCGATCTGGCCGGCGCGGCGCCCGCCGATCTGTCGCTGATACGCGTCAGCGGCGATTCGATGGTGCCGACGCTGGCCGAGGGGGACGACATCCTGGTCAATCGCGCCGATGGCCCAGACCGGCTCCGCGACGGCATCTACGTGCTGCGCATCGACGATGCGCTGGTGGTGAAGCGCGTCGCGCTCAGCCCGGCGGGGCACAGCATCACCATCCGGAGCGATAACGATGCCTATCCCGCCTGGCCGGATTGCGATCCGGCGCGCATCGCGATCATCGGCCGGGTAGTCTGGGCCGGGCGACGCCTGGCCTGACCGCAGAGCGGTGTCAGGCCAGGCGCGCCCGGCGTCAGGCCTCGGTTAGGCCTCGGCCTCATCCTCGCTGCCGTCGGCAAGATCCTGGCCGGGTTCCGCATCGGGAATCGGCGAGGTTTCCGGTGCGAGCAGCGCCGCCTCGCCGCGCAGATCCGCCTCGGCCTCTTCCTCGTTTTCCTCGATCCGCGCGGCGCCGACGACATGCTCGCCCTCCGCCACGTTGAACAGCCGGACGCCGGCGCCGCTGCGCCCGATCACACGCGTATCGCCGATCGACATGCGGATCAGCTTGGCCTGATCGGTCACGAGCATCAGCTGCTCGCCGCTATGCGCGGGGAAGCTGGCGACGACGGGTCCGTTGCGCTTCAGATTGTCGATATTGGTGATGCCCTGCCCGCCGCGGCCGGTGCGCCGATATTCGTAGGCGGAGGAACGCTTGCCGTAGCCGTTGGCGCACACGGTCAGGATGAACTCCTCCGCTTCCGCCATCGCCGCGACGGTATCGGGATCGAGCGACGCCTCGCGCTCGCCCTCCTTCCACGGCGCGGCGCGCAGATAGGCCTCGCGCTGCTCCGAATCGAACGGCGTGCCACGCAGGATCGAGAGCGAGATCACCTCGTCTCCCTTGCCGAGCGATATGCCGCGCACACCGGTGGACGTCCGGCTCTGGAACTCGCGCACGTCCGTCGCGGCGAAGCGGATCGCCTTGCCGCCGCGGGTGGCGAGCAGCACGTCGTCCGTCTCGGTCAGCAGCGCCACGCCGATCAGCCGGTCGGCCGGCTTGTCGCCCGCGGCCTCCTCGTCGAAGCGCATCGCGATCTTGCCGGCGGTCGGCACGTTGGCGAACGCATCCATGCTGTTGCGGCGCACGGTGCCGTTGGCGGTGGCGAACATGACGTGCAGCTTGCCCCAGTCGGCCTCGTTCTCGGGCAGGGGCAGCACGGTGGAGATCGTCTCCCCCTCGGCCAGCGGCAGCAGGTTGATCATTGGCCGGCCGCGCGCCTGGGGCGCGCCCTCGGGCAGGCGCCACACCTTCTTGCGATAGACCTTGCCGTGGGTGGAGAAGAACAGCACCGGCGTGTGGGTGGAGGTGACGAACAGGCGGGTGACCGCATCCTCGTCCTTGGTGCCCATGCCCGAACGGCCCTTGCCGCCGCGCGCCTGGGTGCGGAAGGCGTCGAGCGGGGTGCGCTTGATGTAGCCGCCCATCGTCACGGTGACGACCATGTCCTCGCGCTCGATCAGATCCTCGTCGTCGATCTCGCTGCCGGCGGACGTGATCTCGGTACGGCGCGGCGTCGCGAATTCGGCGGCGATCGCGTCGAACTCCTCGTTCATCACCTCGTACAGGCGGACGCGGTTGCCAAGGATCTCGAGCAGTTCGCCGATCACGGTGGCCAGCTTGCGCAGCTCGTCGCCGATCTCGTCGCGGCCGAGGCCGGTCAGCCGGTGCAGGCGCAGGTCGAGGATGGCGCGGACCTGGATGTCGCTGAGGCGGTAAATGTCGCCCTCGATCTCCTGCTCCACCGCCTCGACCAGGGCGATGTACGGCGCGATCTCGCCGATCGCCCATTCGCGGGCGGAAAGGCGTGCACGTGCCTCCGCCGGGTTGGGCGAGCCGCGGATGATCCTCACCACCTCGTCCAGGTTCGACACCGCGACGACGAGGCCGAGCAGGATATGTGCCCGTTCGCGCGCCTTCAGCAGTTCGAACTTGGAGCGACGGGTGATGACCTCCTCGCGGAACTTGACGAACGCCTCGATGATGTCGCGCAGCGTCAGCAGCTCGGGGCGGCCGCCGCGTATCGCGAGCATGTTGGCCGGGAAGCTCGATTGCGCGGGGGTATGCCGCCACAGCTGGTTGAGCACGACTTCCGGCGTGGCATCGCGGCGCAGTTCGATGACGATGCGCACGCCGAGCCGGTTCGATTCGTCGCGAATGTCGCTGACGCCTTCGATCCGCTTATCCTTGGCGGCCTCGGCGATGCTCTCGACCAGCCGGTTCTTGCCGACCTGGTAGGGGATCGCGGTCAGCACGATCGACTTCTTGTCGCCGCGCCCTTCCTCCACCTCGTGCCGGGAACGCATGATGATCGATCCACGCCCCGTCTGATAGGCGGAACGCGCGCCAGCCGTGCCGAGGATCAGCGCGCCGGTCGGGAAATCGGGGCCGCGGACGATCTCGTGCAGCTCGTCCACGGTGATGGCGCCATTGGCGGCATAGGCCTTGCAGGCGGCGATCACCTCGCCGAGATTGTGGGGCGGGATGTTCGTCGCCATGCCGACGGCGATGCCGCCGGCGCCGTTGACCAGCAGGTTGGGGAAGCGCGCAGGCAGCACCTGCGGCTCACGCTCCGACGCATCATAGTTCGGCTGGAAGTCGACCGTGTCCTTGTCGAGATCGTCCAGCAGGTAGTTGGATATCTTGGCGAGCCGCGCCTCGGTGTAGCGCATCGCGGCCGGGGGATCGGGATCCATCGATCCGAAGTTGCCCTGGCCATCGATCAGCATCACCCGCATCGACCAGTCCTGCGCCAGCCGGGCGAGCGCGTCGTAGATCGATGAATCGCCGTGCGGGTGATACTTACCCATCACGTCGCCGACGATGCGGCTGGATTTGCGATAGGGCCGCCCCGCGACGTAGCCGGCCTCGTAGCAGGAATAGAGCACGCGGCGATGAACCGGCTTCAGCCCGTCGCGCACGTCGGGCAGCGCACGCGCCACGATCACAGACATCGCGTAATCGAGGTAGGACGCCTTCATCTCGTCGACGATGGAGATTGGGGAGATGTCGCTATTCTCGATGGACGGCGGTGGGCTGGCCAAGGGTGGTTCCGTTATGTTGATGAGGGAAACGGCCGGGTTCCGGCACGGCGCCTGCCTAGCCCAGCGGCCCGTCGAGCGCCACCCCTGCGCACGCGCGTGCGCCAGCAGGATACATTTCGCAACGCTTTGAAGGCTTGCCGCCGCCCAAGTTTGCGGCAAGAGAAACCGGATGGCAACCGAAACGAAAGACCTGCTGCCGCAGCCGGGCGAGACCTGTTGGCGTATAGAGCAGGCGGGCCGTGCCGCGGTGATCATCGATGCCGAGGATTATTTCCGTATCGCCCGCGCGGCGATGCTGGCCGCCGAGAAGCGGATCATGCTGATCGGATGGGATTTCGATGCCCGCATCCGCCTGGGGCCGCCCGACGAGGCGAACGGCGCACCCGAGAAGGTCGGCGAGTTCATCTCCTGGCTGGTCGAGCGCAAGCCGGAGGTCGAGGTGTACTTGCTGCGCTGGGATCTCGGCGCGCTCAAGGTTCTGTTCCGGGGCACCACGATCCTGCGCTTCCTGCGCTGGATGTGGCACAAGCGGATTCACACCAAGCTGGACCGGGTGCATCCGACCGGCGCCTCCCACCACCAGAAGATCGTGGTGATCGACGATTGCTTCGCCTTTTGCGGCGGCATCGACATGACCGACGAGCGGTGGGACACGTGCGGGCACCTGGACGACGATCCCCAGCGGCGCGGGGCGACGGGCAAGCCGTACAAGCCGTGGCACGATGCCACGACGGCGCTGGAAGGGCCGGTCGCCGCGGCGCTCGGCGAACATGGCCGGGCCCGCTGGAAGGCGGCGGGAGGCAAGGAACTCAGGCCCGTCGCCGGCATCCGCGCGACCTGGCCGGACGAACTCGCCGCGCCGTTCCGGAACGTTGCGGTGGCCATTTCCCGCAGCGCGCCGGAGATGCCGGGCTGCCCGGCCATCACCGAGATCGAACGGCTCTACCTGGACCAGATCGCGCACGCGCGGCGGTTCATCTATGCGGAAAGCCAGTATTTCGCCTCACGCAAGATCGCGCTGGCGATCGCGCAGAGGCTGGACGAGCCCGATCCCCCGGAGATCGTGATCGTCAATCCGCTGAGCGCGCAAGGATGGCTCGAGCCGATCGCGATGGATAGCGCGCGGGCCCGGCTGATGCAGGCGCTGAACGGGCGGGACGTGCACAAGAGGCTGCGGATGTATCATCCGTTCACGGCGGGCGGCGCGCCGATCTACGTTCACGCCAAGATCCTGATCGTCGACGATATCCTGATCCGGATCGGTAGTTCGAACATGAACAATCGCTCGCTCCGGCTGGATACCGAATGCGACGTGACGATCGATGCCAGGTTGCCCGGCAATGGCGGCGCGGAGGCGCAGATCGAGCGGATCCGCGCCGGGCTGCTGGGGGAGCATCTCGCGTGCGACCCGGCGCGGGTATCGGAGACGCTGGCCGAAACGGGATCGCTGATCGCGACGATCGAGCGGCTGCGCGGGCCGGGCAAGACGCTCCGCCCCTACGAGGTGCCCGATCTTTCCAAGGTGACGGAGTGGCTGGCCGACAATGAGGTGCTGGACCCGGAAGGGCCGGACGAGATGTTCGAGGCGACAAGCCGGCGCGGGCTGTTCCGCGGGCTCCACCGGCCGGCCTGGATGCACCGCCGCCGCAAGGCGCCCGCTGCGGCCTAGTCCGCGGCCGGCGCGGCCGGCGCGCGGACGAAGCGCCAGACGGCTTCATCGGATCCGTCCGCGGTGAAGCGGTAACCGTCGCTGTCGAAGCCTTTCAGTGCCTCCACATCGTCGAGCCGATGCTCGCACAGGTAGCGCGCCATCATGCCGCGGGCGCGCTTGGCGGCGAAGCTGTTGAAACGCAGCCCGTCCGGCCCCTCCTCGCGGAAGTCGATCGCCAGGATGCGGGCGGCCGCGGGGGGAGCCTGCTCGATCGCCTGCCAGTATTCGCGGCTGGCCAGGTTGACGATCACGTTGGTGTCGGCAGCCGCCAGATCCTCCGCCAGCGCCTTGCCCAGCCGGTCGCCCCAGTGGCCGTAAAGGTCCTTCTTGCGGCCCGGCGCCCAGCGCGTGCCCATTTCCAGGCGGTAGGGGCGGATCCGATCGAGCGGGCGGAGCAGGCCATACAGCCCGGAAAGGATGCGGACATGATCCTGCGCGAAGGCGACCGCCGGCTCGTCCAGCGTCCGCGCCTCCAGCCCCACATAGACGTCGCCGGCAAAGGCGTAGAGCGCCGGCCGCTCGCCCTGATCGGCAAAGCCGCGGAACCGATCCGCGTTGAGCGTCGCCAGCCGGTCCGAAATGTGCATCAGCGCCGCGAGCCGTGCCGGGCCGAGTTTCGCGGCGGCGGCGGCAAGGGCGATCGCCTCCTCGGCAAAGCGCGGCTCGCTCGGCTCGATCGGCGGGAGCGGGCTCTTGTAGTCGAGCGTCTTGGCGGGGGAGAGGATCGCGATCATCGCGCGCCGCCTAGCGCAGCCATGCGCTCGCGGCAAAGGTGAACCGGCGGGGGCGCCGGCGGTTCAAGGGCCGTTCAGCGCCGCTGCGGCAATGAGACGCACATATATCGTTACATTCCCTGCGGGTTGTGCGCAGCGGGGGCGGGCGATAGTCACGCATGGTCATGCCGTCCGGAGCGACGGCCGAGAGGGAGCTCGAGCTATGAGGTATGTTTCGACGATCGCGCTGGGTGCCGCGCTCGCCCTGGGCGCCGTGACGGTGGCCGGGGTTACGCCGGCCATCGCACAGAAGAAGGAAAAGGCCGCCAAGGCGCCGGACTTCAAACTGAGCAAGGCAGTGCGGGAAGCTGTCGTTGCCGCGCAGGCCGCGTCCAAGGCCGGTGATGCCGCCACCGCACAGGCGAAGCTTGCCGAGGCGCGCACCGCCGCCACCACGGACGACGAGCGTTATGTCGTCGGATCGGTGCTGCTGGACGTCGCCCGCTCCAAGAACGACACCAAGCTGCAGGGCGAAGCGATCGAGACGATGATCGCCAGCAACAAGGTGCCGGCCGAAAATCTCGGCACGTACAACCTGGTGGCGGGGCAGATCGCCTATCAGGGCAAGGACATGGTGAAGGCGGACAAATATCTGACGCAGGCCGTGGCGGCCAACGTGTCGGATGTGAACGCCTATGCCATGCTGGCGGAGACCAAGAACCAGCTCGGCCGCCCGGCCGAGGCGATTGCGGTGCTGGAATCGGCGATCGCCAAGCAGAAGGCCGCCGGCCAGACCGTTCCCAACGAATGGTATGCCCGCGGGATCAGCATCGGCTACAATGCCAAGCTTGCCCCGCAGCTCGAACAGCTGACGCAGGAATGGCTCGTCGCTTATCCGACGCCGTCCAACTGGCGCGATTCGCTGATCACCTACCGCGACCTCAACAAGCCGGATTCCGATTATGAGCTGGATCTCATGCGGCTGATGCGCGCCGCCGGCGCGCTGAAGGGCGAGCGGGACTATATGGATTACGTCCAGGCGACGTACCTCAAGTTCCCGACCGAGGCGAATGCGGTGATCGACGAGGGCGTGTCCAAGGGCGACATCAAGCTCACCGGCAATGCCAGCGAGATCAAGACGCTCGTCAAGGGCAAGCTGGCCGGCGACAAGACCGCGACGCAGAGCGCGGCGAACGATGCCAAGGCAGGCAAGGCCAGCGGCAAGCTCGCGCTCGGCACCGGCGATGCGCTGTACGGCGCCGGTGACTTCGCGCAGGCGGCCGAGGTCTACAAGGCGGCGCTGGCCAAGGGCGGCGTCGATGCCGATGTCGTCAACACCCGTCTGGGCGCCTCGCTTGCCCGCGCCGGGCAGAAGGATGCGGCCAAGCAGGTGTTCAGCCAGGTGAAGGGGCCGCGCTCCAGCCTGGCCAAGTACTGGATGGTCTGGCTCGACCAGAAGGCCTGATCCGCCGATCCGGCGGGTACGGGGCGGGGGGCGGCGAACTTCGGTTCGCCGCCCCTTTTCGTTTCGGATTCGATTTGGAGGGGTCACTTTTGCCGCGGGTGGCGTTAGGCATCCGACAGTTCACCGAGCAAGGAGAGCCTGAATGGCGTTCGAACTTCCGCCCCTCCCATATGATTACGATGCGCTGGAGCCGGTCATCTCCAAGGAGACGATGACCTTCCATCACGACAAGCATCACGCCGCCTACACCGCCAAGCTGAACGAGGGCGTTGCCGCCGATCCGAAGCTGGAAGGCAAGACGATCGAAGAGATCATGGGCATGATGTCGACGCTGCCGCCGCTCGTCCGCAACAATGGCGGAGGCTACTGGAACCATGATTTCTTCTGGAAGATCATGGCCCCGGTCGGATCGACGCAGCCGTCCGGCAAGCTGGCGGAGGCGATCACGGCCTATGGCGGCCTGGACAAGCTGAAGGAAGATTTCAACGGCAAGGGCGCGGGCCAGTTCGGTTCCGGCTGGGCCTGGGTGATCGTCGACAGCAGCGGCGCGCTGAAGGTCACTTCCACCCCGAACCAGGATAATCCGCTGATGGACGATGCCAAGGACAAGGGCACGCCGGTCCTGGGGAACGACGTGTGGGAACACGCTTACTACCTCACCTACAAGAATGATCGCCCGGGCGACCTGCAGGCGTGGTGGGACGTGGTGAACTGGGACGAGGCCGGCCGCCGGTTCGAAGCCGCGGCAGCCTGATCGCCGGGCCGGGCGCTCCCCACGGGGCGCCCGGCAGTTTGCCCGAACCCGATCGGCCCGCC
>NZ_JAQGLK010000075.1 GCF_028292925.1 Sphingomonas bacterium
GAAATGTTACGCATACTAAAACTCCTGCATCGTCGAACAGGCAGCGCCAACGGGCGGATGGCAGCGGGAGTTCCGCCAGCCGGCCGTGGAGCATCCGTGAGAGCAGGTGCGGCCGGCGGCGGCGCGCGCGTGCATCGAGGACGGCGAGGGCAGGATTGCCCCCGGCAGGACCCGGCCGAACCCGAGGCAGGCGGTGAGCGCGGGCGGCGGCGCGCGGCAGAAGCGCGGGGCGCCGCGATCGCCCTGCGGCTGCCGGATGCCGCATCGGGGAAGATGCCGCGAACAAGGAACCGTCCGGACCGGCCAGCCGCAAAGGGCAGCCGATCCGGACGGTTCGTGCGCGTGGCAGTCAGGCCGCGCGCTTCGGTCGCGGCGCGGCTACGCCCTCGGCCCGGTGCTTCAGCGGGAGACGCCGGTATCGGCCGGGCCGCTGACGCCGCCCTTGCTGCTGGCACCCATGCCGATCGTGCCGCCCGAGCTGCTGGACGTGCTGGTGCCGGAGCCGGTGGAGCCGCCCACGCCGCTGCCGCCGACACCGCTGGTCGCGCTGCCGGTGGAGCCACCCGTCGAGCCGATGCTGCCCGTGCCGGTGCCGGCCGCGCCCCCGGAGGAGCCGCCCATCGCCGGGTTGCTGGTCATGCCGGAGCTGCCCCCGTCGCCCGACGCATTCGCGCCGCCGCCGGCGCCGCTCATGCCGCCGCTCGTGTCTCCCATCGATCCGTTCATGCTGTCACCCATGGCGTTCATGTCGCCGCCCATGCTCTCCATTCCGGCGCCCATATCGGTGGCGTTGAGATCGCCCATGGCGTTGGCGTCGGTGGTGGCGGTGTTGTCGCCGCTGCCACCGCAGGCCGAAAGCGCGACGGCGGCGAAGCCGGCAAGGGCGACGTGGCGAAGATTGGCGATAGCGGGCATGGAAACTCTCCGATCCTGTTAGCGTGGCCGCCAACGCCCGCGCCTGCGCACCCGTTCCACACGGAACGGACCCGTAACGCTATGAATTCGCACCACATCCGCTGAGGATCGGGCAGGCTGGCGACGCGGGGCGAAGCGGGCCACCGAGCGGACGGCGGCGGGCAAAAACACCCCGAACGCGACGGGCGTAGCGGGGAACCCGGCGGGGCATGAGCGGTTCGGGCGGGACGAGCGACGGACAGACGCACGGACAGACGCACGGACAGACGCACGGACAGGCGCACGGACAGGCAGACACAGGCGGACGGACGGGCCGACCGACACGCAGGCAGGCAGGCAGGGGCAGCACGACATGCGGCTGGGGATCGAGGCGACGCTGGATTACACGATGGAGCAGCCGGCAGACGTGCTGCTGGCGATCGAGGTGGCCGAATTGTTCGACCAGGCGATCATCGACGATATGCTGACGATCAACGGCACTGGCCCGCTGCGCCCGGTGCCGGGCGACGACGCGATCGGCCGGCGGACGTGGATGCATGCCGAGGGCGCGTTCCACGCCCACTACCGCGCGACCGTGGAGATCGAGCGGGTGACGGGGCCGATCACCGGCCTCGGCTCCGTCGCACGGCGTGAACTGCCGGCCGGGGTGGTGCCCTATCTGTGGCCCAGCCGATATTGCGAGGCGGACCGGTTCGTGGCGTTCGTGCACCGCGAGTTTCCTGGGCTGGAGGGCGGCGCGCAGGTGCAGGCGATGGCCGACTGGATCCACGATCACCTCGATTATTGCGCAGGGACGAGCGACGCCAACACGACCGCGGCCGACACCTTCGTCAGCCGACAGGGCGTGTGCCGGGATTTCGCGCACCTGATGGCCAGCTTCGCACGGGCGGCGGGCATCCCGGCGCGGCTCGTCTCCGCTTATGCGCTGAACGTGCAGCCGCCGGATTTCCACGCGGTGGTGGAGGTGTGGCTGGACGGCGGCTGGCGGCTGATCGACGCGACGCGGATGGCCGAGGCGGACAGCATCGTCCGCATCGCTGTCGGCCGGGACGCGACGGACATCTCGTTCATGACGATCTTCGGTTCCGCGACGCTGAACGCGCAGGCGGTGAGCGTGAAGTTGATCGAGTAGGATGCCGCCGGGAAAGCGGACGAAGCATCACCCCGCAACCGCCTGCGCCATGCCGCCAGGCCGGTGCGCGGCGGAGGCCGGCCTGCGCGCCCGCTCGACAGCCAGAGCGGCACGCGGCAAGGCGCTGGCATGACCGATCCCCGCTTCGCCTACACCATCCACGCCACCGACGGCCGCGCCCGCACCGGCACGATCGCGATGCGCCGCGGCGAAATCCGCACCCCGGCCTTCATGCCCGTCGGCACCGCCGCCACGGTGAAGGCGATGAAGCCCGCCGACGTGCGCGCGAGCGGCGCGGACGTGATCCTGGGCAACACCTATCATCTGATGCTGCGCCCCGGCGCAGAGCGGATGGACCGGCTGGGCGGGCTGCACGCCTTCATGGGGTGGAACCGGCCGATCCTGACGGACAGCGGCGGATACCAGGTGATGAGCCTTGGCGACCTCACCAAGAAAAGCGAGGAGGGCGTCGCCTTCAAGAGCCATCTCGACGGATCGCGCCACATGCTGACGCCCGAGCGATCGATGGAGGTGCAGCGGCTGCTGGGATCGGACATCGTGATGGCGTTCGACGAATGCACCGCCTTCCCGGCAACCGCGGAGCAGGCCGAGGCATCGATGGAACGATCGATGCGCTGGGCCGCGCGATCGCGCGCCGGGTTCGACGGCGGCGGCGATCATGCCGCGCGCAGCGCGCTGTTCGGCATCCAGCAGGGTTCGATGTTCGAAGGGCTGCGCCGGCGATCGAGCGAGGCGCTGACGGCGATCGGCTTCGACGGATATGCGGTGGGCGGGCTGGCGGTGGGCGAGGGACAGGCCGAGATGTTCCGCGTGCTCGACTTCGCGGTCGACATGCTGCCGCAAAGCGCGCCGCGCTATCTGATGGGGGTGGGCAAGCCGGACGACATCGTCGGCGCGGTGATGCGCGGCATCGACATGTTCGATTGCGTGCTGCCGACGCGCAGCGGGCGCAACGGGCAGGCGTTCACGTGGGACGGCCCCGTCAACATCCGCAACGCCCGCCACGCCGAGGATCTGGCGCCGCTGGACCCGACGTGCGGCTGTGGCGCGTGCAGCGGGTGGAGCCGCGCCTACCTGCACCACCTCGTCCGATCCGGGGAGATGCTGGGTGCGATGCTGATGACCGAGCACAACCTGTATTTCTACCAGGCCGTCATGGCCGGGCTGCGCCAGGCGATCGCCGAGGCGCGGCTGGAGGCGTTCGCCGCCGACTTCCTGGCGCGCTACCGCCGGCCCGCGACGGGCTGAGGCGGACGGGCCGAAAGGGGACCGCGCGGCTTTAACCGTTTCGCGAGGGGACCGGGGGTAGAACGCGCCGATCACCTTATCCGGGGGCATAAGCGCGTTGACAGGTTCGGCCTCCTCCCTGCCGACGGTGCTGGCGTCGATCGTGGCCGCGCTGGCGACGGGCGGACTGGCGATCTGGTTCGCGGCACCCCGGCGGCGCTGGCGCGCGCGGCGGGTGCGCGGGCGGGTGCTGCTCCGCGCGCTGCTGCCGGCACGGGTGGTGCGCAGCCGATCCGGGCGGCTGGACATCGCCGCGATGCTGTTCAGCGTCACGGTGGCGGGCAGCGCGCTCGGCTGGGCCCTGCTATCGAGCAGCTGGTTCGCGGATGGCGGATCTGCCCTGCTGGTGGCGCTGTTCGGGCCGCGCCCGGCAACCGCGCTGCCGGAATGGCTGACCGGCACGATCGCCGCCGCCGCGCTCTACCTGGCCTATGAATTCGCCTACTGGATCGACCATTGGCTGAGCCACAAGGTGCCCGTGCTGTGGGAGTTCCACAAGGTTCACCACAGCGCCGAATCGCTGTCGATGCTGACCAACTACCGGGTGCATCCGGTGGATACGATCCTGTTCTACAACATCGCCGCGGCGTGCACCGGGCTGACCGCCGCGCTGCTCGGCTTCGTGCTTGGCCGGGCGGTGGACCCGGCGGCGCTGGGGCTGGCCAACCTGGCGATCTTTGCGGGATCGCAGACGCTGTCGCACCTCCAGCATTCGCACCTCTGGATCAGCCTGCCGGGCCGGTGGGGCAAGTGGCTGTTGAGCCCGGCGCATCACCAGATCCACCATTCGATCGCGGTGCGGCACTATGACCGCAACTTCGGCAGCACGACCGCCTTGTTCGACCGGATGTTCGGCACGCTGCACATGCCCACCGCCGCGCGCGAGCCGCTGACCTTCGGGGTGACCGGGCTGGACTATGATCCGCACGGCTTTCGCGGTGCGGTGCTGATGCCCTTCGTGGAGGCGGCGAGGCGATTGATGCCGCCTTCGCCGCGCCGGGGCAACCGGAGGGGCCCGGCAAGCCTTGCCGTTCGTCCGGGTGACGGCGGCTTCGCCCAGGGCGCGTAGGAAAGGCGCGACAGCGGGCTGATCGCCCGATCCACCCGGCACGGAATGAAGGTCGCCTGCCGATCCGGGGCCAGCGCGGGAATGCGGCGACGACCGGCGGCGGGGACGGCCGGCGTGGCGGCAACCGCGATGCCGCCGACGCTGATGCGATCCGTCGCGCGGCAGGCAGGTTCAGGCGCCGCCGAACGGGCGGCGGCGCGCGATCAATCGACGGGTTTGCCGGTGGTGCCGAACCCGAAATCGAGGAAGGAGGGGATCGG
>NZ_JAQGLK010000085.1 GCF_028292925.1 Sphingomonas bacterium
GCCGGGTAAGGCGCGTCGCGGCGAAGCCTGCCGTCGGTGCCGACGACGATTAGATTATCCGGCGTGATCTCCGTATAGTGCAGCCCGAACGGGTTCACCAGATACTCGTCCGTGCCGGGTAACCGCACCGATATATGGTTGAACATCAACTCGGCCCAACCCATGAAATAGACCAGGTGATAAAAGTCGGCGAGTTGCTTGCGCAGGTCCCATTCCTCCTCGGAAACGGCCTGAGCTTGGGATGTCATCTCCACCATACTCGACCTCCAACCGAACAGTTAACGCATCATCTGGCAAGCCTGCCTAGGGCTAGGCCCGTTCGTCTGGCAAGGCAATGCGGGCCCTTTTCCCCCTCGGCGCGGCAAGGCGCAGGACGGCACGACCGAAGCTTTCTGTGGCGCGCGGCGATTACCGCCTCTAACCGCCGCAGCATGAATGCTGTCCCGCCGCCCCATCCCAGTCTGCATCGCCGCGAGTTCGTCGCCTTCGTTGCCGCCATCATGGCCGTGAATGCGCTCGGGGTGGATCTGATGCTCCCTGCGCTCCCGGCCATCGGGCACGAACTGGGGATCGCCAGCGCGAACGCGCGGCAGTGGATCGTGACCGCCTATATCTTCGGCTTCGGCCTGGGGCAGCTCGCTTATGGGCCGCTGGCGGATCGCTTCGGCCGCAAGCCCGTGCTGTTGATCACGCTGGCCGGGTTCGTGGCGGCGAGCCTGTTCGCAGCTGGCGCGCAGACCTTTGCCGCGCTTCTGGTCGCCCGCCTGCTTCAGGGGCTGATGTCCGCGTCCACCCGGGTGCTGGCGGTCGCGATCGTCCGGGACAGCTATTCCGGCCGGCAGATGGCGCGCATCTCCTCGCTGGCCCAGATGATCTTCTTCCTGGTGCCGATCGTTGCGCCCAGCCTTGGCCAGGGGCTGCTGACGCTCGGGCCGTGGCGCTTCATCTTCTACGCGCTCGGCGCCTTTGCCGCGGTCGTCCTGTCGTGGGCGCTCGTGCGACTGCCGGAAACGCTGCCGGTCGCCCGGCGGCGGCCGATCTCGATCGCCTCCCTGACGCAGGCCTATCGGGAAACGCTCACCAACCGCTACTCGATCGGTTACGCACTGGCCGGCTCGCTCACCTTCGGCGGCATCATCGCCTTCGTCTCGTCGGCGCAGCAGGTGTTCACCGATACCTTTCACGCGGGCGCGCGGTTCACCCTCCTGTTCGGCCTGTGCGCGCTGGCGATGGGCTCCGCCGCGTTCGCCAACAGCCGGCTGGTCGAAAGGCTCGGCACACGCGTGATATCGCAGGCGGGGGTGCTGGCGCTCATCGCACTGTCGCTTGCTCACATGCTGATCGCCCGGCTGGGGCTGGAGACGCTTGGCGTATATGTGCTGTTTCAGGCGCTCAGCATGGCCTGCATCGGCCTTTGCGGTTCGAATTTCGGCGCGATGGCGATGCAGCCCGTCGGCCATATCGCCGGCACCGCTTCCTCGGTGCAGGGCTTCATCACCAGCATCGGTGCGGTGGCGGCAGGTTCGATCATCGGCCAGGCCTACGACGGTACGACCTTCCCGCTCGCGCTGGGCTATCTGTGCATCGGGATAGGCGCGCTGGCGATCGTGCTGGTGGTGGAGCGCGGGCGCCTGTTCCGGCCGCATGTAGAATAGGCCACCGCACGCCCGGCACATTCCGGCATGTCGCGCCTCCGGCGGCGGCACCGCCTTCAGTTCCTGCCGCACCGGCGCTCAAATCGTGCCCGGACGGTGGCCCTCCTGCGGCGGCAGGACCGATCCGAGGATGACGGCCCCACCCGTGCGTTTCACGTCCACCCCGAAGTAGCTGCTGACCGCCGAGGCGAATGCCAGGCTGTCCTCCGCATCGAACGTCCCGCTGAGGCGAAGCGCGGCCGTTTTCGCATCGGCGATCATGATCGGCACGGGTGCATAATCGTTGATCCGCGCGGCCATCGCCGCCAGGGTCTCGTCCTTGAAGGCGAGCCGGCCCTGGCGCCATCCGAGCTCGACCGCCGGGTCCAGGCCCGATCTGCGCGTGGCGCTGCCGTTCCCGACGATGCGCATCGCTTCGCGCGCGTGCAGCCGCACGTCGCGACCCGCCGGCCGATCGCCATCGCGGGAGGGATGCGCAAGAACCGATCCGGTCACCACGAACAGCTGCGTCCAGTCCGGGCCGAGATCGACGCTGAACGAACCCGCGCCATCTGCGGGTGAGAAGCAGCACTGCCGCGCGAAGGCATGGAATGGCCGTTCCCGATCTGCCGCGATCGAGAACATGGCACGTCCGTGCTGGATCTCGGCCACCCGGCGGCTCCGGTAATGCCGCACGGTGACGCTGCTCCGCGCATCCAGCAACAGTTCGCTTCCGTCCTCCAGCCGAACGGTCCGCCGCTCCCCCCGCGCCGTCGTGAACGTCGCCGCCTGCACCTCTGCGGGCTTGAGGAGCGTATAGGCCGCGCCTGCGCCAAGGCACGCGACGAGGCCGGTCATGGCCCGCCGCCGGCCGACGAGTGCGCGGGCGGGCGGGGCCCCGCCGGTGCGGGCAAGCGCCTCGCGACGCATGGCGGCCAGTTCCGGCGCATCCGCCAACTGGTCCATGTCGTACCAGGCATCGCACACCTGCCCGAACGCCGCCGCATGCGCCGGCTCGGCAAGCCATGCGCGGAACGCCGCATCGTCCGGCTTCATCCGCCCTCCCCGCAGGTCCATGTACCGTCGCGCCGCACCATCGCACGGGTCTTCCGGAGCATCGCTGCTCATTCTTCGCCGAGCCTTTGCCGTTGTCGGGCGATCGCGGCGATCGCCCGCATTACGTATTTTTCCACCGAACTTACCGAAACGCCGAAGCGATCGGCGATCTCCGCATGGCTCAGCCCCTCCAGCCTGTGCAGCACGAACGCGTCACGTGCCGGCTCGTCGAGTTTCGCCAGCGCCTCGACCACGAGGCCGAGAGTCTGCCGCGCTTGCAACACCCGCTCTGGCGATCGTCCCTCAACGGTTTCCGAAAGCTGGCTGCTGTTTTCGAGCATCGCCTGCAGCGTGCGCCTGCGGCGGGCACGATCGCGGATCAGGTTTCCTGCGACGTGGAACAGGAACGCCTCGGGATTGAGCGCGGCCTGCACGGCGGTGGCCCGGACCACCCGAAGCATGGCCTCCTGAACGATATCCTCGATATCGCTTGGATCGCCCAGGCGCCGCGACAGGAAACGCACCAGCGCCCGGCGCTGCGCGTCCGTGAAGATGGCGGTTGCCTTGGTTGCCTGGCCGACTGCCGCTGCCACTGCCACTGCCCCGATTCAGACGCGCGCTCGCCTGCCGGATGCTTATGGCCGCGTCTCAGGCATGACCACAAAAATATCCTTGAGGGCGCGGGCCGCATGCGCGTCGACGGTACAGAAGGTCGCAACCAGCGGCCCAGAACAAGAAGATGCCAGGGGAGAGTGCGTTGAAGGTTGGAAATCTGCTGGCGCCCCGGCGCCTCTCGCTTGCGGCGGTGCTGCTCGTCGGCACCGCGCTGCCGGCCCAGGCGCGGGCCGCTTCCTCTGCCATCGATTACCGGCTGCCGTCGGCTGAGCTTGGCGATGCGCTGCGCGCCTTCGGCCAGAAGTCGGGCATCCAGATGCTGTTCAGCGAGGACCTCGTTCGGAACCGGCGCAGCGCCCCGGTGGTGGGACGTTTCAGCGCCGACGAAGGCCTGCGCCGGCTCCTCGCCAGGGCGCCGCTGCGGGTCGAGCGATCGAGCGGCAACGTCATGATCCTCAAGCCGATCGCTTTCGCGCAGGCTGCTGCGGCGCCGGCCGCCAGCAGCGCGGCCACGCCCGAGGCCGCATCGGACGACACGGTCACCTCACCCATGCCCGCAGGCAACCCCGCAGAGGCGGCCCAGCCGGCCGGGGAGATCGTGGTGACGGGTTCGCGCATCGCCCGGCAGGATTATTCCGCGACAAGCCCGATCCTGACGGTCGGCACCGAAGCTTTCGAGCGCAAGGGCGCAATCTCGGTCGAGAACGTCCTAAACGAACTTCCCCAGTTCACCCCGTCGACGGGCAGCGCCAACGCCTTTCCCTCCCGCGGCGGGCAATCCAACCTCAATCTGCGCGGGCTGGGCACCAATCGCGCGCTGGTGCTCGTCAACGGGCGGCGGGCGCAGCCGTCGAACGGCGACGGCACGATCGATGTCAACACGATCCCGCGCCTCGCCATCCAGAACGTCGAGACCATCACCGGCGGCGCCTCTGCGACCTACGGGTCGGATGCGATGGCGGGGGTCGTCAACTTCAAGCTGCGGGAGCGTTTCGACGGGATCCAGGTCGATGCCCAATACAACCTGCCGGAACGCGGCGATGCAGCGTCCCGGCAGTTCGGAATCCTTGCCGGAACCAGCTTTGCCGGCGATCGCGCCCATGTCGTCGTCTCCGCAGACTATACCGAGCGGGAGCGGGCATCGCGCCGCGACCGCGATTTCTTTCGCGAGAATGGATCGGTGAACATCGCCTTCCTGCCGTCCGGCGTGGCCGACCTTTCCGCCAATCCGCCCAGCCAGGCGGCCGTGAACGGCGTCTTCAACCGATATGGCACGCCCCCGGCCACCGTCTCGCGCACCCGGGGCTTCGGCATCAATGCGGATGGATCGCTGTTCACGTCCAATCCGGTGACCGCGCCCGTGTTCAACTACAAGGGCCCGCTGAACGACGTCATCCGCAATCAGGGCAACACGCTGCTGCAGAGCTCCGGCCTGTTCTACGACATACAGATCCCTCTGGAGCGTTTCACGGGCTACGGCCGGGCGGAATACGAGCTTACCGACAATCTGACCGCTTTCGTGCAGGGCAATTATACCGGCTATACTGCGGACGTGCAGATCTCGATCACGCCGCTCGGCAGTCTCGGCCAGATCACCTTCGTGCCCGCCACCAACCCGTTCATCCCGCAGGACCTTCGCGCGCTGCTTGCGTCCCGCGCCAATCCGTCGGGCGATTTCGTGCTGAACAAACAGCTCGAGCCACTCGGCCCGCGCACCCAGCGCGAACGCTGGGACCTGTACCAGATGCTCGGCGGGCTTTCCGGCAAGATCCCCAGCCTCGGCTGGAGCTGGGACGTCAGCTATTCGGAGGGCCGGACCGAAAACGCGTCGACGCTGCGCGGCGGCGTCTCCAATGCCGCGTTGCAGACGTTGCTGCGGGATCCGTTCGGCGGCGCCGGGCGCGCGGCGACAGGCAGCCTCGCCGCGGTTGCACCGCTCTGCGAGGGCGGCCTCAACCTGTTCGGCAACCAGCCGATCTCCGCCGGTTGCCGAAGCTTCATCACGCGGGAGGCCAGGACTGAAACCGTCCTCCGCCAGCGCGTTGTCGAGGCGAACGTGCAGGGCACGGTGGCCACGCTGCCCGCCGGGGATCTCAAGTTCGCCGTGGGCGCAAACTACCGGCGGAACAGCTACGCCTTCACCGCCGACCCGGTGATCATTGCGGCGGATCTGATCGGATATGGCGCATCCCAGAACGGCCGCGGCACCACCGAGGTGGCGGAGGGCTACGCCGAACTGCTGGTGCCGCTGATCCACGACACGCCGTTCATTCGGGAACTCAACCTGGGCCTCGCCTACCGTTATTCCGATTATGACACGATCGGCGGCGTGCACACCTACAAGGCCGATCTCGATTGGGCGATCGCGAGGGTCGTGCGGGTCCGCGGCGGCTATTCCCGTGCGGTGCGCGCGCCCAGCGTGGGCGAATTGTTCGCCGCCCCCAACAGCGGCGGCGTAACGCTGGGATCGCCGACCACGCCGAACGGCGCGGCCGCCTTCACCGGCGATCCGTGCGACGTGCGCGGCGCCTATCGACAGGGTCCGAACGGAGCGAGGGTAGCCGCGCTGTGCGTCGCGCAGGGGGTTCCGGCGAGTGCGGTCGCGGGCTTCACCTATGTCGGCAATACCGTATTCGCGACCAACCAGGGCAATCCGGACCTGCAGGAGGAGAAAGCCGACACCTACTCGCTCGGGCTCGTGCTCAGTTCCCCGTTCGCGACGCCGATACTTTCCCGGATCTCCGCATCGATCGACTATTACAGCATCAGGATCAGCGATGCGATCGGCAGCCTGGGCGTGCCGGTATCGCTCAGCCGCTGCTACAATGGCGATGGCGTGTCGAACCCCGGCTACAGCCTGGACAACGTCTATTGCCGCCAGATCGTGCGGTCGCCCGGCACGGGTGCCATTTCGAACCCGACGCAGCCGCTGCTCAATCTTGCCGCGTTCCAGACCTCGGGCATCGATGCGCAGGTCGATTGGCAGGTGCCGCTCGATGCGCTCGGGATCGGCGGCGATGCGGGCATGATCCGCCTGAACTTCGTCGGCACGTACCTGCGCAAGTTCACGGTCGAAAGCCTGCCGGGCTCCCCCGTCCTCGATTATTCGGGAACCACGGGCAGCGTTGGCATCGTGCAGCCCAAGTGGAAATGGGCGGCGACGGGCAGCTACGAGATCGGGCCGGTCCAGTTCGGGGTGACGTGGCGCCATCTCAGCGCGGTCCGCGATGCCTCCATCCTGACCAACAGCGGCAGCACGATTGCCGGTATCCCGTCGTTCGACTATTTCGATGCCAACGCCCGGGTCATCGCATCCGAGCATCTGGAGCTTCGTCTCGGCATCAACAACCTGACGGACAAGGGGCCGCCCCAGCTCGGCTCCGCGTTCGGCAACACCGATACCAGCACGTTCGATGTACTCGGCAGGCAGTTCTTCGTGATGGGGAGGGTAAGGTTTTGAGTCATGTGCCGGACGATCGGCTTTCTGGCGCGGGCGACGTTCCGTTCGGCTGGCGCCACGGCGTCGCTTTCGGGCTCCTGTTCCTGTCCCTGGTATCGGACGGGTTCGATCTTCAGGCGGTAGGCTTCGCCGCGCCCGGAATGGTGCGCGATTGGGGCGTCACCCGCGCGGCACTGGGCCCCGCGCTCAGCGCCGGGCTGGTGGGCGTGCTGGTGGGTGCGCCGCTTCTCGGCTGGGTCGGGGACAGGTTCGGGCGCAAGCGGGCGATCCTGCTCGGGTCGGTATTCTACGGCACCTTCTGCCTGCTCTGTGCCGGCGCCGGGAGCATCGACCAGCTGATCGCCCTCCGTTTCCTCACCGGCATCGGGCTGGGCGGCGTCCTTCCCAACGTCATCGCGCTGACTGCGGAGACGGCGCCGTCGCGGGTGCGGCCGTTTCTTACCGCGCTCGTCACGGTCGGCATCAGTCTGGGCGGCGTCACGGTCGGCCTCGTCGCAGCCGTCATCGTTCCGCTGGAGGGTTGGCGGGCCTTGTTCGTCATCGGCGGCGTCGTGCCGCTGGTGGTGGCGGCGCTGGTTGCCATAGGCCTGCCGGAAAGCCCCGCCTTCCTGGCCCGCAAGCGCGGCGAAGCCCTGCCCCCCTCCCCGGCCGAACCGCGCGAGGCAAGCGGCAGCATCTTCGCCGGGCAGTTCAAGACGATCACGCCGATCATCTGGCTGCTCTTCGCCGGCCTGCTCATGTCGATCTACCTGCTGACGAGTTGGCTGCCGCTCGTGCTGGAAAATGGCGGCATGTCCGCCAGCGGCGCCGCGATCATGAACACCATGCTGCAGTTCGGCGGGGTGATCGGCGGTATCGGTGCCAGCCTGCTGATCGGGCGCATCGGCCTGCCGCTGATCGCGATGCTGGTTGGCGGCGCGCTGGTGGTCGTCACCTTCCTGGCGATGGTGCCGGTGCCGGACGTGGCGCTGGCCGCCGTGCTGGGCCTGTGCGGTATTTGCGTGATCGGCGGCCAGACCGCGATCAACGCCTCGGCCGGGCTGATCTATCCGCCGGCGATGCGCGCCAAGGGGGTTGGCTTCGCACTCGGGATCGGACGGCTTGGCTCGATCATCGGGCCGCTGGTCGGCGGCCTGGTGATCGGACTGGGCACCGGGGCGCAGAGCCTGTTCCTCGGCCCGCTGCTGCCGCTCGGGATCGCCTTTGTCGCTTCCATCCTGCTGATCCGCAGATGTTCGATCACCGTAGCCCGGCCCGCTACCGCGTCCACCGGCACCTCCGAGCCGGCGAGCGTGCTTCCCGCAGGAAAGCGGTAGCCGATCCGGCGGAAGCCCGGCGCACTCCCCCGTCGGAACCGCGCTCCGTCAGAAAGAGCGCGGCGTCCGAGGCGATGGCCGGCCCCGGCCTTGCCGTCCGGGCCGGCGGCCGACCGCCGTTATTCCGCGCGAAAAGCGACCATGATCCGCAGAAGATCCGCAATGCCGCGCGGCGAGCCGCGGAGAGCTTCGCGGACGGGTGTGGCGATAGTGCGCTGCACGAACAACGAAGGCCCGGCATAGCCAAGCGACCAGCCGGCAAACCGCCGCTCGGCCACGATGCCGCGCTCCAGGATCGTGACGTCGGTGTGGCGCGCGTCGCGGGAAATGCTCGCCATTATGTCCTCGACAGCCAACTCTGCGCCTTCGAGCACCTGCGCGAACCGGCCGCCGCCGAAAATCAGACAGCCCGTTACGTCCGCATTGCGGTTGCGCGATCGGCTGACGCCCACAAGCGCGTCGACCTCGGCTTCCGCTTCCCCCGTCGGGATGATGCTTTTGCTGGCATAGAGGAGGCTGAACACCGTCAAAATAGAGATCCTGTCGCGAGAATGGAGGCGCGTGCGGCGCTGATGGGTGAACCGATTTTCTGTTCGCGAACGATGTCCGGGATTTCCGATCCGGGCACCGCGCGGCTGAACAGGAAGCCCTGTCCGGTGTGACAGCCGAAATCGCGGAGGATCAAGACCTGCTCTTCGGTCTCGATGCCTTCCGCAACCACCTCGATCGCGAGATTTCGGCCCAGGCTGATCATCGCACCGACGATCGCGCGATCGTCCGGGCTGGCGGCAAGATTGCTGACAAAGCTCCGATCGATCTTGATCAGATCCACCGGGTGCTGTTTCAGGTGGGTGAGCGAGGCATATCCCGTCCCGAAATCGTCGAGCGCGATCCGGACGCCGGCGGCATTCAACTTGCGGAGCGCGACGCCGACCTCCTCTGCGCCTACGCCGAGGAACACCCCTTCGGTAACCTCGAGCTCGACCAGGTCGGCCGGTACGCCGGCTTCGCGCAGCTGCCGCAGAAACCTCCGGGCGAACTGCGTATCCCGAAAGTCAGCTCCCGAAACGTTGATCGCCACGGGCACGGCCGAACCCATGCGCCGCCAGATCATCAGATCGGCCACGACCTTCCGCAGCATGATGTCGGTGATGCGGGTCGCGATCTCCGGATCGTCGAACGCCGCCGATATGCTGGCCGGGGTGTGGACGGTTCCATCGGGGCTCTGCCAGCGCAGCAGCGCCTCCAGCCCCGTCACCCTGCCCGACGTCAGATCTATCTTGGGCTGGTAATAAGGGCGCATCCAGCCGCCGGCGATGGCAGCGCGCGCGACTTCCAGCATGGAGGAATGCCTCTGCAGCTGCTGGCGCATGCCACCGTCGAAGCGCACGCACCTGCCGCGCCCTGCGCCCTTGGCCGCACGCAACGCGGTATGGGCGTTGCGCAGAAGCTCCTGATCGCTCGCTGCATCGGCAGGGAAGAACGAGATGCCGGCGCTGACGGAAAAGTTGGCGGGGTGGTCGGGGCCCGAAATCTGATCGGCGCATCGCAGGATGAGGTAGGCGATACGGGCCGACACCGCGGCGGGATCGGCTGCATCGTCGACGATGAGCGCGAACTCATCCCCGCCGGAGCGCGCGAGGAAGGTGGACGTACCTGCGGCCTGCGCCAGCAGATCCGCGAAACGGGCGAGCATGGCGTCACATGCCTGCGGCCCGAGGCGGCTGTTGAACTGCTTGAAGTCGTCCAGATCGATCATCACGAGCGCCAGCGGCCGCTGACACCTGGTCGCCCCGCCGGTTCGTGAGCTCAGTTCCCTGTGGAACCACACGGCATTGGGTAGCCCGGTAAGTCCATCCAGATCCCCTGTGCCGTAGGAATCCACCGCGTCGACATGCCGCAGCCCACATTCCCGCGTCACTGCGATCACGAAATCGCCAGCATCCCGAACGCCGGAGATCCGCGTCAGTGCGACGCTCCAGTGGCGCTGCGTGCCCGCGCGCGTCGGCATGTGGGCCATGAACCATGCATGGCCTTGCTCCAGCGCCGTGCGGATCGCAGCGACGGCCTTCGGGCGTTGCTCGACCGGCCATCCCTGACCCCAGGCCTGCCCCGCGGGCAAGATGTTCCAAAGGTCAACGGCAGCCAGTGCGCTCGGGTTAGCCCAGACGATCGATCCGTCCGCATCGACGACATGCACATGATCATCCGTCGCGCGGGCGAAAGCAGCAAAGAATCCTGCCATGAAGTTCGGCGGACCCGAGATCTCGATAACCCTCTCAATATCCTGCCCGGCTGAGACGGCGCACGGGCCTGCGATCGACATATGCTTCACAGACGATCTCTCTCCCTTCTGGCCGTGCCAGGCAGACTGGACGATCAACAAGGAGGGCGTCGCCATATTGCGCCCCATTCGCATGCCCTACCCGGTCGAGCCGGCGGCTCGCTTCGGTGACAGCGGCATGCTCAAGAGCTTCTTGAAAGCCAGCCTATCGTCTGGCGCCTGAGGCCTGGCAACCCGTGGATAATACAGGCGCCTTCTTCATCGTCTGGTAACCGGCGCCCGCGTAAAGGCAGCGCCGATCGTCCCCCGCGGACCGTCGATCGTCGCGGCAATAAGCCTGCCTGCCATTCGGCCGGCGGACCGCGCAGCCGGCCGAAGTGGCCGCAACCCCAGGCGCAGCCCGCGCCGTTCACAGCGGCTCCACGCCTGCCAGGATCGCCAGACGTACGACCTCTGCCAGGGAGCCGGCGCCAAGGCGCTCCATCAGGTTGCTGCGGTGCATTTCGACGGTGCGGACGCTGACACCGAGGCGGTTCGCCACGCCCTTGTTCGAAAGGCCGGCGACCAGACCTTGCAGGAGGTCCCGTTCTCGCGGCGTGAGTACCGCCACCCGGGCGGCCGCCTGCGCGCGCTCGGCGTCCGCCTCCGCTCGCGCAGGGAGGGTCAGGAACAGCGTGTTGAGGACTTCCAGAAGCACCGCGTCCGTAAAAGGCTTTTCGAGGAAGTCCGTTGATCCCCGCTTCATCGCCTTCACCGCGCTCTCGACGTCCCCGTGAGCGGTTATCACCACCACCGGAAAGCGCCCGAGCCGGTCCCCCAGCGCGTCGAGCACCCCGATGCCGTCGATCCCCGGCATTCTCAAGTCGAGCAGGACACATCCCGAAGCGAGCAGATCGAGCTCGTCCAGAAAGTCGCGGCCCGAGGCGAAGGCACGCACCTCGAACCCGGCTACGTTCAGGGCGAAGGAAAGCGAGCGGCGAACCATCTGGTCGTCATCGACGACATAGACGTGGTTGCGGCTGGCAGCGCCATGTTCGCAGCGCCCCGCCCCTGGCATCGGGAGTGCAAGAACGGCGTCTTCAGCTTCCACGGTCGGCTCCCGCCGCGAAACCCGTGCTCGGCACCGAGAAACAGAATTGCGATCCCGACGAGTCGCTCTTCTCGACCCATATCCGGCCGTCCTGCGCCTCGATCATCGTGCGCGAGAGGGACAGGCCCAATCCCATGCCGCCCTTTTTCGATGAATCCGCCCACTCGAAGACATCCTCGATAGACCGTGAGGAGAGTCCGGGGCCAGTATCCGTGACGCTGACCACGGCTTCTGCCCCGTCGAGAAACGTATCGACGGTGATGCGCCCACCTTGCGTCTCGCCGATCGCGTCGCATGCGTTGCGCAGCAGGTTGATCACGACCTGCTGAATTTGCAGGCGATCAGCCACGACCATCGGATCGTTCTGCGTATGATAGTCGATGGTAGCCGTCGGGCAGCCGTTGGCGCACACCAGCCGGATGCACTCCTGGACGGCTTCGGTGAGGCTGAACCTGGTTTTCGGCGTCTCCCCCCGCCTTGTCAGTTCCCGCACGTTGCGGATGATGTCACCCGCGCGCTGTGCCGCTTCCTCGATCGCGTGCAGCGCCCCCGCCAGCACCTCGGCATGGGGGGAGCCTGGATCCACCAGCCGGGCACTTGCGCCCGCATAGGTGGAGATGGCGGCAAGTGGCTGGTTCAGTTCATGCGCCAGTGTCGCCGCCATCAGCCCCATGGCGTTGACACGGGAGGCGTGGGCCACCTCGCCCTGCAGCAGGGAGAGCTGTTCTGCGGCCAGGCGCTCTGCGGTCACGTCATAGCCTTCGACGAATACCCCCGTGATCCTGCCCTCGCCATCGCGCACCGGCTGGAACACGAAATTCAGATAGTGCAGCCCCGAACTCGGCCCGCGGCCTTCGGAAATGCGTACCGGCAACTTGTCGCCGACGAAGGGCTGCCCCGTCAGGAATACCTGGTCCAGAAGCGCAACGAACCCCTGGTCTGCAATTTCAGGAAGCACGTCGGCTATCCGGCGACCGACCAGGTTTTCGCGGCCTACCAATCGCTTGTACGATGCGTTTGCGAAGGTGAAACGGTGGTCCTTGCCTTCCAGCGTGGCGATGAACCCGGGCGCCTGCTCATAGAGCGCGTTGAACTGATCGCGCTGGGCCAGAAGCCGGTTTATACGGCCGCTCACTTCGACGAAGCAGAGGAAGTTCTGACCGATCATCCCCTGAGTGTTCGGAACCGGGCTCAGCAGGACGGTGGCCAGATACTTGCTTCCGTCGACTCTACGGCACTGCACCTCCCACGCCCCGTCGCACCCTTTATCGAGGGCGGCCTCGATATCGGTCGACGTATTCGGGCCGATCACTTGCCGAAGGAGACGGCCCACGCCTTGCCCAAGGATATCCGCGCGACTGAAGCCGGTAAGCGAAAGGAAGCTGTCGTTGGCGAATACCACCGGGTCTCCCCCGATCTGCGCGTCGGTGAGGATCATCGGCATCCGGGTGTTTTCCGCCGCGACGGCAAGGGGCTCAAGACCCTTCGGGAAGTGATCAACACGCTCCCCGGCTGCTTCTTGCCCCGGGTGCGAGCCGGTTGATTTTACCATCGTGGCGCACCTTCTTCTCACCCGTTCGTATAAGCTTTTCGCTCCGGGTATCCTCCCTCTGGGTGAGATACCGTAAATCGGCGGCAACGAGCCGCAAGAACGAAAGCCGTGCGGCTGTAGCAGCCTTCTTGTGCACGCCCGTGACAGCGCCCGGCGCGACGATACACATTTCAGTCTTCTTGAAATAATGAGATTAGCCCCGATCTTGCGGGAATGGCGCGTCCCCTTCAGCATCCCCACGCCGACGACATCGGCCTTGACGGGGTTCTCCACGCGCTTGCCGATCCGATCCGGCGGTCGATCGTCGGGAAGCTCATCGATCGGGGCGAGATGAACTGCGGCGAGACATGCGGCGACATGGCTCCCTCCACCATCTCGCACCATCACCGCATCCTGCGGGAGAGTGGCCTGATCCGCTCCGAAAAACGCGGCGTCGCCGTCGTGAACAGCGTTCGCCAGGTGGAAATCGAGGCGCGGTTTCCCGGGCTGCTCGGCGCCATCCTTCAGCAGCATCGAACCTAAGGAAGCACCATGGAACATCGTCAACTCGGCCGCTCCGGGCTCAAGGTTCCCGTGCTGAGCCTCGGGACCGGCACGTTCGGCGGCAGCAACGAATTCTTCAAACGCTGGGGGACGACCGATGTCGCCGAGGCGACGCGGATGATCGACCTCTGCCTCGACGCGGGCGTGAACTTCTTCGACACCGCGGACGTCTATTCGGAGGGCGCATCGGAGGAGATCCTGGGTCAGGCGCTCAAGGGGCGTCGCGACAAGGCGATCATCTCGACCAAGGGCACCTTCTCCACCGGGCCCGGCCCGAACGACCTCGGATCGTCGCGCTACCACATCGTCCGCGCCGCGGAGGCCAGCCTGAAGCGGCTGGGCACCGATCATATCGACCTTTATTTCATGCACGGCTTCGATGCGCTGACCCCGGTGGACGAGACGCTGCGCGCGCTCGACGATCTGATCTCCAGCGGCAAGATCGGCTATATCGGCGCTTCCAATTTCTCCGGCTGGCACCTGATGAAGGCGCTCGCGACGTCCGAGAGGAACGGGCTGGCGCGCTACGTCGCCTACCAGGGATATTACTCGCTCGTCGGGCGGGACTATGAGTGGGAACTGATGCCGCTCGGCGTCGACCAGGGCGTCGGCCTGATGGTCTGGAGCCCGCTCGGCTGGGGGCGGCTGACCGGCAAGATCCGGCGTGGCCAGCCGGCGCAGAGCGGCCGCATCGCCTCAGGCGGCGAAGGCGGCGGCCCGGAGGTGCCGGACGAGTATCTCTACACCGTCGTCGATGCCCTCGATGCGGTGGCGGCGGATACCGGCAAGACAATCCCGCAGGTGGCGCTGAACTGGCTGCTGAGCCGCCCTACCGTCGCCAACATCGTCGTCGGCGCGCGAAACGAGGAACAGCTGACGCAGAACCTCGGCGCCGTGGGCTGGTCGCTCACACCCGGGCAGATCGCCCTGCTCGACGGCGCAAGCCACAGGACGCCGACCTACCCCTATTGGCACCAACGGCAGTTCGACGAGCGCAACCCCAAGCCGACCGGCTGGTGATCCAGCCGACAGGAGCCCGCATCATGACCGCACTTTCAATACTCGATCTCGTCCGTGTCACGGATTCGACGGACGCCCGCATCGCCATCGACAATGCGCGCGATCTTGCCGCCCGCGCCGAAAGCTGGGGCTATCAGCGCTTCTGGGTGGCCGAGCATCACAACATGCCGGGCATCGCGAGCGCGGCGACGGCGATCGTGATCGGCCACGTCGCCGCGGGATCGCGCACTATCCGCGTTGGAGCGGGCGGCATCATGCTGCCGAACCACGCCCCGCTGATCATCGCCGAACAGTTCGGAACGCTCGCCCGGCTCTATCCCGGCCGGATCGACCTCGGGCTTGGACGCGCGCCAGGCACCGACCAGCCGACGGTTCGGGCGCTACGACGGACGATGGGCGCGGACACCTTCCCGCAGGACGTCCGCGAGCTGCAATCCTACTTCAGCGCCGAGGCAGCGGATCGCCAGGTTCAGGCGGTTCCGGCGGCAGGGACCGAGGTGCCGTTGTGGATCCTCGGGTCCAGCACCTATGGCGCCCAGCTGGCGGCCGAATTCGGCCTGCCTTATGCCTTCGCGTCGCACTTCGCGCCGGACCTGTTGCTGCCGGCTCTGCAGATCTACCGCAGCCGCTTCAAGCCATCGCCGCAGCTCGGGCGGCCGCACGCAATGATCGGCGTCAACATCGTGGCGGCGGACAGCGATGCGGAGGCACGCCGGCTGGCGACGACGCAGCAGATGTCATTCGCAGACCTCTTCCGGGGGGCACGCGGTCTCAGCCGGCCGCCGATCGACGATATCGACAGCTACTGGTCGCCACGTGAGCGCGAGCAGGCGATGGGCATGCTCCAGCGGTCGATCGTCGGCGGCCCTGAAACGGTCCGGCGCGGGATCGACCAGCTCGTCGCGGAGACCGGCGCGGACGAGCTGATGATCGTTTCCGACATCTACGATCATGCGCAGCGGCTGCACTCGTACGAGCTGATCGCCGGCGCCGGATCGTCCACCGCGCGCGGAACGGCGCTGCCCGACGCCACGACGTGAGCGTTGTACGGGCACGCCGCCCGACCGGACTGACTGGTGGTGGTGGTGGTGGTGGTGGAGCGGGTAGCGGGGATCGAACCCGCATCACAAGCTTGGAAGGCTAGTGCTCTACCATTGAGCTATACCCGCAACATCGATCGCCCGGCCCGCTCTCGCCATCCCGTTCTACGAGGTGCGTTGCAGGCTGCGTCCGATCCGGGGGCTCAATGCCACCACAACCGCCGCGTCGTCAACGTGCGCTGTGCGGTGACGGCCGCGCCCGTCGAACAGGGCCGAACGCCTTGAACTCGGCGCCGGAGAGTCGAACGGGCCGTCCTGCCACCATGACCGCTTAGCCATCCCGGCGAACGTCGCGCTGCTGCCAGGCTGAACCGAACCCGCGCCTTCTGCGGGAGCCGGTCAGCCCTCGAGCTGGCGGATCAGCAGGCGGACGTCGGCGTCCAGCTCGGCATCGATCTGGCGTAGTTTCTCGATCTGCTTGACGGCATGGATCACCGTCGTGTGATCGCGCCCGCCGAACCGCCGGCCGATCTCCGGCAGCGATCGCGGCGTCAGCTGCTTGGCGAGGTACATCGCCACCTGCCGCGGGCGGGCGACTTCGCGCGCGCGGCGGGCCGAACTCATCTCCGCCTGCTTGATGCGGTAGTGATCGGAAACGCGGCGCTGGATCTCGTCGATGGTGATCCGCCGCTGGGTGGCCCGCAGCAGATCGGCCAGCGTCTCCGCGGTGAAATCCATGTCGATCGTCCGCCCGGACAGCATCGAATATGCGACGACCCGGTTCAGCGCGCCTTCCAGCTCGCGCACGTTGGCGCTGATCCGCCGCGCCAGGAACATGACGACGTCCTCGGGCACGTCCGCCTGCGGCATCGATTCGAGCTTCTTGACGATGATGTTCAGCCGAAGCTCGAAATCGGCCGGGTTCACGTCGGCGACGAGGCCGCCACCCAGACGCGACAGGATGCGCGCTTCGATGCCGTCCAGATCCTGGGGGGAGCGATCCGCGGTGATCACCAGTCGCCGGCCGGCGGAGATGATCTCGTTCATCGTGTGGAAGAACTCCTCCTGCGTGGAGTCCTTGCCGGCGATGAACTGGACATCGTCGATCATCAGCAGGTCGGCCGATCGCAGCCGCGCCTTGAAGCTGTGCGTGTCCTTGGCGCGCATCGCGCCGACGAACTCGTACATGAACTTCTCGGCCGACATGTAGATCACCCGCGACCGCGCGTTGCGGCGCAGATGCTCGGATCCGATGGCGTGCATCAGGTGGGTCTTGCCCAGCCCGGTGCCGCCGTGGAGGAACAGCGGGTTGAAGCCGACCCGGCCGCCCTCCGCCAGCGTCCGCGCCGCGTTGTACGCGACCTCGTTGGCCTTGCCGACGACGAAGCTGTCGAAGCTGTAGCGCGGCTCCAGCGGGGTGCCGCGTTCGTCGGCGCCCGGCGGGGGGCCATCCGCGGGCGACTCGGCCTCCTCCTCCGGCTCGGCCGGTGCCGCGAAGCGGGCGGGTGCCGCGTCCGCCCCTGCCGACCGCGGCGGAGTCGCCCCGGCTTCGATGATGACGGTACGGACCTGCGGCAGCATCGCCTTCCACGCGGCAAGCAGCTGTTCGGCGAAGTGCGTCTCCACCCACTGCGCCATGAAGTCGCTCGGCAGCGCCAGCCGGACCTCGCCAGTATCGGCATCCAGCCCGGTCAGGACGATCGGCTTCAGCCACCCGTCGAAGGTTCGCGGGCCGCAGCGGCGGCGCAGGTTGGCGCGGATTGCCGCCCATGCCGCTTCGGCCGGAGAAGGGGAGTCGAGGGACAGATCGGAGTCGGGGTGAATCACGCTCTCCTCCACCCGATCGATCCTCCTAGAAAAACATGGATGCACAACGCACCCGTCATCGGCACAGGACGACCGATCGCGGAACGTCGCCATGACGCGCCTCGCCGGATTATCGCTCTGCCGTTTGACCTCCGGGACGATTCGTCACCGGCGACCGGGGACTATTAGGAAGATGCGGAGCGGCCGATCAAGGCGAGAAACTATCGTCCCACCGAAATATTCGGCTTGACACCGAATAGCCCGCAAAACCGCCATGAGGCCTGTAAGTTATTGATAGGTATAAGCTATTCTTAGGCCTTTATAGGGCAGCGATACCGAATCGTAGCCCCCACTCCAACAATGCAGACAGCAAAACGCCCGCCGGCCAGAAGGCCGACGGGCGTTTATGTTCGTGTCTGGTCGGAGCGGATCAGCCCAGCGCGGAAACCCGCTTGGTGAGCCGCGAGAACTTGCGCGAGGCGGTGTTCTTGTGGACCACGCCCTTCGACACGCCACGCGCCATTTCGGGCTGAGCAGCGGCCAGCGCCGCGATCGCGGCATCCCGGTCACCCGCGACGAGCGCCAGTTCGACCTTCTTCACGAAGGTACGGATGCGGCTGACCCGCGCGCCGTTGATTTCGGCGCGGCGGTCGTTGCGACGGATACGCTTCTTTGCCTGCGGCGTGTTCGCCATGCTCGTCCTCGACTGATCAATGCTGGATACAGCGCCAGGAAACCGGCACTGCGAAGCGCCGCCCTATAGGCAAAGGCGCCGATCCGGTCAACCGTTCAGCGTTGGCACGCGGGGCAATAGAAGGTCGATCGCCCGCCATCGACGCGGCGGCCGACGATACCGCCGCCGCAGGGGCAAGCCTGCCCTTCCCTGCCGTAGACGCGGAACTGCTTGGAAAAGTAGCCGAGCTCGCCATCCGGGCGGGCATAATCGCGCAGCGTCGATCCCCCCGCCTCGATTGCGGCATGCAATACGTTGCAGATCGCGGTGACGAGCAAGCCGAGCCTGGCGCGGGAGATCCTGCCCGCCGCCCTGGTCGGCGCGATCCCGGCCAGGTTGAGCGCCTCGCACACATAGATGTTGCCGAGCCCCGCGACGATCCGCTGGTCGAGCAGCAGGACCTTGATGCCCGCGGTGCGGCCGGCGAATGCCGCCGCCAGATGCGCCGTGGTCAGTTCCGGCCCCAGCGGCTCGGGGCCGAGCGCGCGGAACGCCGGATGGTCGTCGATCCCGGCGGTGGGGATCAGATCGAGCGATCCGAAGCGGCGCGCATCGTTCAGCGCCAGTCGCCGCCCGGCGGCTGTCTCCAGCACCAGATGGTCGTGCTTGCCGATCTCGTCCGGGTCCACCCGCCAACGGCCGGACATGCCGAGGTGGAAGATCAGGGTATCGCCGCGGTCCGTGGCGATCAGCCCGTATTTGGCGCGCCGGCCAAGCGTGGTGACGGTCGCGCCCGTCAGCCGCTGTCGCAGATCCACGGGCATTGCGCGCCGCAGGTCGGCGCGGCGCGGCTCGACCAGCGTCAGCCGCTCGCCCTCCAGCACGGGGCGGAGCCCGCGAACGGTGGTCTCGACTTCAGGAAGCTCGGGCACCGGGAAGCCGCTAGCGGCGGCGGCCCGGCTTGGCTAGAGCAGCGGGATGACCGACACTGCTGCGCCAGCTTCTTCCGGCCCGCCCGCCGCCCCTGCCGAGACGGTCTCGTTCGGCTATACGAACGTCACACCGGAGGAGAAGACGGCGCGCGTCGGCGCCGTCTTCCGCAACGTCGCGGCGCGCTACGATCTGATGAACGATGCGATGTCGGGCGGCATGCACCGGCTTTGGAAGGATCGCTTCGTCCGCCGGGTGAAGCCGAGGGCGGGCGAGTCGATCCTAGATATGGCAGGCGGGACCGGCGACATCGCCTTCCGGATGGCCGCGCGCGGCGCCGGTGTCACGGTGTCCGATATCAACGGCGCGATGCTGGAGGTGGGCATGGAGCGCGCTGCCAAGCGCGGCATCGACGGCCTCGTCTGGAGCGAGCAGAATGCCGAGGCGCTGACGTTCGGCGATGCCGGGTTCGATGCCTATACGATCGCCTTCGGCATTCGCAACGTCACCCATATCGATCGCGCGCTGGCCGAGGCGCACCGGGTACTGAAGCGCGGCGGGCGGTTCTTCTGCCTGGAATTCTCGACCACCCAGTGGCCGGGCTTCGCCGAGATCTACGATGCCTATTCACACCGCGTGGTGCCGAAGCTTGGCAAGCTCCTCGCCAGCGACGAGGAAAGCTACCGCTACCTGGTCGAATCGATCCGCCGCTTTCCGACGATGCCCCGCTTCCAGGCGATGATCGCCGAGGCGGGGTTCGTCCGCACCCAGGTCGAGCCGCTGCTCGGCGGTCTGGTCGCAATCCATAGCGGCTGGAAGATTTGACCGCAGCCATCGTCCACGCCTGGCGGCTGGTGAAGTGGGGCCGGACGCTGGCCCGCCACGGCGCGCTGATGGGGATCGAACGCGATCCCCTGGCGCCCGTGCGCATCCGCCGGCTTGCCCGCCTCGCCCGGCTGGGCGCGCGCGTGCCCAGTCAGCCGCGCTACGCCGACGCGTTCGAGGCGATCGGCCCGGCGGCGGTAAAGCTTGGCCAGGCGCTCGCCACCCGGCCCGATCTGGTCGGCCCCGAGGCTGCCGATGATCTTACCCGCTTGCAGGATGCGTTGCCGCCTGCGCCGTTCGCGCAGGTCCGTGCGGCGGTGGAGACGGCCCTCGGCAAGCCGCTGGAGGCGATGTTCTCGTCGTTCAGCGAACAGGCGATCGGCGCCGCATCGATCGCGCAGGTCCATGCCGCCATCACGACGGAGGGGCGGCGCGTCGCGGTCAAGGTGCTGCGGCCCGGGGTGGAAGAGGATTTCGCCCGCGCGCTGGAAACATATGAGTGGGCGGCGGCACAGGCCGAGGCGATGGGCGGCGAACTTGCCCGGCTGCGCCCGCGGCTCGTCATCGCCACCTTCCGCCAGTGGACCGCGCGCGAACTCGACCTGCGGCGCGAGGCGGCCTCCGCCTCCGAGCTGGCCGAGGACATGGTCGCCCAGCCCGATTTCCGCGTTCCCGCGATCGATTGGAGCCGCACCGCCCGCCGGGTGATGACGCTGGAGTGGATCGACGGAATCAAGCTCGCCAACCGCGAGGCGCTGCTCGCCGCCGGGCATGACCTGACGGCGATCGCGGGCAAGCTGGTTCGCGCCTTTCTGCGCCAGGCGATCGGAAAGGGCTTCTTCCACGCCGATCTGCACCACGGCAATCTGTTCGTGCTGCCCGACGGATCGATCGGCGCGGTGGATTTCGGGATCATGGGCCGGATCGACCGGCGCGCCCGCCTGTGGCTGGCCGAGATCCTGCACGGCCTCATCACCGGGAATTACGCCCGTGTGGCGGAAATCCACTTCGAGGCGGGCTACGTACCCGCGCATCACAACCTGGCCGAGTTCACGACCGCGCTGCGTGCCGTCGGCGAACCGATCCGCGGGCTCCCGGTAAAGGACATTTCGATCGGGCAGATGCTGGACGGGCTGTTCGGCATCACCCGCGATTTCGAGATGCCGACGCAGCCGCACCTGCTGCTCCTTCAGAAGACGATGGTGATGGTCGAGGGTGTCGCCACCACCCTCGATCCGGATATCAACATGTGGGAGACGGCCGCGCCGTTCGTCCGCGAATGGCTGCGCACGGAGCTTGGCCCGGAGGCGTGGATCGCCGACCGGATCGTCACCGATCTGCGCACCATCGGCCGCCTGCCCGAACTCGTCCGCCGGATCGAGGATCGCTTCCCGGCGCCCGGCGGCGAGCCCCCGCCCCCCACGCTCCGTGCTGTCGAGATCGTCCGCATCGGTGGCGGCTGGCGCTATGCCGCGGTCGCCATTGTCGCGGCGGCAGTGGGCGTCGGCGCGACGCTGCTGATCGGCTGAGGCGATGCAGGGCCAACGCATCCTGCTGATCGTCGGCGGCGGCATCGCGGCCTACAAGGCGTGCGAGCTGATCCGGCTGCTCCGTCGCGAGGGGGCGACAGTCCGCTGCGTGCTGACGGCCGGTGGCGCGCAGTTCGTGACGGCCATGACGCTGGCGGCCCTCAGCGAACAGCCGGTGCATACCAGCCTGTGGGATCTGAAGGACGAGGCCGAGATGGGCCATATCCAGCTCAGCCGGGAGGCCGACCTGGTGGTCGTCTGCCCCGCCACCGCCGACCTGCTGGCGCGAATGGGGGGCGGCCAGGCGGACGATCTGGCGACCACCCTGCTGCTGGCGACCGACAAGCCCGTTCTGGCCGCTCCCGCAATGAACGTCCGCATGTGGCTGCACCCCGCCACCCGGCGCAACGTCGCGCAGTTGCGGGCAGATGGCGTGACGGTGATCGAACCGGACGAGGGGGCGATGGCCTGCGGCGAGTTCGGCCCCGGCCGCCTGCCCGAGCCGGGCACGATCGTCGCCGCGATCCGCGATATGACAGCCCCTGGCGAGCGCCGTCTGGCCGGGCGGCACATCCTCGTCACGGCCGGGCCGACGCACGAGGCGATCGATCCCGTCCGCTACATCGCCAACCGTTCCTCCGGGCGGCAGGGATTCGCGATCGCCGCCGCCCTCGCCGAACGCGGCGCCCGCGTGACGCTCGTCGCGGGCCCGGTCGCTCTCGCCACCCCGCCGGGCGCGGACCGGGTGGATGTGGAAAGCGCCGGCGACATGGCCCGCGCTGTCGATGCAGCCCTGCCCGCCGATGCGGCGGTGATGGTCGCCGCCGTGGCGGACTGGCGGGTCGAGCCGGCGGACCACAAGCTCAAGAAGGGCCGGGGTGCGCCCGCGCTGACGCTCCTGCCCAATCCCGACATCCTCGCCGAACTCGGCCGCGATATCCGCCGCCCCCGGCTGCTGATCGGCTTTGCCGCCGAAACGCAGGACGTGATCGCCAATGCCGTTGCCAAGCGCGCCGCCAAGGGCTGCGACTGGATCGTCGCCAACGACGTGTCGGGCGATGTAATGGGCGGCGCGGACAATTCCATCCATCTGGTCACCGCTGACGGGGTCGAGAGCTGGGAGACGCTCCCCAAGTCGGCGGTGGCCGCCCGCCTTGCTGACAGGATCGCCGATGCCCTCGCCTGAAATCACCATCCGCATGCAGCGCCTGCCCCACGGCAAGGGCCTGCCGCTTCCCGCCTACGCCACCGCCCATGCCGCCGGGCTGGATATCGTCGCTGCGGAGGAGCTAATTCTCGCCCCCGGCGCGCGCCATGCGGTAACCACCGGCTTCGCCATCGCCATTCCGGACGGATACGAGGTGCAGGTCCGCCCCCGTTCGGGACTGGCGTTGAAGCACGGCGTGACCTGTCTCAACACCCCCGGCACGATCGATCCGGATTATCGCGGCGAGATCAAGGTTATCCTGATCAATCTGGGCGACGCGCCCTTCCCGATCGGCCGCGGCGATCGCATCGCCCAGCTCGTCCCGGCGCCCGTACAGCGCGCCGCCTTCGCCGAGGTCGATACGCTGGACGAGACGGCGCGCGGCACCGGCGGCTTCGGCTCGACCGGGCGATGATCGGCGCGGGCGCGTGAACCTTACCGACGACCAGCTCGATCGCTATGCCCGCCACATCGTCCTTAAGGAGATTGGCGGTTTCGGCCAACGCGCGCTGCTGAACGCGACGGTGGCCATCATCGGGGCCGGTGGGATCGGATCGCCGGTGATCCAGTATCTGGCCGCCGCGGGGATCGGCCACCTCCGCGTGATCGACGACGATACGGTATCGCTCTCCAACCTCCAGCGGCAGACCCTGTTCACCACGCGCGACGTGGGCGCGGGCAAGGTGGCGATGGCGGCAAACGCAGTGCAGCGGATGAACCCCGACGTGCGGCTGGAAGGGCGGCCGCAGCGCATCGATGCCGGCAACGCTGCGGCGCTGTTGGCCGGCGCGGGAATCGTCGTCGATGGCAGCGATAATTTCGGCACCCGCCTGGCGGTCGCGGATGCGGCGCTTGCCGCGCGGATCCCGCTCGTGTCCGCGGCGGTCGGGCAGTTCGAGGGGCAGCTCGCCGTCTATCGCGGGTGGGAGGCGGACAAGCCCTGCTACCGCTGCTTCGTCGGCCACGATCCCGACCGGCCGGAGGCGAGCTGCGCGGATCAGGGCGTGCTCGGCGCGCTCACCGGCGTCGTCGGCAGTCTGGCGGCGATCGAGGCGGTGCGCGGCATCACCGGCTTCGGCGAGGACAGCGCCGGCAAGTTGTTGCTGATCGACGCGCTCGCCTTCCGGTTTCGTACCATCACGCTGCCAAAGGATCCGGGATGCCGCGCCTGCGGGGGCTGACGATCGTCGTCGCGGAAGCCTCCCCGCCCAGGTTCCGCACCGCGCTGACGCTGGCGGCGGCGCAGGCGGCGCTCGGCGGGCGGGTACGGCTGTTCCTGGATGGGGGCGCAGTCGCCTTGCTCCGCCCGCCCCTCCACGACGATGCCGATTCCGCTTACGCCGCCGCCGGGATGCCCCCGCTTGCCGAGCTGCTCCATGAGGCGCTCGGCATCGGCGTGGAGGTCAGCGCCTGCCAGAGCGGGCTGGCGCTGACCGGCACAGAGGCCACCATGCTCGATCCCCGGATCGGCTATGGCGGGATGATCGGCCTCCTCCAGACGCTCGATCAGGATCGGCTCGTCCTGGCGTGAGGCGAGCCCGGGCAGCGATTTCCTAGGTCGCTGCTTCCTTCGGCGCTGCTTTCTTCGGGGCTGCCTTCTTCGCGGCCGGCTTCTTCGCGGCCGGCTTCTTCGCCGGTGCTTTCTTGGCGGGCTTGTCCCCCGCCGCGTCGGCGTTCGCCGCGGGCTTCTTCGCCGCGGCCCGCTTGACCGGTTTCTTGCCCTTCGGCGGCCCCTTGGCGGCGCGTTCCTCCAGCAGGACAAGCGCCTGCTCGGCCGTCAACTCCTGCGGATCGGAGGTCTTCGGCAGGGTCGCGTTGGTCTCGCCATCGGTGACGTAGGGGCCGAAGCGCCCTTCCATCAGCTTGATCGGCTTGCCGGTGACTGGCGACTCGCCAAACTCCTTCAGCGGCTCACGCGCCGCACCTCGCCCGCGCCCGCCGCCGGCCGCCGCCTCGGCCAGCTTGACCACGGCCGCGTTCATCCCGGTCTCGAACACCTCGGCCGTGGAGGTAAGCCGGGCATATTTGCCGTCATGCGCCAGATAGGGGCCGTAGCGGCCGATGCTGGCGGTGATCGGGTTGCCGCTTTCCGGATGGGTGCCGACGGTGCGCGGCAGCGACAGGAGCTTCAGCGCCCAGCCGAGATCGAGCTCCCCTTCGGGCAGGTCCTTGGGGATCGATCCGCGCTTGGCCTCCTTGCCGTCGCCCAGCTGGACGTACGGCCCGAACCGGCCGGAACGCTTCGACACCTCCTCGCCGGTCTCCGGATCCTGGCCGAGCAGGACGGGCCCGGCATCGGCCCCGGCGTCCGCCGCACCCGCCTGCGCAAAGCGCCGCGTATATTTGCACTCCGGATAATTGGAGCACGCAACGAACGCGCCGAACCGCCCGCCGCGAAGTGCGAGCCGCCCGGCATTGCAGGCCGGGCAGAGCCGGGGATCGGTGCCGTCGCCCTTGTCGGGGAACAGGTAGGATCCCAGGAACTCGTCCAGTGCCGCCGTCACCTCGGACGGCTGCTGCTCCATCACCTCGGCCGTCTTCGGCTTGAAATCGCGCCAGAAGGCTTCCAGCACCGCCTGCCACTGTGCCCGCCCGCCGGAGACGTCGTCCAGGCTGTCCTCCAGCCCGGCGGTGAAATCGTAGCTGACATACTTCTCGAAGAACCGCTCGAGGAACGCCGTCACCAGCCGGCCGCTTTCGGCCGGGATGAAGCGGTTCTTCTCCAGCGTCACATATTCGCGGTCCTTCAGCACCTGCAGCACGGAGGCGTAGGTGGAAGGGCGGCCGATGCCGAGTTCCTCCATCTTCTTGACCAGGCTCGCCTCGCTGTACCGCGGCGGCGGCTGGGTGAAATGCTGCTCGGCGGAGACGCTCTTCCTGGCCGGGGCGTCGCCCTCCTTCATCCGCGGCAGGCGGCGGCTTTCCTCGTCGCCCTCGTCGTCCCGCCCCTCTTCGTAAAGCGCGAGGTAGCCGGGGAAGAGCACCACCTGCCCCGTCGCCCGCAACGCGTTGCGCCCGGTGCCGTCGGTCAGTTCGATCGTCGTCCGTTCCAGCCGGGCCGACGCCATCTGGCTGGCCATCGCCCGCTTCCAGACGAGATCGTACAGCCGGCCATGATCGCCCGAGCCCGCCTTGTCGCGGCCGAAGTCGGTCGGGCGGATCGCCTCGTGCGCTTCCTGCGCGTTCTTGGCCTTGGTGATGTAGATACGCGGCTTGTCCGGCACGTAGGAGGCATCGTAGCGATCGGCGATCGCGCCGCGCGCGGCCGAGATCGCGCTGCCGTCCATCTGCACGCCGTCGGTACGCATGTAGGTGATCGCGCCATCTTCGTAGAGCGACTGGGCGACCCGCATCGTGTGGCTGGCCGAGAAGCCGAGCTTGCGCGCCGCCTCCTGCTGCAAGGTCGACGTCGTGAAGGGCGGCGGCGGATTGCGGGTGAGCGGCTTGGTCTCGACGCTGGCCACGCCGAAGCGCCCCGCCTCGACATCCGCCTTCGCCTGCTCGGCATCGCCCTGGTTGCCGATCGTCAGCCGATCGATCTTCTGGTCGCGCCAGCGCACAAGGCGGGCCGCGAAGCCGACGCCGTCCTGCTCCATCTGGGCGGTGACGGACCAATATTCCTGTGCGCGAAACGCCTCGATCTCACGCTCGCGGTCGACCACCAGCCGCAGCGCCACCGATTGCACGCGCCCCGCCGATTTGGCGCCGGGTAGCTTGCGCCACAAAACGGGCGAAAGGGTGAAGCCGACCAGATAATCCAGCGCCCGGCGCGCCCGGTAGGCGTCGATCAGATCCTCGTCCAGCGCGCGGGGATTGGCCATCGCCTCCAGCACGGCCGCCTTGGTGATCGCGTTGAACGTCACCCGCTGCACGTCCTTGGGCAGCGCGCGGCGCTTCTTCAGCACCTCCTGCACGTGCCAGCTGATCGCCTCGCCCTCGCGATCCGGATCGGTCGCCAGGATCAAGGTGTCGGCGGTCTTCGCCTCGTCGGTGATCGCCTTGAGCTGCTTGGCCTTGTCGGCATAAGCCTCCCATTCCATCGCGAAGCCGTCGTCCGGGTTCACCGAACCATCCTTGGCCGGCAGATCGCGGACGTGGCCGTAGGATGCCAGCACGCGGTGCCCCGGCCCCAGATACTTCTCGATGGTTTTCGCCTTGGCGGGCGATTCGACGACGACGAGCTTCATGCGGCACGATCCCTTACACGTACGCGCAAGGGTGGGGAGCCGGATACGGGTGCGTCAAGCCGTCCGCCGAAAAGCCCCGAAGCCGGCTATCCCATCAGGCTGACCCGACCGCCGGCATGCCGCTCCAGCCGCCCGCCGAGTTCAAGCTCCAGCAGCACGGTCTGGACGATCGCCGGGGCCAGCATGGCCTGGCGGACGATCTCGTCCACCGGCACCGCGGTCGGGCCAAGCAGATCGCAGACGGCGCGGCGATCCCGCTCGGTCGCATCGGCGGACGCAGGTGCTTCATAGGCAGTCGGGGTTTCCGCAACCGGCCGGGCCGCGAACGGCCCCAGCGACTCGAGCACGTCGGCGGCGGACTGGACGAGGGTCGCGCCGTCCCGGATCAGCTGGTTGCACCCTTGCGCACGCGGATCGAGCGGCGATCCCGGCACCGCCATCACCTCGCGCCCGAAATCGTTCGCGAACCTCGCGCTGATCAGCGATCCCGATTTCGGCGCCGCCTCGATCACCACCGTTCCCAGCGACAGGCCGGCGATGATGCGATTGCGATAGGGGAAATGCCGGGCCCGCGGCTCCGTCCCCGGCGGCTGTTCGGCAACGAGCAGGCCCTCTGTCGCGATCTTCCGCTGCAGCGCCTCGTTCTCGGGCGGGTAGAAGATGTCCGCCCCGCCCGCGACGACGCCGATCGTGCCGCCTTCGATCGACCCGACATGCGCCGCGGTGTCGATCCCGCGCGCCAGCCCGGAGACGACAGCCACCCCGGCATCGGCCAGCCCGTGGGCAAGCATCCGGGCGAAGCGGACGGCCGCTGCCGATGCGTTGCGCGCACCGACCATCGCGATGGCAGGCCGGTCGAGCAGATCGAGCCGGCCGGCGACGATCAGGGCGGGGGGCGCCGTATCGATCTCTGCCAGCAGCGCGGGGTAGAAGGGGCCACCCCGAAACAGGTGGCGCGCACCTAGCCGGGCGACGGCTGCCAGCTCGCGCTCCGCATCGGCGCGAGAGGGGATGACCGGCGGCTTGCCACCACCGCGCCGGGCGAGATCGGGCACGGCGGCCAGCGCCGCCGCAGCGGATCCGAAGCGGGCCAGCAGTTGCGCGCAGGTCACCGGGCCGATCCCCCCGGTGCGGATCAGCCGCAACCGGGCGATCGCATCCTCGGCCGTTGTGCCCGGTTCAACGTCAGCCAAGAACGCCGCCGGGGCTGTCGGCGGCGTCGCCCGGCCCGGGCGCCGCCCGGCTCTTGCCGATGCGTGGCTCGGTTCCGTCCAGCAGCCGCTCCAG